>JBJFGJ010000211.1:0-7145 GCA_051892575.1 Alloprevotella sp. | reverse complement strand
CATTCTTTATCAAACCATTAGCCGGAGAATTCTTCAGAAAATAGGAGAAAGTTGACGAAAAAGCATCGCGGGCCGAGCTGCATTAAGGGTAAAAATCGCCTCGGCTAAGGACAGTTTTTCCTGCCATAAGGACAGGAAAAACGCGCCCTAACCCCGTAAACAGCCGAAAGGCACGAAAAAAAGCCCCACACAGGGGGCTCTCTCTTCGTCTTTGTCCAAAGATAGCCCCTCCCGGAGCCACGAAAAAAGACAAAACGCCGACGCACTCACCCGCTGTGGGTAGTGCCGGGGCGGCCACAGACCGGGTGTGGCGGGAATATACCCGACTGCGGCGATTGCAGGGCCGGCAGCGAGGCTGTAACTTTGTGCCGGCGGCGCAAGTTGGCGATAACAAAAGCCCCAAGGCGCGACCAAACGCCGAAACAACCCGCCAACGCATACTACCCACAGAAAAAATGCGTAACTTCGCCTTCGCTTTGCTTCAAGACACGCCAATGCCGACAAATGGCGGCATGGCGGCGACGGCACTGCACAAAAAAACTGCCAACAATCCATGAACCTCTCCCAACTGCCAAACGGCCAATCGGCCTATATATCCGCTCTCTCGGGCTCTACGCAAATCAGGCGGCATCTCGAGGAGATGGGCTTCATACAAGGACAAAAAGTGACCCGCGTATGGGCTGCGCCGCCGGGCACGCCCATTGTCTTTGAAATGAACGGGCAGAAGGTGGCGCTGCGCCGCTGCGAGGCCAAGCTGGTGGAGACGGCCGAAGCACAGGCCGAGGCTCTTGCCACCGCCGAGGCCACCACCGAAGACTTCACCATAGACCCGCTCACCGACGAGTTCATCCGCGCCCGACACTGCCACGGCAACTGTGCGGGATGTCCCAGTTGCGGACCGCGGAAAAAGCACGCACACGCCCCCACGACCGACACCGGGCGGCCCGTCACCATCTGCCTCGTGGGCAACCCCAACTGCGGCAAAACGGCCTTCTTCAATGCCTCGACAGGCGGCCACGAGCGCACGGGCAACTATGCCGGCGTGACCGTGACGAGCACCGAGGGACACACCACCCTCGACGGCCGACGGCTGCGCATTGTCGACCTGCCCGGCACCTACTCGCTGCGCGCCTTCAGCCCCGAAGAGGCTTATGTGGCCAACGAACTGGCACGCGGACGGACAGACGTGGTGGTGAACGTGATGGACGCCACCAACCTTGAGCGCAACCTGCTGCTCACACTGCAAATCAAAGCCATGGGACTGCCTATGGTCTGCGTGCTCAATATGTATGACGAGGTGGAGCAGAGCGGTAGCCGACTCGACGTGGAAGCCTTGCAGGAACGTCTTGGCGTACCGGTGGTGACGACGGCGGCCAATCGCGGCCGAGGCGTCAAAGACGCACTCAGAGCGGCCATAGCCCTTCACCAAAAGAGCCTCAGCGCCGACCGGCCCAAGACAGACGCCGGCCCTTCGCCCACCGACCGCGTGATGGCGGCGATGCGCCCTTCCCCTTATACAAGGGCCAAAGCCATACGCACCCTGCTCGACGGCATCTACCTCCCGGCTGAGAGCAAGGCCTCGCGGCTTTCCACCCACATCGACAAACTGATGGCCCGCACGCCGGTGGCTTATCTGGTCTTTTTGGCCCTGATGGGCCTCATCTTTTATGCCACTTTCACCCTCGGCGCCTATCCCATGGACTGGATGAATGCCGGCATCGAAGCCCTTTCGGCCACCATCAGCAGTCACCTCGGCGACGGATGGGCCAAAGACCTGCTGCTGGACGGCGTGGTGGCAGGCGTAGGCAGCGTCATTGTGTTTCTGCCCAACATTCTCATACTCTATTTCTTCATTTCGCTGCTCGAAGACTCGGGCTATATGGCACGCACGGCCCTGCTGGCCGACCCTCTGCTGCGCCGCATGGGACTCCACGGCAAGTCGTTCATTCCGATGATGATGGGCTTCGGTTGCAATGTGCCTGCCGTGATGGCCACGCGCACCATCGAAAGCCGCAAGAGCCGCCTCATCACGATGATGACGCTGCCGTTTATGTCGTGCTCGGCCCGGTTGCCGGTCTACACGGTGGTGTGTGGCGCCTTCTTCCCCTCGCACGCGGCTCTCGTCATGCTCTGCCTCTATGTGGCCGGCATTGTCATGGCCTTTGTGGCCGCTGCGTTGCTGAGCCGCGTCATTCACCCCGGCGAAGAGAGTCATTTCGTGATGGAAATGCCGCCCTACCGCATGCCCGTGATGCGCGGCGTGGTGCGCCACAGTTGGGAAAAAGGCCGTCAATATCTGCGCAAGATGGGCGGCATCATCCTGGTGGCTGCCGTGGTGGTCTGGGCCTTGGGCTATTTCCCCTCGGGCACCGACGAGTCGCTCACCCCTGCCGAGCGGCAAGAGCAGTCATATCTGGGCCAAATCGGTCACGCCATAGAACCGGCAGTGAGCCCGTTGGGCTGCGACTGGCGTATGGGCGTGGGCATTGTGGCCGGCGTGGGCGCCAAAGAGTTGGTGGTGAGCACACTCGGCGTACTCTACAACACGCCCGAAACCGACGATGCCGACATCTCCGAAGGCCATCTCATGGCCACGATGAGCCGCAGCGGCATCACGCCGGCGGCGGCACTGGGCTTTCTCGTGTTTGTGCTGCTCTATTTCCCCTGCTTGGCCACCATTGCCGCCATAAAAGCCGAGAGCGGCCGCTGGAAATATGCCCTCTTCACCGCCACCTATACCACGCTCGTGGCCTATGCCCTGGCCTTCGTGGCCTACAGGCTCGCTCTGATGTGGCTCTGACGGGAATAGACTAAAAGACGAAGAGACCAAGAGACAAAAAGTGTGGCTTCGCTCCTTATTGCTTGGAAGGCAATGGGGCGAAGCCACTCTTTATCTCTTTGTCTCTTTATCTCTTTGACTCTTTGACTTTTAGACTCTCTGTCTCTTTATTTCTTTATCTGTTTATCTCTTTGTCTCTTTGACTTTCAGACTCTCTGTCTCTACGTCTCACTTCTCGAGCTCGTGGCGATAGTCTGACGGCGAAAGGCCGGTGACATTCTTGAAATACTTGCCCAAAAAACTCTGACTGGTGAAATGCAGCGCCTGGGCAATCTCCTTGACCGAAAGCGACGTGTCGGCAAGCAGACGTTTGGCCTCGGAAATGACGAAAGTGGTGATCCACTGCCCGGCCGTCTGTCCGCTCACGGCCTTGACCACCTCCGAAAGATACTTCGGCGTGAGGCAAAGCCGGTCGCTATACCAGGTGACACTGCGCTGCTCGCGGAAATGCTCGTCGAGCAAGTGGAGGAAACGGTCGAAGACGGCATAGCCCGCAGCGTGCTCGCCCCGGGTGTCGGGATAGCGCTGCTCCAGAAAGCCACACACGTCGAAATAGGCCATACGCAGCAAGAGCGACAGCTGTTCGCCCACGAAACGCCGCGACGGCGCCGTCGAAAGCCGATAACGCATGAAGTCGTAGGTGTGTCTGAGATGCGCAAGTTCGTCGGCGTCGAGATGCACCACGGGGTCTTTATAGATGAAACGCAGATAGGGCCACAACTGATGGAGCCCCATAATGGAGTCGGCCAGACACTCGCGCGAGACAAGGAGAGCCATGGCGCGGAAATCGTCGGTCTTGCTCTGCCAGCTCATCACCGCCTGGCCCACACAGAGCAACAGGTCGCCGCAAGCCACGCGCACCTCTCTCTCGCCCAGCCATACCACGGCACTGCCGGCTGTGCAGATGCCAAACACCAAAAAAGCGGGCTGAAACTTTTCGCCCGACACCTCCAAGTCTTCAAAACGGTCGATGAGCGTGAGACGGCCCGAGAGATAGGGCATGGAGCCGCCCCCAAGTTCGCGGGCTTCGTCGAGGCTGAGCTGACGTATGGGTTGTGTATGCGACATAGGCTGAAAGGGTGGTTGTGTGACGTTTGGGATGGTTTAGCACAATGCAAGTTTACGAATAATCAAGGAATTGAAAGGCGGGAGAAACCGTTTTTTTGAATTATCGGCCTTGTTCGGGCCCGGCCGAGGCCGTTTTTTTAAGTTATCTGCAAGCGGTTTTTCTTTTTTTATAGTAATTTTGCCTTCGTGCCCTATGTCTGCACAAGGCCACACAAACCTACAACATCGACAGACCACACCGGCACGACCCATCCCAAGGACTTCACCCCCCGACATGCAAGAAGACAACCACTTCAAATATCTCAACCATATCAATTCCCCCGCAGACTTGCGCGGCCATTCCCTCGACGAACTGCCCGAAATCTGCCGGGAGCTGCGTCAGGACATCATCGACGAACTGGCCGACAATCCGGGACACTTCGCCTCGAGCCTCGGGACGGTGGAACTCACCGTGGCCCTGCACTATGTGTTCAACACGCCCGAAGACCGCATCGTCTGGGACGTGGGACACCAGGCCTACGGGCACAAGATCATCACCGGACGCCGCGACCAATTCAAAACCAACCGCAAACTGGGCGGTATCCGCCCCTTCCCCTCCCCTCTCGAAAGCCCATACGACACCTTTGCCTGCGGCCACGCCTCAAACTCCATCAGTGCGGCCCTGGGCATGGCCCTGGCGGCCGTGAAAGACACGGGGAGCGAGGGCAGACACGTGGTGGCGGTGATCGGCGACGGCGCCATGAGCGGCGGACTGGCCTTTGAAGGCCTCAACAACGTCTCTGACACGCCCAACAATATGCTCATCATTCTCAACGACAACAACATGAGCATCGACTCGGCCGTGGGCGGCATGAAGGAATATCTGGGCCACCTCCACACGGGACGCACCTACAACCGCCTGCGTCTGGGACTCTCCAGGCAAATGTCGAAATGGGGTCTGCTCAACGAGAAACGCAAAGGGCGCATCTTGCGCTTCAACAACTCGCTCAAGGCCCTGGTGGGCGGGCAACAGAATATCTTTGAGGGTATGAACATCCGCTATTTCGGACCTACCGACGGGCACAACGTCAAGGGCCTCGTGCGCACGCTCAGAGAAATCAAAGACATGAAAGGCCCCAAACTGCTCCACATCCACACGGTCAAAGGCAAGGGCTTCAAGCCGGCCGAAGAAGCGGCCACCGAATGGCACGCACCGGGACGCTTCGACAAAGACAGCGGCGAGCGCATCACGACAGGTTCGGGCGGCACGCCACGCTTCCAGGACGTGTTTGGCGAAACGCTGCTCGAACTGGCACGGATGAACGACCGCATCGTGGGAGTGACACCGGCCATGCCGACGGGCTGCTCGATGAATATCATGATGAAGGCCATGCCGGAGCGCACCTTCGACGTGGGCATTGCCGAAGGACACGCCGTGACTTTCTCGGCCGGTATGGCCAAAGACGGCCTGCTGCCTTTCTGTAACATCTACTCCTCATTTGCCCAAAGGGCTTACGACAATATCATTCACGACGCCGCCTTGCTATCGCTGCCGGTAGTGATGTGCCTTGACCGCGCCGGACTGGTGGGCGAAGACGGTCCCACTCACCACGGCGCTTTCGACTTGGCTGCGCTGCGTCCCATACCGAACCTGACCATTGCCTCGCCACTCGACGAGGCCGAACTGCGACGTCTGATGTACACGGCCCAACTGCCCGGGAAAGGCACTTTCGTCATACGCTACCCCCGAGGAAAAGGACGGGGCGCCGACCGGCACTGCGCGCTCGAAGAGATACCCGTGGGCAAGGGACGGCGACTCAGAGACGGCAACAAAGTGGCCGTGATTTCCATTGGTCCGATAGGGCTTGAGGCAGCCGATGCCATTGACGCGGTGAAGGCCGAGACGGGCATCGAAGTGGCTCACTACGACCTGCGCTTTCTCAAACCATTGGACGACGCACTGCTCGAAGAGGTGGCACGGCGTTTCAACCACATCGTCACCATCGAAGACGGCGTGAGAGCCGGCGGAATGGGTTCGGCCGTGCTGGAATGGATGGCCGACCACGGTTTCACGCCATCCATCACCCGCCTGGGCCTGCCCGACGAATTTGTGGAGCACGGCACCGTGGCCCAGCTCCGGACCATCACCCACACCGACCAAGCCCACATCGCCGAGGCCATAAAGACGCAAATCAAACGCCAAGCCGACGCTTGACTCTGACCGGGCCACGACCCGGCTGCCCGGGCAGAACCATACTTCTAAAGCAAAACAAATCTCACATGAAAATCATCATAGCCGGCGCCGGCGCAGTGGGTACCCACCTGGCCAAGCTGCTTTCGAAAGAACAACACGACATCACGCTCATCGATGAGTCGGCCGAAAGACTGGAAGGCATCGGCGCCAACTTTGAACTGCTCACCACCTGCGCCTCTCCCTCGTCCATCAAAGTGCTCAAACAGGCCGAAGTGGGCGATGCTGACCTCTTCATCGGCGTCACACCCGACGAGGCCCACAACATGACCTGCTGTATGCTGGCCTCAAAACTGGGCGCCAAACGCACGGTGGCACGCGTGGACAATTATGAATATACGCGCGCGGAACACCGCGATTTTTTCAAGACCGTGGGCATTGACTCCATCATCTACCCCGAAATGCTCGCCGGACGCGAAATTATGCACAACGTGAAGCACAGCTGGGTGAGACAATGGCTCGAAATACAAGACGGCGCACTGCTCATGCTGGGCATCAAGGTGAGAGAAGGCGCACTCATCCTGGGCGCACCTCTCTATAAACTTTGCGGCCCGGAAGCGCCCTACCACATCGTGGCCATCAAACGCGGACAAGAAACCATCATTCCCCACGGCCACGACGAAGTGATGCCGGGCGATTTGGTCTACTTCATGACGACGCCCAAATATGTGGACTACATCCGCGACATCACCGACAAGCAAGACTACCCCGAGGTGAAAAACGTCTTCTTTATGGGTGGCGGCAGCACGGCCGTTCAGGCGCTCTACTACAAGCCGGACTATATGCACGTGAAAATAGTGGAGTCGGACCGCGCACGCTGTGAGAGACTAAACGAAATCATCGAAGCACGCCACACGCTGGTCATCCACGGCGACGGGCGCGACATAGACCTGCTGCAAGACGAAGGCATCTCTGACGCAGAGGCATTTGTGGCCATCACCGAGAGTGCCGAGGCCAACATCCTGGCCTGCCTCGAAGCCAAAAGACTGGGCGTGAGAAAGACGGTGG
>JBJFGJ010000210.1:0-7156 GCA_051892575.1 Alloprevotella sp. | reverse complement strand
GTATCAAGGTAGATCCCAAATCTGTCGACGAAATTTAATTGAATTACCATCATGAGAAAGGAAGATAAACAATCCATCATCGAACAACTCGGTGCAAAACTCAACGAGTATGCTCACTTCTACCTGGTCGACGTGACCGGTATGAACGCTGAAGCTACCAGCAGTTTGCGTAGAAAATGTTTCGGTGCCGACATCAAAATGGTCGTAGTGAAAAACACACTCCTCCACAAGGCATTCGAAGCAGCTGAAATCGATTACTCTCCCCTCTATGATGTGTTGAAAGGCAGCACGGCCGTGTTCTTCTGCAACACCGCCAATGCGCCCGCCAAACTCATCAAGGAAGTAGGTAAAAGCGGTGTGCCCGCCCTCAAGGCAGCCTATGCCGAAGAAGGTTTCTATATCGGTGCAGACCAGCTCGATACCCTTTGCGCTATCAAGAGCAAAAACGAAGTCATTGCAGAAGTTGTGGCCTTGCTGCAGTCGCCTGCAAAGAACGTTATCTCTTCTCTCCAGTCGGCTGGACAAACTATCCACGGCGTGCTGAAGACTTTGGGCGAACGTCCCGAGTAATTTCCAAACAATTCACCGAATACAAAACAATAACAAATAATTACGAAAATGGCAGATATCAAAGCTATTGCTGAAGAATTGGTAAATTTGACAGTAAAAGAAGTAAACGAGTTGGCAACTATTCTCAAAGAAGAATACGGTATTGAACCCGCTGCTGCTGCTGTTGCAGTTGCTGCCGGCCCCGCTGCTGCAGGTGCCGCTGCTGCTGAAGAGAAAACATCTTTCGATGTAGTTCTCAAGAGCGCAGGTGCTGCTAAACTCCAGGTTGTAAAGGCAGTTAAAGAAGCTTGCGGCCTCGGCTTGAAAGAAGCTAAGGACCTCGTTGACGGCGCTCCCAGCAAACTGAAGGAAGGCGTTGCCAAGGAAGAAGCTGAAGCACTCAAGAAGGCTCTCGAAGAGGCCGGTGCTGAGGTAGAAATCGCCTAAGCGACTTGTCTAACAAATAATGGTTAAGGATCCTCTGGTAGAGGGTTCTTAACCTTTTTGTGTCTATACATCAACAACTTTTACACACACAACACGAATGTCCTCAAGAGTAATCAACCAACGTGTAAACTTTGCGTCTGTGAAAAATCCGATGCCCTATCCGGATTTCCTCGACGTACAGCTTAAGTCCTTTAAGGATTTCCTCCAGCTCGATACCCCTTCGGAGTTGCGTAAAAACGATGGTCTATACAAAGTTTTTGCTGAGAATTTCCCTATCGCCGACACTCGCAACAACTTTGTCTTAGAATTCCTCGATTATTATATCGACCCGCCCCGTTACAGCATCGAAGAGTGTCTGGAGCGTGGATTGTCATACAGTGTGCCCTTGAAAGCCAAACTCAAGCTCTACTGTACAGACCCCGACCACGAAGACTTTGACACCGTCGTGCAAGACGTCTTCCTCGGTCCTATTCCTTATATGACCAACAACGGCACCTTCATCATCAACGGTGCCGAGCGTGTTGTCGTGTCGCAGTTGCACCGTTCGCCGGGTGTCTTCTTCGGAAGCAGCATCCACGCCAACGGTACGCAGCTCTATTCTGCACGTATCATCCCCTTCAAAGGCTCATGGATCGAGTTCGCCACCGACATCAACAATGTCATGTACGCCTACATCGACCGCAAGAAGAAGTTGCCTGTCACCACGCTCTTGCGCGCCATCGGCTTTGAAAACGACAAGGACATTCTCCAGATCTTCAACCTCGCCGAAGAGGTGAAGGTCAACAAGACCAACCTCAAAAAGGTGCTCGGTCGCAAACTGGCCGCCCGTGTGCTGAAAAGCTGGGTGGAAGACTTCGTTGATGAAGACACCGGCGAGGTGGTATCCATCGAGCGTAACGAGGTTATCCTCGACCGCGAGACCGTGCTCGAAGCCGAACACATCGAACAAATCATCGAGAGCGGCGCCCAGTCCATCCTCATCCACCACGAGGAGTCTTCGTCGTCAGACTACTCCATCATCTTCAACACCCTCCAGAAAGACCCCAGCAACTCTGAGAAGGAGGCCGTGCTCTACATCTACCGCCAGCTCCGCAATGCCGACCCTGCCGACGATGCCAGTGCACGCGAGGTCATCAACAACCTCTTCTTCTCTGAAAAGCGTTATGACTTGGGCGAGGTGGGCCGCTACCGCATCAACAAGAAGCTCGGTCTCAAGACCGATATGGACGTGCGCGTGCTGACCCGTGAAGACATCATCGAGATTATCAAATATCTCGTCGAACTGGTCAACTCCAAGGCCACCGTCGACGACATCGACCACTTGAGCAACCGTCGCGTGCGCACCGTCGGTGAGCAGCTGGCCAACCAGTTTGCCATCGGTCTGGCCCGTATGAGCCGCACCATCCGCGAGCGCATGAACGTCCGTGACAATGAGGTCTTCACCCCGACCGACCTCATCAACGCCAAGACCATCTCGAGCGTCATCAATTCTTTCTTCGGAACGAATGCCTTGTCGCAGTTCATGGACCAGACCAACCCGCTGGCCGAAGTCACCCACAAGCGTCGTCTCTCGGCCCTTGGTCCCGGCGGTCTGTCGCGTGAGCGTGCCGGCTTCGAGGTGCGCGACGTGCACTATACCCACTATGGCCGTCTCTGCCCCATCGAGTCGCCTGAAGGCCCCAACATCGGTCTGATTTCTTCACTCTGCGTCTATGCCAAGATCAACGAGCTCGGCTTCATCGAAACGCCTTACCGCAAGGTGGCCGACTCTGTCGTTGACCTCAAAAACGAGCACGTGGTTTATCTCTCTGCCGAAGAGGAAGAGGGCAAAATCATCGGTCAGGGTAATGCACCCCTCAACGACGACGGTACGTTCATCCGCGACAAAGTGAAATGCCGCCAGGATGCCGACTATCCCGTTGTGCCCCCTGCACAGGTCGAGTTGATGGACGTGGCTCCGCAGCAGATTGCCTCTATCGCCGCTTCGCTCATTCCCTTCCTCGAGCACGACGACGCCCACCGTGCGTTGATGGGCTCTAACATGATGCGCCAGGCCGTTCCCCTCATCCGTTCCGAAGCGCCCATCGTCGGCACCGGCATCGAAAAGCAGGTCTGCGAAGACTCGCGCACGATGATCACGGCCGAGGGCGATGGTGTCATCGACTTCGTGGACGCCACCAAGATACAGATTACTTACGACCGCACCGCCGACGAAGAGTTTGTCAGCTTCGAGTCGGCCACCAAGGTCTATGACATACCCAAGTTCCGCCGCACCAACCAAAACATGACCATCGACCTCCGCCCCATCTGCGAGAAAGGTCAGCGTGTCAAGAAGGGCGACATCCTCACCGAGGGTTATGCCACCGAAAACGGCGAACTGGCACTCGGCCGCAACCTCCTCGTGGCCTACATGCCTTGGAAGGGTTACAACTATGAGGACGCCATCGTGCTCAACGAGCGTATGGTGCGCGAAGACATCCTCACCTCTGTCCATGTCGACGAGTTCTCGCTCGAAGTGCGCGAGACCAAGCGCGGTATGGAAGAGTTGACCAACGATATCCCCAACGTCAGCGAGGACGCCACCAAAGACCTCGACGAGAACGGTATCATCCGCATCGGTGCCCGTGTCGCTCCCGGCGACATCATGATTGGTAAAATCACGCCTAAGGGCGAGAGCGACCCCACGCCTGAAGAGAAACTGCTTCGTGCCATCTTCGGCGACAAGGCCGGCGACGTGAAAGACGCTTCGCTCAAGGCCAATCCTTCACTCTCGGGTGTGGTCATCAACCGCCGCCTGTTCTCAAGAGCCATCAAGACCCGTGCCTCGAAGGCTGCCGACAAGGTGCAGCTGCAGAAGCTCGACGAAGAGTTCGCAGCCGAGACCGAAGCCCTCAAGACGCTGATGGTCGACAAGCTGCTCAAGCTCGTCAAGGACAAGACCGCCAAGGTGGGCATCAAAGACAACATCGGCACGGAAGTCATTCCCGCCGGTGCCAAGTTCAGCAAGTCGCTCCTCATGCCCCTCGACTTCAGTTCGCTCGACCTGAGTTCTTGGACGGCCGACGACCACACCAACGAACTGGTGCGTCAGTTGGTCATCAACTATCTGAAGAAATACAACATCATGGACGCCGTGCTCAAGCGCAAGAAGTATGCCATCACCATTGGCGACGAACTTCCCTCGGGCATCATCCAGATGGCAAAAGTCTATATTGCCAAGAAGCGCAAGATTGGTGTCGGCGACAAGATGGCCGGTCGTCACGGTAACAAGGGTATCGTGTCGAAGATTGTCCGTCAGGAAGACATGCCATTCCTTGCCGACGGTACGCCTGTCGACATCGTGCTCAACCCCCTCGGTGTGCCTTCGCGTATGAACCTTGGTCAGATTTTCGAAGCCGTTCTCGGCGCTGCCGGACGCAAGCTCGGTGTCAAGTTTGCCACACCGATTTTCGACGGTGCCAAGCTCGACGACCTCTGCGAATGGACCGACAAGGCCGGACTGCCGCGCTACTGCTCCACCCAGCTTTACGACGGTGGCACCGGCGAGGCCTTCGACCAGAAAGCCACTGTCGGCGTGACCTATATGCTCAAGCTCGGCCACATGGTCGAAGACAAGATGCACGCCCGTTCCATCGGCCCGTACTCTCTCATCACCCAGCAACCCCTTGGTGGTAAAGCCCAGTTCGGTGGTCAGCGTTTCGGAGAGATGGAAGTCTGGGCCATCGAGGCCTTCGGTGCTTCCCACGTGCTTCAGGAAATCCTCACCATCAAGTCCGACGACGTGGTGGGACGTTCCAAAGCCTACGAGGCCATTGTCAAGGGCGACCCCATGCCCACACCGGGTATCCCCGAGTCGCTCAATGTGCTTCTCCACGAACTGAGAGGCCTTGGCTTGAACATCACACTCGAATAACATCACGCCTCAATCATCAACTTCACTTACTATGGCTTTTAAAAGAGACAACAAGATAAAGAGTAATTTCACCAAAATTACCATCAGTCTGGCTTCGCCCGAAGAGATTCAGGCTAATTCTTACGGTGAGGTGCTGAAGCCCGAGACTATCAACTACCGCACGTACAAACCCGAGCGTGATGGTCTGTTCTGCGAGCGCATCTTCGGTCCCACCAAAGACTACGAGTGCCATTGCGGCAAGTACAAGCGCATCCGCTACAAGGGCATCGTCTGCGACCGCTGCGGTGTGGAAGTCACCGAGAAGAAGGTGCGTCGCGAGCGTGCCGGCCACATCCAGCTGGTCGTGCCCGTGGCCCACATCTGGTATTTCCGCTCTCTGCCCAACAAGATGGGCTACCTCCTCGGCATCCCCACCAAGAAGCTCGACTCCATTATATATTATGAGCGCTACGTGGTCATCCAGCCCGGTGTGCTTCAGGATGAGGTGAACGTCAACGACCTCCTCACTGAAGAGGAATACCTCGAGCTGTTGAAGAAGGTGCCTTCAGACAATCAATATCTCGAAGACTCCGACCCCAACAAGTTCATCGCCAAGATGGGTGCCGAGGCTGTCTACGACCTGCTCCAGCGTCTCAATCTCGACGAACTCTCCTACGAGTTGCGCGACCGTGCCAACTCTGACTCGTCCGTGCAGCGCAAAAACGAGGCCCTCAAGCGCCTCCAGGTGGTTGAAGCCTTCCGCACCAGCAAAGACATCAACCGTCCCGAGTGGATGATTATGAAGATTATCCCCGTCACCCCGCCCGACCTTCGTCCGCTGGTGGCACTCGATGGTGGCCGCTTTGCCACGTCCGACCTCAACGACCTCTATCGTCGTGTCCTCATCCGCAACAACCGCCTCAAGCGCCTGCTCGAAATCAAGGCCCCCGAGGTCATCCTGCGCAACGAGAAGCGTATGCTCCAGGAGGCCGTCGACAGCCTCTTCGACAACAGCCGCAAGAGCAGTGCCGTCAAGAGCGACAGCAACCGTCCGCTCAAGTCACTCTCCGACTACCTCAAAGGTAAACAGGGCCGTTTCCGTCAGAACCTTCTCGGTAAGCGTGTCGACTATTCAGCCCGTTCGGTCATCGTCGTTGGTCCTGAACTGAAGATGGGCGAGTGCGGTCTGCCCAAACTGATGGCCGCCGAGCTCTACAAGCCGTTCATCATCCGCAAGCTCATCGAGCGCGGCATCGTCAAGACCGTGAAGAGCGCCAAGCGTATCGTCGACCGTCGCGAGTCTGTCATCTGGGACATCCTCGAGCACGTCATGAAGGGCCATCCCGTCCTGCTCAACCGTGCACCGACCCTCCACCGTCTCGGTATCCAGGCCTTCCAGCCCAAGATGATCGAAGGCAAGGCCATCCAGCTTCACCCGCTGGCTTGTACGGCATTCAACGCCGACTTCGACGGCGACCAGATGGCTGTGCACCTTCCCTTGAGCAACGAGGCCATCCTTGAGGCCCAGATGCTTATGCTTCAGAGCCACAACATCCTCAACCCCGCCAACGGCGCACCTATCACCGTGCCCTCTCAGGATATGGTGCTTGGTCTCTACTACATCACCAAGATACGTCCGGGTGCCAAGGGAGCCGGCCTCACCTTCTACGGTCCTGAAGAAGCTATCATCGCCTTCAACGAGCGCCGTGTCGACGTGCACGCCCCCGTCAAGGTGATGGTAGACGACATCGACGCCGAAGGCCATCCCATCAAGCACCTTGTCGAGACCTCTGTGGGCCGTGTCATCGTCAACGAGATTATCCCCGTTGAGATTGGCTTCGTCAACACCATCATCTCCAAGAAGTCACTGCGCGACATCATTGCCCGCGTCATCAAGGGCGTCGGTATGGCCCGTGCCTGTGAGTTCCTCGACGGCATCAAGAACCTCGGCTACCGCAAGGCCTACGAAGGCGGTCTGTCGTTCAACCTCGACGACATCATCATCCCCGAAGAGAAAGTGGCCATCGTGAAGCGCGGTAACGACGAAATCGACCAGATTACGGCCAACTATAATATGGGTTTCATCACCGACAACGAGCGTTACAATCAGGTCATCGACACCTGGACCCACGTCAACACCGACCTCAAGAAGACCTTGATGAAGCAAATGACCGAGGCCGACCAGGGTTTCAACGCCGTGTTCATGATGCTCGACTCCGGTGCCCGTGGTAGTGCCGACCAGATTGCCCAGCTCGCCGGTATGCGTGG
>JBJFGJ010000209.1:0-7294 GCA_051892575.1 Alloprevotella sp. | reverse complement strand
ACCTCTCGGGCCGCGAAGTGAAGGCTGCCGCCAAGGGCCTCTATATCGTAGGCGGTAAGAAGGTCATCGTGAAATAATCCACAAACGCTTAAAGATTATGACAATGAAAATCAAAACATATATTCAGCCCCAAAGCCTCTGCATCAACTTGACGACAGAGCAAATGATTGCCGCCTCGCCTTCCCTCAAAGTGGACGACGGGACGACGGTGACCGATCTTGAAAACGAAGCTGCCTCCAACCGCAAAGGTTTTGCCGGAGGTATGTGGGACAACATGGAGTAACGTTACTCATATACAATTGATTGGTGGCGGACGAGTTCATTGGTGGAACTCGTCCGCTTTTTTGTGCACACAAGTGTGATTGGCGTGATTGGAGCGTTCAGTCACAACATTCGCCACAAGGTCAATAAGTTACAAGGGCGTGATTGGGTGATTGGGGAAAAGGCAGGAAATTGGGTAGAGAAGGGAGATTGGGGTTGTGGGAGATTGTTTTTATTGTAAAGTGGGTATAATTTGGTGGTTGTGATATTGAGCGGCCAGCAAGGCCAATCACGGCATAACCCTCATCAGTACATGTCCATATTTCGTATATAAGCGGCAAGCAAGCCCTGAAAGGGCGTAACACACATCAAAACGTGCCCATTTTTGTATATTAGCGGCCACGCAAGCCCTGAAAGGGCGCAACATATCAGCCCGGGTCGTCAGGCCCGGGTTTGGCGTATCCAGTATAGTCCGGCCTGTAAGGTCGGCACATTAAGGAGACAACTAATATATTGAGTATTGGACGCTTGGCGTGCCGACCTTACAGGCCGGAGAATAGTGTACATCGTTATACCCAGGCCTACGACCTGGGCTATTATGTTGCGCCCTTTCAGGGCTTGTTTGGCCGTTTTATTCCGCCATTTACTATCTTTGCATAAGATAGGCTGCGGCTCGGCATAGCAAACGTAAAACGCTTACCGCTTTACGTTGCTCTGCGCTCACCTTGCACTATCTTTGCATAAGATAGGCTGCGGCTCGGCATAGCAAACGTAAAACGCTTACCGCTTTACGTTGCTCTGCGCTCACCTTGCACTATCTTTGCACCATAGATTGAACTTCCTTGCCACCGTTTATGAAAAAAACATACGTACTGATGGCGCTCGGTTTTTTGCTGTCACTCACACTGCACGGGCAAGACGACAATGCGCTCGGACGACTGAAGCAATATGTGGGCAACGTGGCCACGTTCAACCGCCTGTTTCCGCAAGAGAAGGTGTTTGTACACACCGACAACACGGGCTATTTCGTCGGTGAGACCATCTGGTTTGAAGCCTACGTGCTCCGAGCCGACCAAGCCACACCGACCGACATCAGCGGCGTGCTCTATGTGGAACTGGTGGACCCTTTCGGCGAGGTGACGCAGACGCACAAAATCAAACTCGAAAACGGACGCGGCGGCGGACAAATCCCTCTGGACCGGCTCAGGGCCGATGGGTTTTATGAACTGAGAGCCTATACCCGATATATGACCAACTGGGACGCCGAAGGGGTGTTTTCGCGCGTCATTCCCGTCTTTGCCCAACCTGAGAACGAGGGCGACTACGACAACCTGCACATCACGCAGGCTTTTGTCCACTCACGCTCGGAAGCGACACTCCAAGCCGACAGTGCGCGCTCGCAACGTCTGGTCAATCTGGGCACGGCACCGAAGCCGCAGGTGAGGTTTTATCCCGAAGGCGGACACTTGATTAAAGGATTGCCCACCCGGGTGGCCTTTGAGGTATTTGACGAAGACTCTGTCATCACCCGCGCCGAGGGCCAACTGACAGGAAGCGACGGACAACGGCTGGCGACTGTGACCACCCGCCACGAGGGCCGCGGCGTGTTTGACTACGTGGCCGGCACCGAGGCGGCACAGCTGGAACTCTACATCGACGGACACCGTCGCCGTTTCGCCTTGCCCGAGGCCGAAGACGAGGGGTGCATAATGAATGTGGACACAAGCCGGCCGGAGGCGGTGAGCACACGACTGGCCGCCAGCCCGACGCTGCAAGGCGCACTGATGGGACTGACCCGTATGCACAACGGCCGCGTGACTTACTTCGACACGCTCAGACTGGACGACGGATGGACGACCATAGAATTCGACACCTACAAACTCGAGGCGGGTATTCACCAACTCACACTCTTCGACGCCGACGGGCACGTATGGGCTGAACGCCTGTTTTTTGTTCACCCCGACAGCCTCACGGCCACGAGCCGGCTCAACGCAACCTTTGCCGACAAGACGATTGCCCCTTATAAGAATATGACGCTCCGCCTGGAAGGCGAACCGGGAAGCCAGGTGTCGGTGGCCGTGACCGACGCCGACGCCACCACCAACGGCAGTCGGAGTTCGCTGGCCGCCTGGCTGCTGCTCACCAGCGACCTGAAAGGCTACGTCGCCCGGCCCGATTATTATCTGGAAAGCCAAGACGAGAGCCACCGACGCGACACCGACCTCTTGATGATGGTGCAAGGCTGGCGACGCTATGACTGGACGATGATGGCCGGCCGCACACCTTTCGTGAAGCGCCAACCCATAGAAGACCATCTCTATCTCGACGGACGCGTATTGCCACGGCAGCTTTGGGGCAACGGGCTTTTTGCCTCAAAAAAGAAAAAGGCACAGGCGGCCAACGTGGGGCAACTTGAACTGAACGCAACACTCTACAACGACCGGGGCGAGGTGTTGCGCGGAGAGTTTGAGACCGACAGCTTGGGCTATTATGCCTTTGAACTGCCCGACTGCCACGGCGAATGGACGCTGATGCTCTCAACCAAAAGAGACGACAAACTGCAAGACTATCGCGTGACCATCAACCGACGCTTCGCACCGGAAAACAAAAACTTCGCGCCGGGCGAAACCCAACTGACTCAACCCGACGGCCGACTGCACACCTTCACCACAATCTCTAAAGACTATGAAGAGGCCCTGCAGGTGAACGACGGCAGCACACGACTGGGCACGGCGGTGGTGACGACCAAACGCAACCCCTTCAAACTGAAAAGCCCACGCCGCTCTTGGGAGGTGTCAAGGCGGACGGCCGACAAGAAGTCGCAATTCCACTACGATATGGCCGCTGAGGCCGACTATTATCTGGACCAGGGGTTGCCGATGCCAAGCCTTGAGCAATGGTTGCTCGAGAAGAAAGCCTTTGCCCACGAGTACCGCGTGCGCCGACGCCCCATAGGATGGGTGATTGGCGAAGCCCAATATGCCGACTTCACGCTGCCCTCTGCTGCCACACTGCGACTCGACGACAACGGCAATTATGGTACGGCGACCCACGCCGAACCGGTCACAGCCGCCAACGAGCGCACGGCACTGACGAGTGAGTCTTTGACACAAGACAACGGCGGACAGATGAAAGCCTATGGCGCCGACGAATATGGCGACAGCACGGGGCTCAACACGGCTCTGGGCAATGAGATTGACCTGTACAGAGAGGTCTACGTCAGTCTGAACCACAACGAGACACGCTACATCGCACCCAATGAGCGAGGGGCCATTGCCCATCTCGACCCCTTCTTTGTGTTTGCCTATGAAAATCTCTCGCTACCGGTGAAGACCAGAGGCACGCGCACCACCAACTATCGGGCCTTTCAAAAACGACAGACGTATGAGAGTCCCAACTATCGGCAGCAGGCCCGCGAGCGCGACTTCCGCCGCACACTCTACTGGAACGGCGAGGTGACACTCGACGCCGAAGGCCGGGCCGAACTGGATTTTTGCAACAATTCCACCTGCCGGCGCCTCTACATCTCGGCCGAAGGACTCACTCCCGACGGCCGACCAGTGAGATACTGAGAGACAAAAAGACGAAAAGTCTAAGAGACAAAGAGAAGGAAGGCAAAAAACATAGAGAAGAAAGCCGCGTTTGTCTATAAATAGACTGAATTTCTGACTTTTTGTCGGGAAATTTGTATTTTTGCCTGAATTTCAACATCAATCACTATCAAATCTCAACATCCGTATGAAAAAGATTAGAGCAGCCATTGTGGGCTATGGCAACATAGGCCGCTATACGCTTCAGGCCCTTGAGGCCGCCCCCGACTTTGAGGTGGCCGGCATCGTGCGCCGCGCAGGTGCCAAAGACGTTCCCGCCGAACTGGCCGGCTACACCGTGACCGACGACATCCGCAATCTGCAAGACGTCGACGTGGCCATTCTCAGCACGCCTACACGCAGCGTGGAGAAATATGCCAAAGAAATCCTGGCTCTCGGCATCAACACCGTGGACAGCTTTGACATCCACACGAAGATCGTAGACCTGCGCCGCAGTCTGAACGAGAGCGCCAAAGCCGGAGGTGCGGTGAGCATCATTTCGGCCGGTTGGGACCCGGGCAGCGACTCTATCGTGCGCACTATGCTCCAGGCCATCGCCCCCAAGGGCATCACCTACACCAACTTCGGTCCGGGTATGTCGATGGGTCACACCGTAGCCGTGAAAGCCGTTGAAGGCGTGAAAGCCGCCCTGTCCATGACCATCCCCACCGGCACGGGCATTCACCGCCGTATGGTCTATGTGGAAATCAAAGAGGGCTACGACTTCGACAAAGTGGCCGCTGCCATCAAGGCCGACGCCTATTTTGTGAACGACGAGACCCACGTCATCGAGGTGCCCTGTGTGGACGACGTCATCGATATGGGCCATGGCGTGAACCTCACCCGCAAGGGTGTGAGCGGCAAAACGCAAAACCAGCTCTTCGAATTCAACATGCACATCAACAATCCCGCTCTGACAGGCCAGGTGTTGGTATGCGTGGCTCGCGCATCAATGCGTCAGCAACCGGGTTGCTACACGATGATTGAAATCCCCGTCATCGACCTCTTGCCCGGCGACCGCGAGGAGCTTATCAAACATCTCGTGTAAAAAAGCTGTGTATCCATTTCTCTATGAAAGAAGATTCTCAAGACACAGAGTTGTTTCTCAATCCAAACAACGACAAGATTGTTTGCCTTGATGTCACAAGAAGCTTTGTGGGAACATGGGACAGGACCCTATTGTATAATTATACGAGAAGGTCATGGCGGCTAAATGTTGAACGAGCCCGAGAGGCTGACTTTGTATTTGCCATTTGCAGCGGCACCATTCAAGGCGTATTCAAACCCAAAAGATGGTTTCCCACATCAGATGAAAAATACAAGGGACGCTGGGAGTTTGAGGGAGAAGAGATTTATGATTCTCCATTCATCTTTATGAGTATCTCACACCTAAAAAGAGGTGGACGCAACCCAGTCATGTACATCAATATGTAACTACTGGTAATGAAACCAATAATTGGATATTATATGAAGAAAGGCGAAGCCTAACGGCCTCGCCTTTCTTATCGTTTATAGGGTCGTAATCAAACCTTGGAGGAGTGATTATTTGTTTTCGTCGAGTGTGCAGATGCTTACACGGTTCCAATCGGGCTCAGAGAACATATTGCCTACACCCTGACCTTCGGCAGTGATGCGGTCGGCAGCAACCTTGTACTTGTTGACGAGGATGTCGCGAACAGCCACGGCACGGGCATTGGCGATTTTGGCGTTGATCTCGGCGCTACCTTCGGGAGAAGCGTAACCCTTGATGATAACCTTGGCGTCTTTGTGGTTCTTGAGGTAGGTGGCGATGCGCTCTACGTTGGGGAGCTGAGAAGCATCAACCACAGACTTGCCCTGACGGAAAGTCACTACAGACTCCATGGTCTGCTTGGTGTCAACCACGCGCTCTACGACGGGCTTCTGATTGCGGCAGTCGTTGAGAGCCTGCTGGAGGTCGCGGATGGTCTGGTCTTTGGCTTTCAGATCGGCGTCCTTGGCGTTGAGGTTGTTGCGGAGGTCGTTGATCTTAGCGTTGAGAGCGTCAATCTGGGCTTCATCGTAAGCCTTGACAGTGGTGAAGTGGTTCTTGCCGTTAGACGATTTGAAGTGGTAGGTGATACCGGCAGTGAGTTCGAGCACGGCGTTGTTGGCGTTGTACTTCACTTCGGGGTTCATCTTGCGACCACCTTCCATATCCCAAACCACGGCAGGACGGATGCCAATGGTCCAAGCCTTGGCAGAACCGAGGTTGAAGTTGAAGTTAAGACCGGCCTTGGTGGCGAAAGAGGTAGCGTCTTGACCAGCTACGGCATATTCAGCACCGCAACCAAAGAAGTGGTTCATACCGGCACCGGCAAGAGCCTCGATTTCGAAGAGACGGGGCGTGCCTTTGTAACCGCAGAAGAGGTTAGAGAGGTTAGCCTTACCGATGAGCATAGCGGTCACGTTGTCTACAACAGTGTGGCTACCAGTGGTGTTGAAACCGGTACCAGCCTGTACGCCAACGCCGATGACGGGAGTGAGCTGCTTGGAGAGTTCGAGACCGGCAACGGCACGAGAGCGATCGAGACCGAAGTCTTGAAGAGGAGTTACGGCACCGCCATAAACACCGAGTGACCAGTTGTCGAAGAACTTGTGGCTTTCAACAGCACGCTGAGCGCTCACACTGAGCGTGGCGGCAGCAGCCAAAACAAGAGTAAAAATCTTTTTCATAAAGAATTTATTGATTTGATTGAATTGATAAACGCTTGGGCTGAAACCACACCAGCTGGCGTGGCCCTCGCTTTTGCGCTGCAAAGATACAAGGGAAACTGAAAAGACAAAACAGTTTTTTGAAAAGTTTTAACGAATTAGCGATAATTGCCTCTGTTTTGCTATGCAAGGTCGTCAAAATGAAGAGTAAGACTCCGGTCGTCTTGTCATTTGTGGAAGTTTGTTGATGAGTTGGAGTGAGACGAAATGAGTGTTTGAAAGGTGAGTTTTGGCGTTTCGTTGGCTTTTCTCGGTGGGCTTTATTCAACAAAAGGAGGCCCAGGCTTGGGCAAACGGGCATAATGACTTAAATTTGTATCGGACTTGAAACGTCAAGACAATTATTCAATAAACATTATATCGACAATGGACAATCAGAACAAAGACAATCAGCTCCAGATTGAGCTTTCGCCCGAGGTGGCAGAAGGCACCTATGCCAACCTGGCCATCATCACCCACTCAAGCGCCGAATTTGTGGTAGACTTCATCCGTATGTTGCCGGGTCTGCCCAAGGCAAACGTAAAGAGCCGCGTGGTTTTAGCACCCGAACACGCCAAACGCCTGCTCTTTGCCTTGCAAGACAACATCGTAAAATATGAAAAGGCTTTCGGCACCATCAACCTGCCGGGTATGCCTGCAGCCGACGGTGACGACCGCACGGCCACGCCTTTCGGCATCGCAGAAGGCAAAGCTTAAGCATTAAGATTAGC
>JBJFGJ010000208.1:0-28126 GCA_051892575.1 Alloprevotella sp. | reverse complement strand
CCGTACGTCAGTTTAGCAAACTGGTGGTTTCAGCCACTCACCCAAACTTCCTTGCAATTATCCAAGGCCTTTGCCTTATTGCGTGTGCAAAGTTAGCGTTTTTTTCTAAGACTCCAAATATTTGGTGTGATTTTTCTTCCTATGATTATGATAAGCGATTTGACGAAAAAAACAGAGGCTGAAACATTGACACTTATGCCTCAGCCTCTTTCTGTTGCACTTTTATTTTTTTAGTAACCTTTTATGTACAATTCAACAGAATCTCCACTTGTAAGCGAGAGTTGATTGCCGGTAATCAACACGGTATAAAAGGTCACATAATCATCGCCATTAAAATGAATTTGAAGCTGATTTGATGCTGCCGCCGGATTGTACGTATAGGTGAAAGGACGAGACATGTCAATCTCTTGACCACTTGTGCCAATTACCTTATTAGTCTTTTGTCCTGTTCCATCCGCATTAAACAGCATAAAGATTTGGCTTGTTTCGTTATTAGACTTAGCATGCCAAACGCCTACCAAGGGATTGGAACTAACATCGTCATCGTCGTCAGAGCAAGATGTTGTCACGGCACAAAGTGCAAAAAGAACAAGCATTGTCCTAAATAGGTACTTTTTCATAAGAGTGATAGTTTTAGTTATTAATAAAGAGAAATAGAATTTAACAATGCAAAGGTCAATAATAATCACTCTGTACCCAACCATAAACCGTAGCACATCATTCGACAAAACCATTAAAAGAAATTCTACACCGCTCCGCACGTTTGCCCTTTAGTTAAGCCAACGCCCAACCCCTTCAGAATTGCTCAGCCTTGCTTGTCAATCATATCGTCTGACAAATCGGCAAAGAAATTATAATCCAAAATCTGTGAAATGCGACGCAAAAGAGCGGTGTCTATGTTTTCACGTTTAAAGATGTCGTAGACATTGGTCCTGTCGCAGCAGAGCTTACGGGCGAACCATGAAACGGAACGCTCTTGGCTCTTGACAACTTCACGGATACGCTGGCCTATATGTACCATAAACGGCGGAACTATAAGTGACTACCCTGACGTCTGAGGCACCGCCAAGCACCTTGAAAAACAGAATAGCACAAATAGTCCACGCCGATAGGCATGAACATTGTGGACTTATTCTCTTTTTCTTCAAATTGGCGGTTTTCAGACGTGAGAATAAGAGCTAACGCTCATATAGTAAAAAGGAGGGAGAATGCATTCTCTGCTTATGACTAAGCAAGAGGAATGGTCACTCTCCCACCTATTGGAATGATCTTTCCGATATATTCGGATTGGGTTTACTTCTTGTTCAGAGCAAGGTCAACGTTGACGGCGCAAGCCACTGAGCAACCTACCATCGGGTTGTTACCGATGCCGAGGAAGCCCATCATCTCAACGTGGGCGGGCACTGAAGAAGAACCGGCGAACTGGGCGTCGGAGTGCATACGTCCGAGGGTGTCGGTCATACCGTAAGAGGCGGGACCGGCGGCCATGTTGTCGGGGTGGAGCGTACGACCGGTACCACCACCTGAAGCTACGCTGAAGTAGGCCTTACCTGCGAGCACGCGCTCTTTCTTGTAGGTACCGGCTACGGGGTGCTGGAAGCGTGTGGGGTTGGTAGAGTTACCGGTGATAGACACGTCGACGTCTTCTTTCCACATGATGGCTACGCCTTCGCGCACGTCGTCGGCACCGTAGCAGTTGACGGCGGCACGGGGACCGTTGCTGTAGGCGATTTCCTTCACCACTTTGAGTTCGCCCGTGTAGTAGTCGAACTTGGTCTGCACATAGGTGAAGCCGTTGATGCGGCTAATGATCATGGCAGCGTCTTTGCCGAGACCGTTGAGGATGCAGCGGAGGGGTTTGTCGGCGGGGCGAGACTTGTTGGCCATCTGGGCAATCTTGATGGCGCCTTCGGCAGCGGCGAAGCTTTCGTGACCGGCCAAGAAGGCGAAGCACTTGGTTTCGGGTGAGAGCAGACGGGCAGCGAGTTTGCCGTGGCCGATACCCACCTTACGGTCGTCGGCTACAGAGCCGGGGATGCAGAAAGCCTGGAGACCTTCTCCGATGTATTCGGCAGCCTGAACGGCGTCTTTGGCTTTTTCTTTGAGTGCGATGGCGGTACCAACGACATAGGCCCATTTGGCATTCTCAAAACAGATCATCTGCGTTTCTTCGCAGGTCTGATAGGGGTCGAGGCCGGCGGCTTCGCAAATCTGGTTGGCTTCTTCGATAGAAGCGATGCCGTGAGCGTTAAGACAAGCGAGAATCTGCTTGATACGACGGTCTTGTGATTCAAATTTTACTTCTCTAATCATAGTTGCAGTCCTCCTTTATTAGTCTTTACGTGGGTCAATAGATTTAACGGCACCATCTTCTTCTTTGGTACGGCCGTAAGTACCGGTCACGCTCTTGAGGGCTTCGTCGGCGGGCACGCCTTTCTTGATGGCATCCATAAATTTGCCCATGTGAACAAACTCGTAGCCGCAAACTTGGTCGTCTTTGTCGAGGAACATCTTGGTGATGTAGCCTTCGGTGAGCTGGAGGTAGCGGCTACCTTTGAGTTTGGTGCCGTAGAGTGTACCCATCTGGCTGATGAGGCCTTTGCCGAGGTCTTCGAGGCCGGCGCCGATGACGAGACCACCTTCAGAGAAGGCGCTCTGCGTGCGGCCGTAAACGATCTGGAGGAACAGCTCGCGCATGGCGGTGTTGATGGCGTCGCAAACGAGGTCGGTGTTGAGGGCTTCGAGGATGGTTTTGCCGGGGAGGATTTCGCTGGCCATAGCGGCTGAGTGGGTCATACCGGAGCAGCCGATGGTCTCTACGAGACATTCTTCGATGACGCCTTCCTTGACGTTCAAGGTGAGTTTGCAGGCACCCTGCTGGGGAGCGCACCAACCCACACCGTGAGTCAGACCAGAGATGTCTTTGATTTCTTTAGCTTGCACCCACTTGCCTTCTTCGGGAATGGGAGCCGGTCCGTGGTTGGGGCCTTTGGCCACGCAACACATACCTTGTACTTCGTGTGAATATTCCATGTCTTAAAAAATTGAATATTGTGTAATGGTAGTTTGAGCAATTTGATGAAGCTTCGGGCCATCGTGATCGGCCGCGGCTCAGAGGCTGTGTCGCCGGTGCGCCGAGACACACTTTCCCCTTTGCGGGATGATATTGCAAAGTTAGTATTTTCTTTGATTACAAAGCGTGTGGCAAGATTTTTTTTGGAATGGAGTAAGCCGTGCAATATACCAAAATGGGATAGTTACGCACATAGTGCACATCGAGCATTTATGAATTGCAAATATAATCGAGTCCCTGTTTCTTGTAAAAGTCAAATTTATGGCCACTTGAAACGAGGGGCATTCGCTCTGTAATGGCATGGGCTATAATGATATGGTCGCTTGGGTCGAAATGCCCTTGCGCTTCGTTGATGGTCATTCTGGCATAGGTACGCATATGTTCCTCGCCAATGGACAAGACTTGAATGCACAGGTCGTCCTTTAACGTATCTATGATATCTTCTTCTGTTTTCCAGATTTTGCGACCAAGGCCCTTGCGTCTGTAAGCGACGATGAGCTCTTTAACGGTCTCTATGCTCACATACAGTTGATTATCATCGTCTTCTATCAAAGCGAGCACATCCGGAGATAAGCGGTCTGGTTCAAGTGTCATATAGACGACAATACAGGTATCGAGCAGAAGTCTCATAACAATAACTTTTTATCATAGACTTCCACCAAACCTCTAAGCATCCACATTGCTTGTCCGGTTTTGCTCATCGGCTTGCCATGCTTCTTTTCATACTCGGCAATTCTTCTTTCGGCGTCTTCCACGACCTCAAGTTTTTGGCCGAGCTGTAAGGCTCTTTCTCTTGTACACATTTTTGCACCTCCTTTCGGGTTGTTCGGCGAATCTGACGCAAAATGGCGCCGGTCTGTCTTTGTATGCGGCAAAGTTACGTTTCTTTGCACAAACCACCCAATGTTTGGAGAGAAAGTTTGGCCGGGCAGAAACGTTCAAAAAAGGGAGTTTGTGTGACGAAAACAAGGGAGATTTTTTTCGGGAAACGTTGCTCCATCGCTACCAAGACGGAAAATGAACCGGAAAAGACGCTTTCGTGGATGCACAATAGGAAAAAGAGCGACGGGAATAGGGACAAAAATTACGGGAATAAGGACAGTTTTTTCTCTCCTTATTCCCGTAAACGCCTGAAAAGCAACTAAAAGGGGCTATGTACGGCCCTGTCTTTCTTCTTCTACCTCAAAGGTAACGCGACCGGGAGCGGCAAAAAAAGACAAGAAGGGGCGGGACTGCTCTCCCCTACTCCACGTCCTGTATGTCGGTGTGGATGCAACGCTCGAGTTTGATGGTCTGACTGTTGAAATGGTAAGGCTTGAAGGCGTTGTTGTGCTTGATTTTGTTGTCTTTGAAGATGAGGCCGTCCACCGACTTGGCATAGAGCAAAGGCTTGTCGAAGGTGTCGAAAACGTTATCGGTGATACGGATGGCCGCTGGCGTGCCGCCGTGGAAATAGCGTTGCTGCTCGGCAAAACCGGGTATCTCGGGATAGATGGAGATGACGGCGTTGGTGAACTGGTAGAGACTGGTGAGGGCGTTGATGAAGACGTTCTTTCTGATGACGAGGTCTCTCACTGCCCCACTCTCATACCAGCCGTTGCAGTCGCCGCAAAGCACGATGGCACTGCCTGAGGTGTGGTCGAAGAGGTTGCGCTCGCAGACGGTGCGGCGGGGCGAACTGAACAAGGCACCGCGGGCGCGGTTGTTGCGAACGACATTGCCCGAAAACTCCACCTCGGGTGTCCACGTAAGGTTTTCCACGCCATATCCCTCGGCCGCGGTCACTTCTGCGGCCACGGGCTGGGCAAAGCGTATGATGAACTCGCGGCAGCCGGTGATTTGGGGTTTGTCGGCCGGCCTGATGTCGGCTATGACGTTGGTGCCGTCGACGTGGTCCATGGTCTTGCTGCGTACAAAGCAGACGGTGTCGCCCTTGTCGCCCCAGGCGAAGCCCCAGGCCTGGCCGTGTTCAAAACGGCAGCGAAGGGTGTGGTCGTCGATGCGTTCGCGCACACGCAGATAGACACCGTGCACGTTGATGGCGTCGTCCATCATACCTTCATAGAGGCCGTCGACCGAGCGGATGAGTCCGCGGCACTGCGAGAAGTGGGTGGCGTCGGCCTGTGTGGTGTAGTAGCGTGGCGAACCTTTGCGCAGACACACGCCAAAGCGGCTCAGGTCGATGTCGGTGCAGCGCTGGGCCACGAGTCCCATACCCTCGGCAAAATGTATCTTGACGTCGCTGATTTTGGTCTGCCGACATTCGTCCATAAACAGGCCGGGACAGGGCCGGGCCCATGAGCGCAACGTCATACGGCTACCGGGAACAAGGCGCGTGTCGCACCACTTCGGCGCGTGAAAGACGCGGTGGCCAAGGTCTTTAATCTGCTCGTTGGCAAACCACACATCGGCGGTGTTGTAAAGGATGTGATGGGTGGCGCTGTCAAAGGCAATGCCGGCCGAGGGCGTGTTGGTCCAGCCTTCGCCGCAGAACTGGAGGCGGCCTTCAGGAGTGATGCGATAGTCGGGGCCTTCGGTGAGGCGGAAGGTGATGCCTTCGGTGGCCGACGAACTGATGATTTCTGCCTGTCCCTCTTGGGGCTTGTCAAAGTCCACGCTGAAGTGCTTGAGCGTCACTTGGCTGGTGTTTTGCAAGGCAATGGGAATGATGCGACCGTGGAAGATGAAGTCCGAACCGCCTCCGTCGATGGTCAGGCCCTGCCAGTCTTTCAGGAAGATGCCTACGAGTTTGAAGTCGTCCTGGTCGTGGTTTGAAATGTAAATAACGCGCCGTTTGGCGTCGGCGGCATGGAAGTCGTAGCGACCGCGCTTAAATTTCAACGTGATGCTTTCGCCGGGACGCTGTGAGGCTTTGACGAGCGAGAGCACACTGTCGAGGCGCGAGGTCAGCCGGCCGTCGTCCGTACCGGGCAGGATGCCATAGTCCGCAAGCCGCACCACGCGGTTGGTCTTGGCCTCGGCGGTGCTACAGATTAAGGCTGCTACAAGAAATGTAAGGAGGGAGAAACGCAGGTTTTTCATGAAGATAGCAGGTTAATAGGTATAAGTTAGTTTGGATAAAACAAGTTTTCTCATTGCCTTGTCAGACAATGGCTCATTCGGCAGACAAAGTCGCTTCCGTGAGGAAAATGTCATCGGGATAGGCAATGTCGACGAGCGAAAGGGCATGGCCGGCCACCGACTCGCCGGCGGCGCAACGGTCTTTGCGGGCTATGATGTGCTTGAAGCCTTCCACCGAGAGGCGGCCGCGGCCCACTTCAAGCAGGGTGCCGACCACGGCTCTCACCATATTGCGCAAAAAGCGGTCGGCCGTGATTTCGAAACGCCAGAAGCCGGGTTCAATCTCGACCCATCGGGCCTGAGTGACGTGGCAGATATTGGTTTTGACGTCGGTGTTGACTTTGCTGAAACTGGTAAAGTCTTCGGTCTGTAGCAACAAGGCGGCGGCCTGGTTCATCAACTCAAAGTCGGGACGGAAAAAGAGTCTGACGGCATAATGTCGGCGGAAGGGATTTTTTTCCGTATAGATGTGATAGTGGTAAGTACGGCTTGTGGCCGTGAAGCGGGCGTGGGTGTCGCCTTTGACCGGCACAATGCGGCTCACGGCTATGTCGGGCGGCAATATGCGGCAGAGCTTGTCGGTCAGGCGGCTTGTGTCGACGGGTTGGTCTATGTCGAAATGGGCCACCATCATAGCGGCGTTCACTCCCGTGTCTGTGCGGCCGGCACCGGTCACTTCCACCGGCCGGCGCAAGAGGGTGGACAGTGCGCGGTTAAGCACGCCCTGCACGCTCTCGGCGTTGGGCTGCACCTGCCAGCCGTGATAGGCCCGGCCGTCGTAAGAGAGATAAATGAAATAACGCATAAGGTGTTTGTGGCGCCTTTGCCGTCACATCGGGCAAAGGCTCTACAAAGTTGCAACTAAAAGCCGGGGCGGGCAAACAAAAGGGAAGATAAACATAAAAACGGCCTGCGCCAATCGATACCCCATAAGGGATGTCATTGACGCAGGCTGCGTATGGTTATGCCTTTTCAGGGGCAGTGTGTCGGTGTGATTAAGCTTCTTCGGCTACTACCTCGAAGGGGATTTCTACGCTGACTTCCTTGTGCAGGTGAGCCACGGCCTTGTATGTGCCGACGGCCTTAACCTCTTTGAGGTCGATGGCCTTGCGGTCGATTTCGAAGCCCTGCTTGGCGAGTTCCTCAGAGATGTGGGTAGCGTTTACAGAGCCATAGATAGCACCGGTGGCGCTGACTTTGGCAGCGATGACGATGGGCTGTATGCCACCGAGTTTCTCAGCGAGAGCGAGAGCGTCGTTTTTGATTTTCTCGAGCTTGTGAGCGCGCTGCTTGAGCTCTTCAGTCAGTGACTTTTTGGCCGATTCAGAAGCGATGACAGCCTTTCCGGTGGGGATAAGGTAGTTGCGGCCATAGCCGTCTTTCACTTTTACGATGTCGTCCTTGTAGCCGAGGCCATGAACGTTTTGTTTCAAAATGACTTCCATATCTTATCCTTTATATTATTTCATCAAATCGGTTACGAAAGGCAGCAAGGCGAGGTGACGGGCACGTTTTACGGCCTGGGCCACGCGGCGCTGATATTTGAGAGAAGTTCCGGTGATGCGGCGGGGCAGGATCTTGCCTTGCTCGTTGAGGAACTTTTTGAGGAATTCGGGATCCTTATAGTCGATGTATTTGATACCGCTCTTTTTGAAACGGCAATACTTCTTCTTTTTCACGTCCACAGTGGGCGGAGTGAGGTAACGGATTTCAGATTGAGTTTGTGCCATGGTTTAGTCCTCCTTATTGGTTTTGTTGTGTCTGCGTTTTTCTGCATACTGTGCAGCAAATTTGTCGAGCTTCACTGTGAGGTAGCGAATGATGCGCTCGTCGCGACGATAGGCTACTTCAAGTTTGTCAACCACTTCAGGACCGGCCTTGAACTCAAGCAGAGCATAGAAGCCTGTGCTCTTCTTCTGGATGGCGTAGGCCATCTTCTTAAGTCCCCAGTTCTCTTCATTGATAATCTCGGCGCCGGCGGCGGTCAAGATTCCTTTGAATTTTTCGACCGTTTCCTTCATCTGAGGTTCAGACAAAACGGGAGTCATAATGAAAACGGTCTCGTACTGATTCATCATAGTGTAATGGGTACGTTTTGTAAATGAATTAATGAATTGAATGCTAATGCCTCATAAAGGCGGCGCAAAGTTAATGATTTTTTTCATTCCGACCAGCCTTCGCCCCACTTTTTCTTTTTCAGGCACAAAAGCCTCTGACATTCTCTCGCGCGCGTACCTTATTATATATATGTTGCCGAATGGGCGGATTCGGGCGATTTTCAGTCAAAAAGTTTCCTGCTTTGGCGCTTTTGCCGTAAGTTTGCTTCATAAAAACAAACCTCAAGATGATGAAACGGCTAATTTTCCTCGCGCTCCTCTGCTTTTCGCCCGTTGTGGCAGGCGCACAGCAACACAGCAAATTCAACCGCACGCTGGGACGCACGGAGTTTTTTGACCGCTCGGGACAGCTCGTGGGCTATTCCAAACACAATGCGCTGCTGCGTCGCACGGAGTATTACGACAAGACCGGCCGCATGGTGCGCTACGAGCGCGACGCCGACCGGCCCACCAACGACAACCGCGACCGCAGAGGCCAGCAGAACGAAGCGCAGACCGACAACAACAATGCCGCGCTTAATCGCCGCGAAAGCCGCGACAACACCGGCACACTCCAGTCTTATGAAAAATGGAACCGCTCGCTGGGACGCTACGACATCTACGACCGTAGCGGCAACCTCATCGGGCACCGCAAATACAACGCCCTACTGCGCCGTTGGGACTACACCTGGCTGAAAAAATGAAAGCCGCCCCGTCTATTTTACAAACCACAAAACACCACCCATCCCTTTCGACCTTATGAACAAAAAAGCCTACGCCGAAGCCAACAAAGACTGGCTGGCGGCCAAATCGCGCGAAGAAGGCGTGAAACCACTCCCCAAAGGCATTTTTTATAAAGTCTTGACCGACGGCAAAGGCGACGGACAGCATCCCTCGCCGCGCAGCGTCATCACGGTCCACTACACCGGCCGCACCATCAACGGCAAGCAATTCGACAGCAGTCGCGGCGGCACCCCGCCGGCCTTTAGGCTATCCGACCTTATTGAGGGCTGGATCATCGCCATCGGACAGATGTGCGTGGGCGACAAATGGGAGGTCTACATCCCCGCCGAGATGGGCTACGGCAAGTTTTCGCAGCCCGGCATCCCCGGCGGCTCAACGCTCATTTTCGAAATCGAACTGCTGAGCATTGCCTGATGTCGTGGCCGACAAGACAAGGAATAACTCACTCTTTATCAAAGCATATCCCTTTTATTTATGAAACAGATTGCACTCATCACCGGTGCCACGAGCGGTATCGGCGAAGCCTGCGCAAGGCGGTTTGCGCGAGGTGGCTACGACCTCATACTCACGGCACGGCGTGCCGACAAACTGGCCTCTATCCAAGCCCAGCTCGAGGCCGGGGGTACCAAAGTGAAGACGCTGGTCTTTGACGTGCGCGACGCCGAAGCGGCCGAGGCTGCCGTGGGCTCGCTCGCGGGCACGGCGTGGGAGCGCGTCGACGTGCTCATCAACAATGCCGGACTGGCTCTCGGACTCGACAAGGAATATGAAGGCGACCCCGAAGACTGGAACACGATGATCGACACCAACATCAAGGGCCTGCTCACCATGACACGCCTCATCGTGCCTGGCATGGTGAAGCGCAATGAAGGCCACGTCATCAACGTGGGCAGTGTGGCAGGCGACGCTGCCTATGCCCGCGGCAATGTCTATTGTGCCACCAAGGCGGCCGTCAAGGCCATCACCGACGGCTTGCGTATTGACGTAGCCGAGTCGGCCGTGCGCGTGACCAACCTCAAGCCGGGACTGGTCGAGACCAACTTCAGCACGGTGCGCTTCCACGGCGACAGCGAGCGCGCCGAAGGGGTCTATAAAGGCATCAAGCCGCTCACTGGTGCCGACATCGCCGACGTGGCTTTTTATGCCGCCAGTGCGCCCAAGCATGTGCAGATTGCCGAGGTGCTCATCCTGGCCACGCATCAGGCCAACGGCAGTGTCATTCACCGCGATTTATGACCAGACAAAAGCCAAGCCTGCGATGTCGGGCTTGGCTTTGTTTTAATAGAAGCAAGAGTTTAACAAATTCATTATAATCTCAGACAATCAGACGATTATGACAGACTGGAAAACCGCACTTACTGCGCTTGGCGGCGTGACCGAAGACAGCGGAACCGACAAGGCGCCCACCGACATTCCGAAGCGTCAGCGCGTCGGCGTGGTCTATTCCACCAACCCCGACTTTGCCTATGCGGAAGAGGAGGAAGAAGTGCCCGCGTTGCTGCCCAAAAACCAGCAGCGGCTGCGCCTGAGCATGGAGCGGGCAGGCCGTGGCGGCAAGACCGTGACCTTGGTGAAAGGTTTCGTCGGACCAGCCGAAGACCTCGCTGCACTGGCCCGGACTTTGAAGCAAAAGTGCGGCGTAGGCGGCTCGGTAGACGGCGGCGTCATTGTCATACAGGGCGACAAACGTCCGCTATTGCTCGACATCCTCAAAAAGCAGGGCTACACGCAGACCAAGTGAGGCTGCACGGGAAAGGCCGCTTCTGAAATCAACAAAAACAGGGGGCGGGCGTGACAAATCAGACTTCATTTTTCCGGAAAAACTTTTCCGCCAACGTGCCATAGAGCAAAAAACAACGGGAAAGCGGCTTTTTCATCACGGCAAAGCACTTTTTCACGACGGGGATAAGGACAGGAACGACGGGAATAGGGAGAGAAAAAACTGTCCTTATGCCGGTAAGTGGCTGAAAGGCAACAAAAAGGAGGCTTTTAGGGCCTCCTTTCTTTTTCTTACCTCAAAGATAAGGCGAAAACGGCGTCCACAAAAAGACAAAAGGTCGGCGACGAGGCGCAAACGGGCGCGACCACAGGCGAAAAAGCCGCGACAGGCCGCCGAAATTGCCACCTACGGGTGACATAAGGCCCGATTTTGCTAAAAAACGGAAATTTTATTTTGCTCGCCGAGGCGCATTCGCTAACTTCGCAAGACAATACGGCCGCCATAGGCCGAGGGCCTTCAAGGCCTCAAACGACAATCGCATACACTCACCAAAAATGCCACACATATCGCAACGGGCTGTGGACATGCCACAGTCGCCAATCCGCAAGTTGGCCCCATTGGCCGCCGACGCCAAAAAGCGCGGCATACACGTTTATCATCTCAACATCGGCCAGCCCGACCTGCCCACTCCAGAGGCCGGTCTGAACGCGTTGCGGCACATCGACCGCAAGGTGCTGGAATACAGTCCGAGTCAGGGTTTTCTCTCCTATCGGGAGAAACTGACGCACTATTACGAAAAATACAACATCCACCTCTCGCCCGACGACATCATCATCACCTCGGGCGGCTCCGAGGCGGTGTTGTTTGCGTTTATGTCGTGCCTCAACCCGGGCGATGAAATCATCGTGCCCGAGCCGGCCTATGCCAACTACATGGCCTTTGCCATATCGGCAGGAGCCGTCATCCGTACGATTGCCACAACTATCGAGGAGGGATTTTCACTCCCGAAAGTCGAAAAGTTTGAGGCCCTTATCAACGAGCGCACCCGGGCCATTCTCATCTGCAACCCCAACAATCCCACGGGCTATCTCTACACACGCCGCGAGATGAACCAGATACGCGACATCGTGAAGAAATATGACCTCTATCTCTTCTCCGACGAGGTGTATCGCGAGTTTATCTACACGGGCTCGCCCTATATCTCGGCCTGCCATCTGGAGGGCATCGAAGACAACGTGGTGCTCATCGACTCAGTGTCGAAACGCTACAGCGAGTGTGGCATCCGTATCGGCGCACTGATCACGAAAAACGCCGAGGTGCGCCAGGCCGTGATGAAATTCTGCCAGGCCCGTCTGAGTCCGCCGCTCATTGGCCAGCTTGTGGCCGAAGCCTCTCTCGACGAGCCCGAAGCCTATGCCATGGAAGTCTACGACGAGTATGTGGAGCGCCGAAAATGCCTCATCGACGGCCTCAACCGCATACCGGGCGTCTACTCCCCCATCCCGATGGGTGCGTTCTACACCGTGGCCAAACTGCCCGTAGACGACGCCGAGAAATTCTGCGCCTGGTGTCTCACCGACTTCAACTACGAAGGCGAGACGGTGATGATGGCGCCGGCAGCCGGTTTCTACACCACTCCCGAAGCCGGACGCAACCAGGTGCGCATTGCCTACGTGCTCAAAAAAGAAGACCTCACCCGCGCCCTCGAAGTGCTGCGCCACGCCCTCGAGGCCTACCCGGGCTACACACTTTAAGCCGTCACGGCGTCAAGGGCTGCCTTCTCCACGCAGCCCTTCTCCATATCCCCGCAGTCAAGGTCGCCCGTGCCGCCACAAAGTGTCTCGCCGGCGGCCTTGACGCCCGTTTTTCCACACGTTAAAAACGTCACAAGTTTGAGCCTTTCCTATTTCATTGCCCGCAGATTTTACAAGAGTGCCGGCCACGACAAACGTCGCAGGGCCAGCGCACTGGCCATCCGCATAGCCACCGTCGGCATTGCCGTGGGCGTGGCGGTGATGATCGTGGCGGTGTGTGTGGTGAAAGGCTTTCAAGAAGAGGTCAGAAACAAGTTGGCCGGCTTTACCGCCCACATCGAGGTGATGAATCCCTCGGCCATGGCCTCGCCCGAGTCTTATCCCATCACAGCGTCACAGGCCATGATTGACGAACTCAAACGGGTGGACGGTGTGGTCTCGGCCGAGCGCACCGTAGAGAAGATGGGCATTCTCAAAACCACAGACCAGTTTCAGGCCGTCATGCTCAAAGGCATCGGTGCCGACTACGACACAGCCTTCATCGCCTCAATGCTCGTCGAGGGCCATTTGCCGGGGGCCGACGACAAAGCCCCCACACGCGAAGTGGCCATTTCAAAGACACAGGCCGACAGGCTGGGACTCAAGGTGGGCAGCAAGGTCTATGCTTATTTTATTGCCCAACCGCTCAGGATGCGCGTGTTTCGCGTGACGGGTATTTATCAGACCAACTTTGACCAGTTTGACAACGCCTTCATCTGGACCGGACGCGCCGACGTGATGGAACTCAACGACTGGGCCGACCCTCAGACGGGCACCATCGAACTGCGCATCGACCAGTTTGCCCATCTGCAGGAAGTGGCCGCCAGAGTGAAACCCATTTGTCAGAAATGGGGACTGCAAAACGCCGAGGCCGTCGATGCCGTCACCCTGCGCGAAAACCCGCGAACCGCCTCGGTGGTGCAATGGATAGAACTGCTCGACTTCAACGTGCGCATCATCTTGATCTTGATGCTCGGCGTGGCAGCGTTCATGATGGTGAGCGGTCTGCTCATCCTCATTCTCGAGCGCACACAGACCATCGGCGTACTCAAAGCCCTGGGCTCGACCAACGGTCACATACGCCGCATCTTCCTGCTCTATGCCGTGTTCATCATCGGCCGCGGACTGGCCTGGGGCTTCGGCATCGGACTGGGACTGGTGTGGCTGCAAGACTGGCTGGGGCTGGTGACGCTCGACAGTTCGAAATACTACGTCGACGCCGTGCCCGTCTGCTTCGATCCTTTCTGGCTCATTGCCATTGCTACCGGCACACTCGTGGTCTGCACACTGGCTCTCCTGGCGCCGAGCCTTATGATTTCACACATCAGACCCGCGCGCGCCATACGTTTTGAATGACACACCGCACCTTACACCTCATCTATGGAACACCATAACCTTTACACCCGCCCCGTGCTTGACCTCGTCACCGTGGCCACCGAATATTGCCGGCAGCTCGAGACTTGTGGCGGTACGCCGCGCGGACGCTTCATCGAAGTGATGCGGCCCCTGCTGGCCATGCTCTATCTCAAAGCCTCACTCCTTCCCGCCCAAGAGGCCGCCGACGGCTTCAACCCGGGACGTGTCACTGAGGCCGACTACGACTACATACGCTCACAAGTGGCCGACATTATGACCGACGCCGACGCCTATCTCGACGTCTTTGTCGAAGACTTCAAATATTCCGACACACCCGTGCTCTGCACCGTCAGCGAGTATCTCGCCGACGCCTATCAGGCCCTGCGCGACTTCGTGGAAATAGTCAAAGACGGACACGAAGAGGCAGTGAGTGCTGCGCTTGGCGAAGTGAAAGACGGCTTTGAGACGGGATGGGGCATCAAAATACTCAGCGTGATCAGGGCACTACACGACACGCAATTTGCTCGAAACGACGACTTCTAATCCTTATGACACCAAAAACACATACCGACGCGTGTCAGACGCTCTTTATCAACACCGACAAGAAACTCATTCCCACGCTGCCACGCATGCTTTTTGAAGGCCGCATCGTCACGGTTTGCGGCGAGGCAGAAGCACGACGGGCCGTCGAGGTGCTGAGACAAAGCCCACTCATCGGCATCGACACCGAGACACGTCCCTCGTTCCAGCGCGGACAAAGCTATATGGTGGCCCTGCTTCAGGCCTCGACCGAAGAACTCTGTTTTCTCTTCCGCCTCAACCTCATGGGCCTGCCAGGGTGTCTCACCGACTTGCTCGCCGACCCGAAACAACTCAAAGTGGGCCTGTCGCTCGGCGACGACTTCAGAGCCCTGCGCCGACGGTCCGACTTCAACCCCGCCGGATATGTCGACCTGCAAAACTATGCCGCCGAAATGGGCATCGCCGACATGAGTCTGCAAAAACTCTATGCCAACGTCTTCGGCCAGCGCATCTCCAAGACGGCCCAACTCTCCAACTGGGAAGCCCAACAACTCACCGAGTCCCAGCAACGTTACGCCGCAACCGACGCCTATGCCTGCATCCAACTCTACAAAAGGCTGAAAACATTGCGCGAAAGCGGCAACTATACCCTTGTCAAACAGGCCGCAGCCACGGCTTCTTAAACAGCGATTTCACCCCCTAAGCCACATATGAAAACCATTATTCTCAAAAAAGGCAAAGCCGAAAGTCTGAAACGTTTTCACCCTTGGATTTTCTCGGGAGCCATACTCAAAGCCGACGCCGAACCGGCCGAGGGCGAGACCGTCAAAGTGACCGACCACGAGGGCCATTTCTTGGCCGTGGGCCACTATGAGCGCGGTTCGATTGCCGTGCGCGTGTTGTCTTTCACCCCTCAAGACATCGACGATGACTTTTGGGAACAACGTCTGGCAGAGGCCTTCAGGCTGCGCCGGGCTTTAGGCTTGGTGGGCGAACAAGACAACGAAATCTTCCGTCTCGTCCACGGCGAAGGCGACGGTTTGCCCGGCCTCGTGATTGACATCTACGGCCACACGGCCGTGATGCAGGCCCACTCTGTCGGGATGCACCATTGCCGGAAAGCCTTGGCCGAGGCCCTCGTCCGCGTGACCGACGGCTTTGTCAAGAATGTCTACTACAAGTCTGAGACCACCCTGCCCTACAAAGCCGGCATCGAACCGGAGACCGGTTTTTTGTGTGGTGAGAATGGCGACGAAGTGGCTGCGGAATACGGTCTGAAATTCCATATTGACTGGCTGCGCGGACAGAAAACGGGCTTCTTTGTGGACCAACGCGAAAACCGCCGACTGCTTGAGCATTACGCCAAAGGACGCCGCGTGCTCAATATGTTTTGCTACACCGGCGGCTTCTCGGTCTATGCCATGCGCGGCGGAGCCACTTTGGTGCACTCCGTCGACAGCAGCGCGAAGGCGATGGACCTTACGAGAGAAAACATTGCCCTTAACTTCCCCGGCGACACGCGCCACGAAGGTTTTGCCGAAGACGCTTTCCGTTTTCTCGGACACATACGCGAGGAAAACACCTACGATCTCATTGTGCTCGACCCGCCGGCTTTTGCCAAACACAAAGATGCCGTGCGCAACGCCATCAAGGGCTATACCCGTCTCAATGCCATTGCGTTTGAAAAGATTGCCCCGGGCGGTCTGCTCTTCACCTTCAGCTGCTCACAAGCCATCAGCAAAGAGCAGTTCAGACTGGCGGTCTTCACCGCTGCCGCACAGAGCGGACGGCGAGTGCGTATCCTCCACCAACTCCACCAGCCTGCCGACCATCCCATCAATATCTACCACCCCGAAGGCGAATATCTCAAAGGTCTCGTGCTGAGTGTGGAGTGAGGCTGTCACCGCCCCCATCGCATCCGGCCTATTCTCCTCCCTCCCGTCCAACGCTCCAAATCACTGCAAATATGCTGGCTTTTCCCCATGCCAAAATCAACATCGGCCTTTATGTGACCTCACGCCGCGCAGACGGCTACCACAATCTCGAGACCGTGTTCTACCCCATCCCACTCCGCGACGTGATTGAGCTGCAACCGCTCAAAAACAGCGACGATGACTGGCAACTGACCCTGTCGGGCATCCCGGTGGACGGCAAGGCTGCCGACAATCTCGTGGTAAGGGTGTTTATGGACCTCAAAAGAGAATTTGACCTGCCTCCGCTCGACATCCATCTGTCCAAACACATCCCCATCGGCGCCGGACTGGGTGGCGGCAGCAGCGACGCGGCTTTCATGATGACGATGCTCAATGAGCATTTCTCGCTGGAACTTTCCGACGAAGAGATGGAGCGACGCATGGCCGGCTATGGGGCCGACTGTGCTTTTTTCGTGAAGAGCCGTCCCGTTTTTGCCACAGGCATCGGCGACCAAATGACGCCTTTGAAGTTTTCGCTCCGTGGCTGGCACTTCGTGTTGGTGAAGCCGAATGTCGGCGTCTCTACGCGTGAGGCCTACGCCGGAATGGTGCCGCAGCCGGCGCCTTATAATCTGGCCGAGGCCGTTTGCCGGCCCGTGGAGACTTGGCGCGAAACCGTGGCCAACGACTTTGAGCGCAGCGTGTTCAAGGCCCACCCCACGATTGCAGCCATCAAGCAGACCCTCTATGACATGGGCGCCACCTACGCCGCCATGAGCGGTAGCGGCAGCAGCGTGTTCGCACTCTTCGACCGCCCCACGCCCGAAGCCGAAAAGGTTTTCAAGGATTGTTTCGTATTCCAACAAAAACTTGCCTTATGATCATTTGTTTTTCGGGCACAGGCAACAGCGCCGCCGTGGCGCGCCGACTCTCGGAGGCCACGGGTGAGCACATCTACAGGATTGACGGCTGGGAGCCGAAGGCACTGCCGGCTTTGGCCGAAGGTGAGCGACTGGGCTTTGTCTTTCCCGTCTACGGCTGGGACATGCCACGGGTGATGAGACATTATCTCGAAAAAATCACGTTACCCGCGACGGCCGACGACACTTATATATATATATGGTGTGCACCTGTGGCGACGACATCGGACATACCGACCGTCTTTTTCAGAAGGCACTCTCACGTCACGGTCTGCAGGCCACGTCACTTTGGTCGGTACTGATGCCCGACACCTACATTGCCCTGCCCGGCTTCAACATTGACGACGGCGAAGAAACGGCGGCCAAACTGCGCGAGGCCTCGCAGCGTGTAGACCAAATCGCAGAGCAGGTATGCCGGAAAAGTCGCCACGTCGTCGACGTCAAGAACGGCGCCTTCGCCTGGACGAAGACGCACGTGCTCGGCCGTTTTTTCGACCGTTTTCTGGTAAAGGAAAAGAAATTCCGTCTGTCGCCAAAATGCGTCGGTTGCGGCAAATGTGCACAAGCCTGTCCTTTGGACAACATCGCAATAGGCACAGACAAAAAGCCCAAGTGGCTGGGACATTGCACTGGCTGTCTGGCCTGCTATCACGCCTGTCCCGTCCACGCCATCGACTATGGCCGCTTCACGAAAAACAAGGGACAATACCGGCCCAAGGATTTCCTGCCCAAAACAAAATAACACTGACCTTACTTCATAATTATCAGCTATGAGTTTCAACGTTCCCCAATCAGACAAAAAGCGCGTGGTCATCGTCGGCGGCGGTTTCGGCGGTTTGAAACTGGCCAACAAATTGCGCAAAAGCAACTACCAGGTCGTCCTCATAGACCGCAACAACTACCATCAGTTTCCTCCGCTCATCTATCAGATAGCCTCGGCCGGCATTGAGCCGAGCAGCATCTCCTTCCCCTTCCGCAAACTCTTCCAGCGCCGCAAGAATTTCTACTTCCGCATGGCTGAGGTGCGCTCCATCTTTCCCGAGCATAAAATCATACAGACTTCGATTGGCAAAATCAGCTACGACTATCTCGTACTCGCCGCCGGAGCGACGACCAACTTCTTCGGCAACAAACACATTGCCGAAGAGGCTATGCCGATGAAAAACGTGAGCGAGGCCATGGGCCTGCGCAACGCCCTGCTCGACAACTTTGAACGCGCCCTCACTTGCGCCGGCGAGCAAGAGCGCCAGGAACTGCTCAACGTGGTGATTGTGGGTGGCGGCGCCACGGGTGTGGAAATAGCCGGAGCCCTTTCGGAAATGAAAAACTACGTTTTGCCGAAAGACTACCCCGACCTGCCTTCGAGCTTGATGCACATCTACCTCATCGAGGCCGGCGACCGCCTGCTCTCGGCCATGAGCCCGGAGTCGTCGGCTGCCGTGGAGAAATATCTGCGTCGTATGGGCGTGAACGTGCTTTTGGGCAAAATGGTGACCGACTTCAAAGACCACCGCGTCATGCTGGGCGACGGCAGCAGCATCGCCACGCGCACCTTCATCTGGGTGAGTGGTGTGGCCGCCCAACCCATCGGCAACCTCTCAGAGAAACACCTGGGCCGCGGTCGCCGCATCGTGGTGGATGCCTTCAACCGCGTGGAAGGTCTCGACGGCGTTTTTGCCATTGGCGACCAGTGCATTATGCCCGAAGGCGACGAGCGCTGGAAGGGCGGTCACCCGCAGCTGGCACAGGTGGCTATTCAGCAAGGCACATTGCTGGCCAAAAACCTGCGCCGCCTCGACAAGGGCGAAGAGATGCGTCCGTTCCGCTACCGCAACCTCGGCACAATGGCCACCGTGGGCCGCAACAAAGCCGTGGCCGAATTCAAGAATGTGAAAATGGCCGGCTTCTGGGCCTGGGTAATGTGGTTGCTCGTGCATCTGCGCTCCATCCTCGGCGTGCGCAACAAGATGATCGTGCTCTTCAACTGGATGTGGAACTATTTCTCTTACAGCCAGTCGCTGCGCATGATTATCTACGCCAAAAAGGCCCAAGAGGTGAAACGCCGCGAAGAGCGCCTGGCCTCCACCCACTGGGGCACAGACCTGCTGAGCGAAGGTTCGGAAGACACCGTCCATACGCCGCAGGCAGAGAAAAAGTAAAAAAGACTTACATCCTTAATCAGACAACTCCTCAATATGTTTTCAGGCATTGTAGAAGAAACGGCGCGCGTCGTGGCCCTTGAGCGCGACGGCGGCAATCTGCACATCACCCTCACTTGCAGTTTTGCCCACGAACTCAAAACCGACCAAAGCGTGGCGCACAACGGCGTATGCCTCACCGTGACGCATCACGACGACCACCAATATACCGTCACGGCCATCGACGAAACCCTTCAGCGCTCCAACCTCGGACTGCTGAGCGTGGGCGACGAGGTCAACGTGGAGCGGAGTATGGTAATGAACGGCCGGCTCGACGGTCACATCGTGCAAGGCCACGTCGACACCACCGCCCGATGCACCCATATCGAAGAAGCCGACGGCAGCCGACTCTTCACCTTCACCCACGACTATTCGCCCGAAATGGCCCGCCGCGGCTATTTCACCGTCGACAAAGGCAGCGTAACCGTCAACGGCGTCAGCCTCACCGTGTGCCGCCCCACACCCGACAGCTTCACCGTGTGCATCATCCCCTACACACTTGAGCACACCAACTTCCACGCCATCAACGTGGGCACGGTGGTGAACCTTGAGTTTGACATCCTGGGCAAATATATCAGCCGGCTCTCAGAGCTTACACAATAAGTCATGCGAAGGAGCGAAAAAATCAAAGCCGTCATCGACCGTCTCGACAAGAGCATGGGGGCCGTAGATACGGAACTGGACTACGACTCGCCGTTTCATTTGCTCGTGGCGGTGGTGCTCTCGGCACAGTGCACCGACAAGCGGGTGAACCAAGTGACGCCGCCGCTTTTCCGCGACTTCCCCACGCCCTCGGAGATGGCCCAAGCCACACCGGAGGCCATCTATGAATACATCCGTTCGGTGAGCTATCCGTCGAGCAAGTCGCGCCACCTCGTGGCCATGTCCCAGCGGCTGGTCTCGGACTTTGGAGGCGAAGTGCCTGAAAGTCTTGAAGACCTGACTTCGCTGCCGGGCGTGGGCCGGAAGACGGCCAACGTCATCCGTGCCATTGTGTTCGGTCAGGCCGCTTTGGCCGTCGACACCCACGTGTTTCGTGTGAGCCATCGTCTCGGCCTCGTCACATCAGCCAGCACCACGCCGCTCAGCGTCGAATTGGCCTTGAAGCGCCACATCCCCGACGACATTATGGGCCGCGCCCACCATCTCCTGCTCCTCCACGGGCGCTACGTCTGCACGGCGCGCAGTCCACATTGCCCCGATTGCCGGTTGATAGACCTTTGCAGCTTTGTGGCGAAAGGCGGCAAGAAGGAAAAGGAATAAGGAAGTTAGGGAAAAGCCTGAATAGAAGAGATAAACGGTGGTGTAATAGGTTAAATAGATTATCTAACTCCAGACTGTGATTGTCTTAATTTAGCCATCTACGGTCTGAAAGACCGTCATTTCAATAGCCCGGGGTTCACCAACCCCGGGTTGTGTATACGCCTACAATGCTGTGCTGTAAGTACAGCACAAGTGCGACTTAGGCCAACTTCTACAAATCGCATTTCACACATAATAAACCGTACTTGCCTCACATCTATCGATTAAACATATGTCTACGTTTTGACTTTTAGTCTACAAACACATAACGTTCATCATAATCAACATGGTAGTGTTTTAGTAAAAGCAAATATTCTTCCTCAAAAGTGCGTTTTTTGTGATGTTCGGCTTGATTTTGAATATAACTGCCCACTTTCTCTAATAATGAACTGCTCACAGAGAATGCAGCATAACCGTTTTGCCAAGAAAAAGAACGATAGTTTCCCGGGAGGCTGACTATATATTTATGGCTACTGTATTTTATCCTTTTTACAAATTCCGGAACAGTAAGAGTTTTTGGGAGTGTACACAATATATGAATATGATTGTCCGTGCCACCTACATTGAGCGGTCGTCCCCCCATTTGTTTTACCGAACCGAAAAGATATCTGAAGAGCAATGGTTGGTCTTCAATCTGTACTTTCGGACTGGTGGGCTTAATATGAAAGATTATATGCAAATAGATTTGTACTAACGACTGCGACATAGTATCTTTCCAATATGATGATAAAGCGACTTGTTGTATGATGTGCTGCCCTTTCAGGGCAGATTTTGAGGCCATCTAATTACCCGGGGTTGGTGAACCCCGGGCTATTGAAATAACGGTCTTTCAGACCGTAAAAGGCCGCTCAAAAGCAGCAATAGTGTAGCATGTAGATTATATAATTATTATACAATAGGTCGTGTGATGTACTGCTCTTACAGGGCTAACTATATAAAAAAACTCATTACCAAGGGTCGCGCCCCGGGCTATTGAGATGACGATTTTGCAGGCTGTACTAAACCGCTCAAAAGCAGCGATAAGCTTAGCCATATAAAGTACAATCACAAAGCCTCAATCATCCGTTTGAGCACGACCGTGGCCGAGATTTCGCGGTTGGCGGCTTCGGGAATGACGAGTGAGCGCGGCGACTCAATCACATCGTCGGTCACAATCATGCCGCGGCGCACGGGCAGGCAGTGCATAAAATGGGCATTGTTGGTGACGGCCATATGGGCCTCGTCAACAGTCCACGACATGTCGCGATGTAGCACTTTGCCGTAGTCGGCCGGACAGGTGACGCCGGGGCAACTCCAGTTTTTGGCATAGATGAAGTCGGCGCCTTCGAATGCCTTCATCTGGTCGTATTCCACACGGGCATCGCCCACAAACTCAGGGTCGAGTTCGTAGCCCTCGGGGTGGGTGACGACGAAATCCACATCGGCAGCCCGCATCCATTCGGCAAAGCTGTTGGGCACGGCCTGCGGCAAGGCACGGGGATGGGGGGCCCATGTCAACACCACTTTCGGCCGGGCCTTTTCCTTATGCTCCTCGATGGTGATGAGGTCGGCGAAGGCCTGGAGCGGATGTGCCGTGGCGCTTTCCATAGAGAAGACCGGCCGACCACTATAGCGGATGAACTGGTTGAGTATGCGCTCGGTGTAGTCAGCCTCACGGTCGGTGAGCCCCGCGAAGGTGCGCACGCCAATGACGTCGCAATAAGAGGCCATCACGGGAATGGCCTCAAGCAAGTGCTCGCTCTTGTCGCCGTCCATAATGACGCCGCGCTCAGTCTCAAGCTTCCAGGCACCGGCATTGACGTCGAGCACGATGACGTCGAGGCCGAGATTGCGTGCAGCCTTTTGTGTGGAAAGACGCGTGCGCAGGCTGTTGTTGAAGAAGATGAGCAGAGCCGTTTTGTGTCGGCCGAGGTGTTCGTATTTATATCTGTCGGCTTTGATTTCGGCAGCTTCTGCGAGTGCTGCGCTGAGCGAGCCGAGATCGGCTGCGTGTAGAAATGTTTTCATTGTGATGCTATATTATTATAATGTGTATGCAAAAGTAGCACTTATTTATACAAACCGGCACGCGGGCGGCTTCAAAAATGACGTTTCTCGCCAAATGGGCACTCCGGCTTCGCTCACAAACCCAACGCGGCGCTCCAAAGGACAGCCGGCATCTCGGGCCGGCTCCTTGTCGCCGGCGCAGCCGTCGGCTTCTGTCTTTTTCCATCTCCCCCGATGGCGATAAATTAGGCTCAGAGAGAGAAGGAACGGTGTGCCAGATAGATTATATAATTCATTTTTAAGCGTTTACGGCCATAAGGAGAGGAAAAACTCGGCTTATGGCCGTTTTTTCTGTCCCTATTCGGGGAGGTCGAAAACCTCATTCCGGACGATTTTTGACGATCGGTAAGCTGTTTTTGACGTTCACGAAAGGGCGGCGATGGCTTTCTGCAAAATTTTGTCGCTATTTTTGTCATCATAGGGCGGCGATTTGCACAGGGCGGGACGTTTCTTTTGGTTTCGGTGAAAAACCTCCCTCCCACGTTTTGCCATTTAATTCAAAATACGTAATTTGCGCCTCAGAAAAACAACAACTACACAAATTAACCTCATAATCTAACTAAGACCATGAAAGTTTACGGTTCACACGAGATTAAAAACATCGCGCTCCTGGGCAACGATGGCTCAGGCAAGACCACTCTCACCGAAGCCCTGCTCTTTGAGAGCGGTCTGATCAAGAAACGCGGCCGCATCACCGCCAAGAATACTGTCTCCGACTATTTTCCCGTGGAGCAAGACTACGGTTACTCGGTCTTCTCCACCGTTTTCCACGTGGAGTGGATGGGCAAGAAGCTCAACATCATAGACTGCCCGGGCTCTGACGACTTCGTGGGCGCAGCCCTCACGGCTCTCAACGTGACCGACACCGCCGTGCTGCTCATCAACGGCCGCTTCGGCCCTGAAGTGGGCACCCAAAACCACTTCCGCTATACTGAGAAGCTCGGCAAACCCGTCATCTTCCTCGTCAACCAACTCGACGACGAAAAGTGCGATTACGACGTCATCCTCGACGACCTCACCAACATCTACGGCACCAAAGTCGTACCCGTGCAATATCCCCTCGAGACCGGCCCGGGCTTCAACTCGCTCATCGACATCATCTTGATGAAGAAACTCACTTGGGGGCCCGACGGCGGCACACCGACCATCGAAGACATCCCCGAGAGCGAGAAAGACAAGGCCGAAGCCCTGCACAAAGCCCTGGTGGAAGCCGCTGCCGAGAACGACGAAGGCTTGATGGAAAAATTCTTTGAAACGGAATACCTCACCGAAGACGAGATGCGTGAAGGCATCCGCAAGGGTATGGTGACCCGCTCCATCTTCCCCGTCTTCTGCGTTTGCGCCACGAAGAATATGGGTGTGGGCCGACTGATGGAATTCCTTGGCAACGTGGTGCCTTTTGTCGACGAAATGCCCGCCGTGCACAACACCCGCGGCATCGAGGTGAAACCCGTGACCGACGCCCCCACCTCCATTTATTTCTTCAAGACCGGCGTAGAGCCCCACATCGGCGAGGTGCAATATTTCAAGGTGATGAGCGGCGTGTTGAAAGAAGGCGACGACCTCACCAACGCCGACCGTGGCAGCAAGGAACGCATGGCCCAGCTCTTCGTCTGTGCCGGAGCCAACCGTGAGAAGGTGGACAGCCTCTGCGCAGGCGACATCGGATGTACCGTCAAACTCAAAGACGTACGCACCGGCAACACCCTCAACGCCAAAGACTGCGACAACCGCTTCAACTTCATCAAATATCCCAACGCCAAATATACCCGCGCCATCAAGGCTGTGAACGAGGCCGAGACAGAAAAAATGATGTCGGCACTGAGCCGTATGCGTCAGGAAGACCCCACGTGGGAAGTGGAACAGTCCAAAGAACTGCGCCAGATATTGGTGCACGGACAAGGCGAATTTCACCTGCGCACACTCAAATGGCGTCTTGAAAACCTCGACAAGATTGCCGTGGAATTCTACGAGCAGCGCATCCCCTATCGTGAAACCATCACCAAGGCCGCACGTGCCGACTATCGCCACAAGAAACAGAGCGGTGGCGCCGGCCAGTTTGGTGAAGTGCACCTCATCGTCGAGCCCTACAGCGAGGGCATGCCCGACCCCACGGTCTACAAGTTTGGCGGCCAGGAAATCCGCATAGCCGTGAAAGGCAAGGAAGAGGTGACACTGGAATGGGGCGGCAAACTCGTGTTTATCAACTCCGTTGTCGGCGGTGCCATCGATGCCCGCTTCATGCCCGCCATTCTCAAAGGCATCATGAGCCGTATGGAGCAAGGTCCGCTCACCGGCAGCTACGCCCGCGACGTGCGCGTCATTGTCTATGACGGCAAGATGCACCCCGTAGACAGCAACGAACTCTCGTTTATGCTTGCCGGCCGCAACGCCTTCAGCGCAGCCTTCAAAGAAGCCGGTCCGAAGATCCTCGAACCCATCTACGACGTAGAAGTGTTCGTCCCGGCCGACAAGATGGGCGACGTGATGAGCGACCTTCAGGGCCGCCGCGGTATGATCGTGGGCATGAGCAGCGAAAACGGCTACGAGAAACTCCAAGCCAAAGTGCCCCTCTCGGAGATGTCAAGCTACTCCACCTCGCTCAGTTCGCTCACCGGCGGACGCGCCAGCTTCATCATGAAGTTTGCCAGCTACGAACTCGTTCCCGGCGACATCCAGAACAAACTCATCGCCGCCTTCGAGGCTGAGCAAAGCGAAGAATAATCTCTGCAACTATTGCTTTCCGATAATGATGCGGAGCGAAACCCTGACCAAAGGAATTTCGCTCCGCATTCTTTATGCTTCAAATAGTGTGATTGGACGTGACTGAAGCATTCAGTCACAGCAACTCGGTAAGGTTCAATACGATAGAGGCGTGTGATTGTGTGATTGGGAAAAAGGCAAACATTTGGGTAGAGAGGGATAAATCACACTTTTTTAGACTAAGGGACAAAAAACAGTTGAACGGCCAAGCAACGGTCTGAAGGTAGGTGTGCTCATAACTCTTTGACTTTTTGCCTCAATCTTTCGCCATAAATGCCTTCACGTCTTTCTCTTCGCCGATAATCCACAACGTGTCGCCCTCGGAGATGAGACGGGAGGGCGAGGCGGCATCGATGCTGCCGTCTTCGTCTTCAAAGCCCACGGCCATCAAACGGTATTTTTCTCTGAGCCGGCTCTGACCGAGCGTCCGGCCCACGACAGGACAGTCTTGACTCACGACATAGCGCTGAAGACTGAGGCGGTGGCTCTCGTCGTCGGGTGGCAAATTGACCACATGGGCCTGCGCACGCTCAGAGAGGCGACCCAGACTTTGGTCGTCGCCAATGGCCTCGATGGTGTCGCCGGGGAAAAGCATGGTGGAACCGTCGGGGATGTTGAGACGCAACGAGCCACGCACTATGGCGGCCACATGAATGCCATAGCGCCGGCCCAAAGCGAGATGCTCAAGTGTTTTGCCTCCCATGGCACTGGCGGCCGGCAGAGTGACACGGGCCAGGTGCATATTGTGACTCAACAGTCGGCCGGCATAACCCGGTGTGCCGCTGCGGCGCGACGCACTGACTTCGCGCATACGCAGATTTTCCACAAAACGTCTCTCGAGCCTTATGCTGCACCATTTCACCAGGCGTGACCACACACACAGCAAAACAGCAAGCAAGGAGACTGCGGCATGGACTGCGTGGCGCAGGTTACCCTCAAGCGGCGAAATGAGATGGACCACATACCACACCACCGACATGGCCAATGCGAAACGAACCACCAAAGTGAGCCCAAGCCACATACGCGCCACGCGTCCTCTCCGGGCAATGGCCTGCCATTCGAGAGAGTGGTTTTTGCGCATCACAATGGCCCGAAGCAATGGAGAAAGCAAGGCCATGGTAAGCACAAGGGCCAAGGCCGAACCGGCATACTGTCCCATCACGCCACGCAACAGGGGGGCGAAGGCTCCCAACGAAAGCGTGGCCACAGCCACACTAAGCGTGAAATAGACAACAGTTTGCATCGTCAGGGCGTGGAGCAGAGTGTGCCAATCGCTGTGACGTCCACTGCTGCGTGAGCCTCGGCCGTCAAGCCGGTTTAAGGCGCGCTCGGGGATGAGTCGGCTTATGAGCGAGTAAGCCGGCAGTGCAGCCTTAATCATATAAGGCGTCAAGAAGGTGGTGACGACCGAAACGGCCACCACAACAGGATACAAGAAGTCGCCCATCACGCCAAGACTGATGCCCATCGAGGCGATGATGAAGGCAAACTCTCCAATCTGAGTGAGCGAAAAGCCGCATTGCATCGCCGTGCGCAACGACTGTCCGGAAAGCACGAAACTCATCGTGCCGAAAACCATTTGCCCCAATATTATAGTGAGTGTAATGACACACACGGCGGGCCAATAGGTGGCTATGACGGCCGGGTCTACGAGCATGCCGACGGAAACAAAAAAGATGGCGCCAAAGAGGTCTTTGACAGGCGACACGACACGTTCAATGGTCTCGGCATTGGTGGTCTCGGCCAAAATGCTGCCCATCATAAAGGCACCAAGCGCCGAACTGTAACCCACCTTGGCGGCCAAAACGACAAGGGCGAAACACAGTCCCACAGACACGATGAGCATCGTCTCGCCGCTCATCAGACGCTGGCTTTTCTTCAAGAAAGTGGGCAGGACAAACATACCGACGGTGAACCATAATATCAGAAAAAACGCCAGTTTCATCAGGCTCAGAGCCAAAGAAAGGCCCTCAAGATGGCGCGACACGGCCACGGCGCTCAACACCACCATAAGCAAAATGCCCAGTATGTCTTCCAATATGAGCACACTCAACACTTCGCCGGCAAACTGCTTTTGGCGCAGGCCGAGGTCGTCGAAAGCTTTATAGATGATGGTGGTGGACGACATGGCGAGCATACCGCCAAGGAAGAGACTGTTGATGGCACTCCAACCTAAAATATGTCCCACAAGGTCGCCGAGGCTCATCATACAAAACATCACCACACAAGCGGCCACCACCGGCCGCAGCCCCATCTTGAAGATTTTTTTGAAGCTAAATTCCAATCCGAGCGTGAACATAAGAAATATCACGCCAATGTCGGCCCACGTCTGTATGCCGCCGGTATCGCCCACCGTGGGAGTGAAAGTCATGTGAGGCCCGGCAAGGAAGCCGGCCACGATATACCCCAGCACAAGCGGCTGGCCCAGGCGCTTAAACAGCAACGTGACCAGTCCGGCACATATCAAGATGTAGGCTAAATCGCCTATGATGGCAGGAAGGTGGGACATTGAATTTATGTTTTTAAGTTAAAGAGACAAAAAGGGTAAGAGCGTTGAGCGGCCAAGTAGCCCTGAAGGGGCGTAACATATCAGCCCGGG
>JBJFGJ010000207.1:0-28146 GCA_051892575.1 Alloprevotella sp. | reverse complement strand
CCGTTGCCGGGCTCACCATCGGCCGTGTATTGTTCAAAGCTCGGGTCGGCAAACTGATATACGCCTTGTGCGACGGCAAATTGCAGAGCGCAGAACGCCCCTATCAGCAGTAGAGTTTTTTTCATATTCATATATATAAGTTGTTTGTTTTCATCACTATGTCCCGTCTTGAAACGGTAAGCAAGCGGGTGCAAAGTTATGAAAAAATTGCGACGCGCACAAATATGGCAAAAACGCTCAAGCCGTAAGCCTGAGCGTTTCTTTATCATAAATTGTTGCGGGAGCTCGACTCGAACGAACGACCTCCAGGTTATGAGCCTGGCGAGCTACCAACTGCTCCATCCCGCGATATCCAAACGGTTTGTTTCTCGTTTGCGAGTGCAAAAGTAGAAAGAATTATCGAAACCGCCAAGGGTTGCGGCAAATTTTATTGTTTTCAAGGCGATTTTTCTCAGAAAACGGGAGGGAAGAGGCATTTTTTAAGCGGAAAGACGTAGTTTTACTGTTGGAAAACACGAAACGATACTTTTAGAAACTACCGTTAAACACTCAGAAAATGCAAATATTGCTGGCCGATGCCAAAACAATGAAGATGGACAAGGCACACACCTCAGACAAACGACCGATATTTGAGGCGGTGTGTGAAACGTTGGTGCACGAAATGGCCGAGGCCGATGTCAATGACCTGAAAGCCGACTTGAAATGCAGCACCGCCATTGCCGCCGAAGCTCAAAGGGCCTTCCGCCAGTTCAACACCACCCCACCCTGCCGGGCCTTGTTGACCTACAACGGCACGGCCTACAAGCATCTGCAAGCTACCGGTATGAGCCACGAGTCGATGGCGTTTGCCGACGCTCACTTATGGATTACGACGTTTATGTATGGCCTCCTCCGCCCTTCCGACGGCATACGGCCTTATCGCATAGCCCCCGGCGTGCAGTTGGCTGCATCCGACGGTTTGCCGCTCAGTCGGTTTTGGCGGTCCCTGCTCACCCCCACGTTAATTGACGCTGCCCGTCAAGACGACGGCGTTTTGCTTCATCTCTCCACGGCCGAATACGAACAACTGTTTGACTGGCGTGAGCTCAAGCAAACCCTGCGCATCGTGCAACCGCGTTTTCTTGTGCGCCAAGGCGACAAACTCGCCGTGCAGGCTGTATGGGCAAAGGCGTGTCGCGGCGCTATGGTGCGTTTTGTTTGCGACAACCAAATCGCACGCCCCGAAGACCTGCCGGCGTTCACCTACGAGGGTTTTGTCTATGATACTGCGGCGAGCACAGCCGACGTGCCGGTGTTTGTGAGGGGGTGACACTGCGATTTTTTAGCCGGGGCGAAGTTGATTGTTTGAAATGCCGAACCGCAGCCCAACTTGCATTTATAAGAGGTCAAAGCGTATGATTGGCTTTGTCCAGAGCATCCCTTGGTAACAATGCTTTGCCCTTACTGGGCGCCAAGACCACTCTTTACCCAAAATGTCTCCTTTTTCCCAATCACACAATCACGCGGCTGTAACTATCTATAGATAAGCGGATTGCTGTGACTGAACGTTTCGGTCACGTCCAATCACGCGCTTCAAGTCTTTCGGACATATTAATTGGGCATAAACACCTTGCGAGGCGGCCTCAGAGCATCTTCAAGCTCTCGAGACAGCCTCGCAGTTTTACGGTTTATGAACAAAAAGTGGGTTAAAGCCCAATTGGCTATTTGTGTGGTCAGTCGGCGTCGGGCGTGATGAGTTTGTAGCCCTTGCCGTGGATGTTGATAATCTCAACGTTTTCGTCGGCCTTGAGATGCTTGCGCAGCTTGGTGATGTAAACGTCCATGGAGCGCGCGTTGAAATAGTTGTCGTCTATCCAGATGGTTTTGAGGGCATAGTCGCGCTGCAGGATTTCGTTGGCGTGGGCGCAGAGCAGGCCGAGCAGTTCGCTCTCTTTGGTGGTGAGTTTCACCGATTCGCCTTCGCGAGAGAGAATTTGCTTTTGGGTGTCGAAGGTGAACGAGCCGATGCGATAGAGCGTGCGGTCGCGTGTCTTCTTACCCTTCACGCGGCGCAAGATGGCTTCCATGCGGAAGGTGAGTTCTTCCATCGAGAAAGGTTTGGTGAGGTAGTCGTCGGCACCAATCTTGAAGCCTTCGAGAATGTCTTCTTTGAGCGTCTTGGCCGTGAGGAAGATGATGGGCACGTCCTGGTTGGTCTGGCGGATTTCCTTGGCCAGTGTGAAACCGTCCTTGCGGGGCATCATCACGTCGAACACGCAGATGTCAAATTTCTCTTTCATAAAAGCCTTATATCCGGCTTCGCCGTCGCCGTAGAGTTCGGTGTCGTAGCCTTTGGCCTGAAGATATTCACGGAGGAGCATACCGAGATTTTCGTCGTCTTCACAGAGAAGCACTTTCATTTTGTGATCCATCATAGTCGTTAGTTATTTTTTTGTTGTGGGTAATGTAATGATGAAGCTCGTGCCTTGTCCGGCTTTGCTTTCGGCGGTGATGTTGCCGCCGTGTGCGGTGACCACGCGTTTGACGTAGGCCAGTCCGAGGCCGAAGCCTTTCACGTCGTGGAGGTTGCCGGTGTGTACGCGGTAGAACTTATCGAATATTTTTTTGAGGTTTTCTTTTTTGATGCCGATGCCGTTGTCCGAGACGGTGATGACGGCTTTGCCGCCCTCCACGCGTGTGGCGATTTCGAGGTGTGGCGCGCGTTCGGGGTCGCGATATTTGAGGGCATTGTCGAGCAGGTTGAAGAGCACGCCGCTGAGGTGCATTTCGTCGGCATAGACCATCATGTCTTCTGCGTCAAGACTGGTGGTGATTTCTCCGCCCACGTTTTCCACTCTCAGGCGGAAGGTCGAAGCCACTTCGGCGGCGAGTCGGTCAATGTCAAGCTCACGCTTGCGATAGGTGGCGGCTTTGCGGTCGAGGATGGACATTTGCAGCACCTTTTCCACCTGGAAGCGCAGTCGTTTGGTTTCGTCGGCAATCACCGTGGAGAGATGCGTGACGGTGTCGGGCTTTTTCTCCACCGACGGGTCTGAGAGCATCTGCGCGGCGAGTGAGATGGTGGCCACGGGAGTCTTGAACTCGTGGGTCATGTTGTTGATGAAGTCGTTTTTCATCTCCGTCAGCCGTCGCTGCCTCATCACGGCCCAAAGGGTAAAGCCAAACATGGCACAGACAATGATAGTGAGCACGATGGCGGGTATCATAAACCCGACGCTGTTGAAGATGAACTGCCTCATTTCGGGGAAATGCAGCCAGACCACTCCGGTGCGTGCACGGGGGTCGGAGGGGAAGAGTTCTTGGCGGTAAGTGTCTTGTGCGCCGGCCTGCTCGAAGTCGCGACAGCGGTATACTTCCCGTCCGTCGGAGGTCGTAATGCGGAAGTGATAAGGCAGGGTGATGCCCTCCCGGCTCAGTTCACTTTTGATGGCGCCGTCGAGGCTGTTGTAGTCCAAGCGCTTGGCCAGCGGTTTGTCGGCAGGCCTATAGAGAATGGCCAGTGTCTCTCTGACGCGTGCCGAGTCGCCGAGTGCATCGAGTTCGGCACGGGCGGCCGGCGAAAGGGCTTGTTTGGTTTCCGAAATCTCGAGGTCGCGTACGGCTCGTGAGAGGGCGCGTCCGGTGGCCTCGTCGAAGTTCTCACGGCGTATCCTGTAGAGTGCTCCGAAATAGGAGAACTCCAGATAGAGCAGCAGCGCCAGCGAGCAGCTCAAGACGGTGAGAAGTATGTAGATTGTTCTTTTGCTCATGATGTATCGGCAAAATTAGAGGCGATGGCCGAAACCGCCAAGTCAATGACTGATTTTCATTAACAGAATAAATATCTATTAACTGATTTACGTGTTTTAATTGTTATTTCAGTAATTATAAAAGAGTATGGCTATTTATAAAAGGATTAATAATAGACGCAAAAAAGACGGATTGAGGGTGAGACGAAACGCCATTCTTAATCGTTTGGGCCGGCTGTGTTGCCGCGTGGCGCTTCCTTCAGATGGTCTCACCGCCATGCTTTGTCTTTTGTCATCTGCGCCCGGACAGTTAAATTTGGAGTAGGAAAAAAGAAGGTAGGACCCAATGGCCCTACCTTCTTGTGTTTAAGAGGCATAATGATATGAGATTTAGGCGCTCCTGTCCTTATGGCAGGAATTTCTGTCCTTATCGCCGTAACGATTGTCCTTATTGCCGTGACGCCGGCGCGCCGTCTCGATGTCTTTTGTCCCTATTTCCGCCGTTGTTTGCTGCGACCCAAAAACTATTTTACCCGTTTGGGTCATTGACAAGGCGCGTTTTGAACAGTGCCACGACAGGCGCCGCCACCATTTTCCGCCCGTCAATAGCGGCGCAGACGGAGGTAATAGTGCGAATGATTATAATAGTCCGTCACGTCAAGGTCCATATAGTCATAACCAATGGCGTCGATGCGTGCGGCCATATCGGTGCGGTAGTCGTGATTGAAGTCAAACGAAATGATATTGTCCGTGACGTCCCAGTCGCCGCGCTCGTCAAAGCCGTTACGGCCGTAGCCTCGATAGGTGCCGTCGTAGAAAAATTCCATAAAATCGCCGGCATAATAGGGCACGTCGTAGTCGTAGCTGCGCACGTCATAAATCTGCCACGTCCCCACGATGTTGTCGCGCATCCATAGGTCGTGTTCGTCTTCGCAAGAGGTGAGGCTGACGGTGGTGAGCAGCACAATGGCTACGCTTAGCGTGTGTCGTAATAGTTTTTTCATAGGCTATATGTGATGAATGATTATTTTTCTATCAAGGCAACTGCATAGGCGGCAATGCCTTCTTTTCGGCCCACAAAACCGAGATGTTCGGTGGTGGTGGCTTTAATATTAACGTCGGCTGTGTCGATTTGTAACACATCGGCGAGCGTTTTTTGCATCGCGGGGATGTGGGGATTGAGTTTCGGAGCCTGGGCACATACGGTGGCGTCGATGTTGCCCACCCGCCAACCGCGCTCGGTCAGCGACGCCACTACGCGCGAGAGCAATATCTTGCTGTCGATGCCGGCAAACTCGGCAGACGTATCGGGAAAATGATAGCCGATGTCGCGCAGGCCGGCGGCACCAAGCAGGGCGTCGCAGATGGCGTGGATGAGCACGTCGGCGTCGCTATGGCCCAGCAGGCCGTGGGTGTGGGGTATTTGGATGCCGCCGAGCCAAAGCTCCCGGCCCTCGGCAAACTGATGGACGTCGTAGCCCATACCTACTTTAATCTTCATGGCTCTTGTGTGGGGACTGTGCCTTAACGGCGATGGAAGAGGTCTTTGATGCCGTCCATGTCAAACGAAAGCGACACGCGCAGCGTCTGGTCGAGGGGATTGCTCGGCGTAGTGGCAATGGTGTAGCCGGCGTCTATGGCCATCACGTTCATACGGAAGCCAGCACCGACGGTGAAATACTTGCGGTTGCCCTGCATCTCGCTCTCGTGGTGATAACCGGCACGAAGAGAGAATTTGTCGTTGTAGGTATATTCCGCACCCACGCTCCATTGGATTTCTTCCAACTCTCCCTTGAAACCGCGCTCGGAGTCGCCGAAGCTTTTGAAGATGCCCGAGATAGACGAGATGTCGTAGTAGTCGTCTTTGAGGCGCTGCTCATATTCTTCATTGGTTTCGTCGTCGCGCTGCAAGGGGCGTGAGGGTACGAGCAACTTGTTGATTTCGGCGTTGAACGAAATGCGGTTGTACTCATTGAGAGGTATGAGGTAGCTCATACCAAGACGCAGGTTGGTGGGAATAAAATAGGAATAGTCTTCACCATAATTGATTTTGCTGCCGATGTTGCTGATGTTCAGACCAAAGGCCAACTGGCACTCACGGCTGCCCATCATGACGTAGTTGTTGTAGTAGCAGGCAATGTCTGCGGCAAAGGCCGAACCGGCTGTAACTTCGTCGCTGTAGTGTCCGCTGAGGTCGGAATACATATAGCGCAGGGCCACAGCGGCAGAGAATTTTTCACTCAGCATGCGAGAATAGGCCACATCGACGGCAAACTCATAGGGCTTGACGGTCATGGTGCCGGCAGAGACATCGCCAAGCGTGAAATAGCGCAGCGAACCACTGATGGCCTGATAGTCGCCAATGCGCACGTAGCCGGCGGCATTGAGCAGGGCAATGTCGTTGACGAGTTGGCGGAGCCAGGGGGTGTAGTTGAGCGACACGCCGGCTCGGCTTATGGTGAAGGGGTATTTGGCGGGGTTCCAGCTCTGCGAGTTGACGTCCGGGTCGGTGGCAGCACCCATGTCGCCCATACCGGCGGCACGGGCATCGGCGGCGATGCTTTGCGACGTCACGGCGGTATAGACGGGGTTGAACTGGTCTTTCTCGTCGTCCTCCGCCTGAGCGACACCGGGCCACACCAGTGACATGGCGGCGATGAGGACTGCTTTGTTTATGATTTTTCTCATGGTCTGTAAATTATCTAACGTATGATGATGAGTTTCTTGGTTTCGGTTTCTTCACTTTGTGCCTCACCCGTGTGGCGGGCGCGGTAGAGATAGAGTCCCGGCGCGAGGCGTGAACCGCTCTGGTCGGTGAGGTCCCAGACCACGGCGGCATTGGCCGAAGGGAGCGAGGTGGTTTTGGTCCACACACGGCGGCCGTAGGTGTCGTAGACTTCAATCTCTACCCGACTGCTACCGGCTTCGACCACCGTGGCGTGGTTCACCATGAAGCGGGTTGATGTTCGGGCGGGATTTTCGCTTACGTTGACATCGAAATAGGGTTGCACGTCGCCCACGTAGAAGTTGAGCGTCGAGACCGTGAGGTGGTTGTTGATGTCCCACACGCGCAGGCTGAGTTGATGCTCTCCCGGAGCGAGATTGTTGAGTTGTCGGAGGATGTGGCCGGTAGTGTAACTGCCAAACTCGTAAGAGAAGTCGTCATTGAGCACCACGGCGGTCTGAGCGTCTCCGTCGAGGGTGAGTTCGATGTCGTGCCCCACGCCGCTGCCCGAGGCATTGATGCCGCTTTCGTCAGAGATAGTGGCGCCAAAGATGGGATTGCTTGAGGTGATGCCGCCATCCACGAAATCGGGCGAGTCAAGATAGACAAAAACCTTGGGGCCGAGCGTGTCGGTGGCCGCCGTGGCGTCGGTGCCGTTGAGACAAAATTGTGTATTGCTGCCGGCGGCTTCGGTCTGGCCGTCGGCCGAGACGGCATAAATCTGCACCCGGCCGGCATCGTTGGTATAACTGATGTCACGCGGAATAGGCACACGGACGCTGAAGCGGCCGTTTATCACGGCGTCGGTGCCTTCAAAGATGGTCTTGGTGCGGTCTGTGAAAGTCATCACCTTGGCCGAACCGCTGTTGTTGAGACCCGTGAAGGTTTCGAGGCGGTCGGCGACGTGGAGCGTCACTGTGCCGTTGAAGGTTTCATCTACTCCGCCGTCCTCAGCCTTGACATAGCCGCTGAAGGTGGCCACGGTGCCGGCAGCCAAAGCCACGCTCGTGGTGGTGGACAGGTCGGCGTGGTTGATGCTATCGATGGCGGCATCGCGGCGCGGCATGGCAATGGTCAGCGCCGGGTCGCCCAAGAAGGCGTATTTGAGTTTGTTGATGTCGACATCGGTGAAGTTTGTCACCAAATCACACTTGGCCAGCCGCAGTGCTTCGCCCATGGAGTGGCCCTTGGTCTTGTCCATCAGATGCTTAAGCAAGGCAAGGTTGAGCGCTTCGTTGTAGTCGGCATAAACCGAGCGGGAGGCACAGACCATAGCCACTGCCCCACCCTCGCCGTTCATCAGTCCGCGCCGGGCTATGTCGTCGCGGTCGGTGTCGTAGGGAGAAATTTCGCAAGAGGCCATCACCCAAAGCGGCAGGCGGCCTGCCGACGACAGGTCAAAGTCGTCTTTCACCAAAATCTTGGCATGTGAAATCTGGTCGGGACTGCCATGGCCTACATAGTTGAAAAGCAATGCGCCGCGCTGCATTTCTTGCTGCACCAAGGCGGTGGCTTGCGGGTAGCTGTATCCGGTGGCCGTGATGGTGCGGGGATAGATGTCCCAATAGACTTTACGCAACAGCAGCGAGTTGTCTGTGGTGGTGTTGAACGTCTGCGCAACCTTCTCGCCGGTATTCATATGGAGCAGGTTGTCTTTGTCGTCGGCCAGAACGAAGGCGCGGGTTTTCCACATACCGGTCTCCTCGTTGTTGAGGTAACTGATGCTCTTGTTCACGAGGACGTGTGCCTCTTCGGCCGTTGAGCAGGGGAAGCGTCCCACGGCGATGTCGGGTTTGGCGCGGCGCTGGTTGCTGCCCTCGCTGTCGTCGAGCCACGTGTAGAGGTCGTCGGTGACGTAACTGTAGAGCGAACCGAAGCGGATGTTTTCGCGAGTGGCGTCGGTGGCGTCGGCGTCGGTCTCGAAGGCGGGCAGATAGTCGTCGGCCGATTTGCCTTTGGCGTAGTCGGTGAGCATACGGTTGTCCCAGAAGCAATTGCCGAAGAGACAGAGATAGCGTGGCAACGCGTCGGCTTCGGCGCGGTCGTAGAGCATTTTCATATAGCGGCGGATGGCCGACGGATCGGGCGTGCCCGATGAAAATTCGTTGTAGATTTCTCCCACATTGACCACTCTGACGCTTGTGCCTTTGGCAGTATGGGCCTCGGCAAGCCGGTTGGCTTCTGCGGTGAGTTTGCCGCCTGCCGGCACCACGATGGTATAGTCCACCGGCGTGTGGGCGTGAAGGTCCTGATTGGGCACTTCCCCCACCACCTTCGGCGCGGGATAAGTGGCCGAGAGGTCGGCTATGACATAGCGCAGGGCTGCATTGTCTACGGGGAAAGAGGCTTTCGAGCCGCTCAGCGTCCCCACAATGTCAGCCGTTTGGTTTTCGCCGTCGGCAATGCGCCAAAGACGGGTGTTCTCGCCCGCGGCCTCAACGGTGATGACTGCCGGCCGCGACACGTTGGGCGTGAAGGCAAAGGGCGCATCTGCGGCGTTGAGCCTGCGGCGATAGGCCAGGCGAATGAAGTCGAGGCGTGCCGGATTGGTCGTGTTAATGTTGAGCTTGACGGTGTTGACCGGTTGGAGGTCGGTCACGTTGAATGTCTTGTGGGTCATATAGCCCACAAAGTCGGAACCATAGATGGGCACGCCGAAACTTGCCAGCGCCTTGCCGTTGAACTCTGATTTGACGGTGGTGACGGCTGAGTTGCTGCTTGCGCCTACGCCGATGTTGATGGTGGCTGTTTGGCCGTCTACGGCCGATGGGGCTTCGATGCGCCAGGTGGCCGACGAGGTGGTGGCAAAGTCGGGATTGTCAAAGAGCAAGCGGCCGCCGGTATAGAGGGCTACTTTGTCGTTGTCTATCACAGAGAGATGCGTCACCTCGCCCACTTCTTCGGCCCCGTTGGCATTAGTGGCACTGAGCCGCTCAAGCGTGGCGGGATTGTCGCCTTCGGTCACAAAATAATACGAAAGCGTGGAATAGGGCTGGTTTTCGTGGCGCCAGCGGCCGTTTGTGGTGACGTATGACTTGCGGACGGTGCCCTCAGCAAAGAAAATCACGTCGCCGCTGCGGCGGCATAGGGGCACTTCCTTGAGGTCGTCGGGCACGGCATTCGGACCGGTGAAGGTCCAAGCTTCCGACTGTAGGCGGCCGCCGTAGCCATAGACTTTCACCCTCGACATATCGTTGAAACCCATTGCGGCCAGGTCTTTGGCCGAGAGGCTGTAGATGCCTTCTTCGCTCACGGCGATTTTCACCCAGCGGCCGCTGGCCAGTACCGAGTGGTCGGCCCAGCGCAGAGCCGTCGTGGCGGCAGTGAGGGCGCGGGTCATGGCTTGCAAACGCGAGGTCTGACTCGGCGCATTGACTTCCAGTTTGAAAGACACGAGCCGATAATACTTGCCGTCGCGCTTCACTATAGGAACGAAACTCACCTCCATCTGCCCCATCTTGCGTGCCACGGCGTAGTGCGTCTCAGGTACGACGGTCTCTCCGATTTCCCATCCGGCGGCCTTGATGATAGCGACCTCGGAGGCGGTGAGGCGGACATATTCGGGATAGACCAATTGCACGCGGTCTGTCTCGCCGGCCGGGCTGACGATCTTGGCATAGCGTGGCAAGCCGGCGGTGGTGACGGGATAGTCTGCGGCGGAGAGGTGTATAAAGGTGCCGGCCGTGTCGGTCTCGGCAGCATCGGCTACCACCGGCCTTACGGCAACAGCGGCCTTGATGCCGACCGACATCAAAGCCATCAGAGCGAGGAGTATGTGGAACTTCAATCGTGTTTTCATGGAGGTGGTCCACCTTATATATAATAAATATAGGAGTAGGCGTGATTATTTCACGTTGAAATTGAGCAGTCGCTCGCCGTCGGCAAAGCCTTCGATTTGGACGTCGGGACTGACCACGACAGGCGTGGCCGGCAGGACGTAAAACAGCAAATCGCCGCGGCGCAGCATGGAATACTGACTGACGTAGGCCAACACGGCTTCGGGCGTGAAGGGCAGGTTGGCCTCGGTGCCGGCAACAGTCAGTGTCTTGTCGCCCACATTCATACGGAAATCGGGACAGACGAAAGGTGCGCCTTCAGTCAATGGCACAAACGAGCCGACTACGGCCGAACTGTCAAATCCTATGGCCATATCCCACGGCAAACCTTCGCAGCGGCACCGCTCAAAGAGGCGGTCGGCGCAAAAGGCGGCACCCACGGTCACGGCGTCATAATAGCGGCGGGCAAAGCGTTCGGAGACGTAGCGTCCCAGTCGCGAAATGCGCAACACCAATGCCGGACGGACGCTGCAGGGGTCGGCGTAATCGGGGATGAAAAACGGCCGGCCGTCTTTGAGCATGGCCGTTTCGGGCAGAGTCTGCACGACGGGCTCACTTGTTGTAAACGAATAAAAAGGCGTTTTATTGTCTGCCTCGGCATAATTGTCGGCCGAAGGCGGCTTAGTGAAATGGTTGGCGACAGAAAAAATCTTCATGGGCTGTGCTTCTCTGTGGGAAAATCAAGGCGTTTCGTTTTCAGAACGACACATTCAGGCCAAACGACAAGAGTTCCTGGAACTGGAAGTAAGACTTGTCGGGCTGTCGGGCCACGCCGTCGTCGAAACGGGGATAGATAAAGAGTTGCGTGGAAAGGTATTTGTTGAACTGGGCCCTGAAGGTGTTTTCCCATTCCAGTTGCACGCGCTTATAGTCAGAGTAGAAATAGATGCGGCCTGTCCACGAGAGGTTTTTGATGATATTCCAAGTGTAGTTGACCGTAATGTTGGAACCGAAGCTGGTCTTGACGTGTTTGCCTTCGTCTATGCCAAAAGACGTGGCCAAGTGTTTGCGATCCACGTATTTGAAGTCGTAGGCCAAGGGGCTTATGGTGGCACTGAGCGTGAAGTTTTTCACCGAAAGCTTATAGTCCATACCGATGGAGAAGACAGACTCAAAGGGCGACATAAAGTCGGAATAGACATAGTCGTCGCCGCTCTTGTAGCCGGGGTAAAACTGCGTCCAGCTTTGGAGTTGAAAGGTGTAGTACCAATGCTTGGTGGCCTGCAGACCGAGCTTGTTGGTGAGGCGCAGGAGGTCGGCGTTGGAGAGAAACTTATGGTATTGGTTGTCTTTGATTGAGCGGAAGCCGAGTTTGGTTTCGAGCTTGTTGTTGAGCACCACCTTTTGCTTGTTGTTGTAGTTGGCCTCAAAATTCACTTGCGCCAGCCACGAATTGTTGCTCTCACCGCCTTTATACCAGTTGTCTGATGTATGGTTTTGTGAGAGTTGCAGCGACACGGTGGTCTTAAAGCTCCAGAAGTTTGGTTTGCGTGCCACGATGCGCCAGTCGCCGAACTCGTCTGTCTCTATGAATTCCGGTCGGTCGGCACCGGCTTTCTCGGTGAGGTTGGCTTCGGGCCGAATGTCTTTTTTTGTTTCCTGCACCACCTTGGGCTCTGTGCCGAGATCGGTCTCATTGTGGGCGATGAGCCAGGGCGCGTAGGTGTAGACATAGTTGAGCGCGTCGCTCGAGGCCAGCAGCAGGCTGTCGGTGGCACCAAGTTTGCGGTTGCGTCCTGCCGGCGACAGACCGATGACGCGCGACACTGACGAGGCGTAGAACGTGGGCGACGAGAACAGGGGGAAATAATAGGGATTGCTCAGCGTGTCGCTGCCGTTATAGTCCCAATTGGCGTAGCGGCTTTTAAGGTTGTCGAGTTGCTGAAGATATTTCTGGTAGATGTGTGATGCCGTGTCGGTGTGGGCGTGACGCTTGGTCTTGGCGGTTTGTGCCGTCGCGGTGATGGCGAAAAAGGCGAGCGCCACCGTCAGTGCCCATCCGGCGAGTCTCGGTGTACGGGATGTGTGTTTATTGTTCATTGGTCTGCGTGTGCGAATGGGTGTTGAGGTAGTTGAAAGCCTTCTCCCAGTCGGTGTTGAGCGAGAAAGGCGTGATTTCTCCCGTCTCCTTGAGATAGGCCAGAGCGGTCTCTTCGTCCACCTGCTCAAAGAGCGGGTTTTCCATAGTGGCTTCGGTGAAGCGCAGGATATGGGCTTTGCGCTCGTCGTCGGGCAATGAGTCAGAAGAGACGAGTTCTTTGAAGAAAAGCGTGAGAAATTCCGAGAGATAATAGGCCTGCACGTCGAGCCAGCGCTCGTCGGCGCCGGGCATCTTTTCCAGCCCCGTCTGGCGCATATAGCGCAGGGCCGTCACCTTGAACTGTGCAATGCGCGTCTGGGTGAAGTTGACGGTAGGGTTGTTGACGATGCGCTGAGCGTTTTCCAACACAAAATTATAGACATTCTGCGCTCCGGCCGCCACAGGGGCGAGCGTAAGGACAAGGAGCGATATGACGATGACTTTTTTCATTCTCTTAGATATAAATGGCCAGTCTGTAGTCATAGGTTTTCACGACGGCTTCACGCTTTTGGTGCCTCGTGTCGGGTCAGGCGGAGCGTGTGGGTGATGCAGGCGGGCAGTTCGTCGGCATAGTGTGTGACCATGAGCAAGGTCTTGTCTGTGCCGGTCATATAGTCGTCGATGACGCGCATGGCCCGGCGGGTCTGGGCGTCGTCAAGACCGTGGAAGGGTTCGTCGAGGATGAGCAGCTCCGGGCTTTTGACAAAGGCGCGCACGAGCAGCACGAGCCTCTGTTCGCCCGACGAGAGCGTGAGATAGTTGCGGTGGGCCAGATGTTCGGCCCCGAAGGCCTTGAGCCAGTCCATGCAGACGGCTTCGTCTTCGGGACGGTGGCGGCGGTATAGCCCGATGGTGTCCATCAGCCCGCTGGCCACGATGCGCATAACGTCAAGGTCTTTGCGGTATGACGAAAACATCTCGGGCGACACGTAGCCGATGCGGCGTTTGATGTCCCAGATGCTCTCGCCGCGGCCTCGGCGACAGCCAAAGAGGCGGATGTCGCAGGCATAGGCAATGGGGTTGTCGGCACATACGAGTGAGAGCAGTGTGGTCTTGCCCGAACCGTTGCTGCCGGTCAAGGCCCAGCGCTCGCCTCGTTTCACGCACCAGTTGAGTCGGTCCAGGACCGTGCGCTGACCGTAGGCAATAGTGATGTCACGGAAATCGATGACCGGCTCGGCATCTTCAGCCTTGGTCTCTTGGAGAGAAATAGATGAAGAAGAGGGACAATGGTCTTCTGCCTGCTTGAAAGTGGTCTGCCATTCGTCCCGCGACATCAGACGACTCACGCAGCGATTGTCGACATTGACCACGAAGTCGGCAAAATCGGGCACGTCGGCGCGGCGACTCACCACGACCACGAGGGTCAGTTCGCGGCCAATTTGCTCAAGCATGGCGCTGAGCGTGGCCCGGGCTTCGACGTCGAGACCGATAAAGGGACTGTCGATGATGAGCAACCGGGGACGGGTGGCGAGGGTGCGGAGGAGTTGCACCTTGCGCAACTCGCCGCTCGAGAGCGTGTTGATGGCGCGGTGGGCCAATGCCGACACGCCAAACTGGCACAGAAGAGCCTCGGGGTCTGTGCCGGTAGCCGTGGAGATGGCGGCCAACTGCTCTGCGACAGTGGGAAACACCTGCTCGTCGCCGTGGTTCCAGCGCTGCTGGTAATAGGCAGGTTCGGCTCCGCCATAGACATCCTTGAACAACACGTGGGCGATGGCCCCGGTCTTACGGGCGGCAGTGTCGAGTAGCGGTCCGTAGACCAGACCTCCGTCGCCGCGCAGCGGATGTTGGGCCGTGAGCAGGTCGGCCAGCAGGGTCTTGCCCGAGGCATTGGGACCGTAGACGGCCACCACCGACGGCGTCGGCAGACTCAGCGGAGCTTCAAGTGTAAGGGCATATTCAGGCCGGCGTGTGTCGGCGTGATGAAGTGTCAGGAGGGTTTCTTGCATAAGGCTTTGGCCAGTTTCATTTGCGGAGCGGTGAGTGGCCGATTGCCGGCACCGGAACGCTGTTTGACAAAATCTTTCCACGAGCGCGGTCCGTCAGACACCATCGTCGGCCGGCCCGACTCGAGGTAGTGGCAATAGGCTGCGGCCAAGGCGTCGGTGGCGTCGAGGAAGGGCACGGCATTGTCGTCTGTGATGTGTAGGATGCGTTTCAACACGCCGGCCACCTGGGCTTTGTCGGCTTGTCCGTTGGCCGTGATGGCCTGTTTGATTTTGAGCGGGGCATATTCATGGATGGGCAGTCCGCGACTGATGGCTGCGGCGATGGCAACTCCTTGTGCGCGACCGAGTTTGAGAATGCTCTGCACGTTTTTACCGAAAAACGGGGCCTCGATGGCGAGTTCGTCGGGTTTGAAAGCGTCGATGAGCCCCGCCACCCGCTCGTAGATGCGTCCGAGTTTGGTGTAGACGTCGTGGCAACGGCGCAGGTCGATGACGCCCATGGCCATCATTTCCACCCGTTTGCTCTCGACGCGCAACAGGCCATAGCCCATCACGTTGGTGCCCGGGTCGATGCCCATTATGACACGGCGGGGCGGCTTAGAGGTGGCAGTTGGTGACATCGTTTGTTTTTAAACACAAAATTAGGCATTTTTGCCCACTCTGCCATACGGCAGGCTGTTATAGTAAGTTAAGCCGGACCGGCCCTATGACCACAAGGCCTGCGTCGTGGTGTCTTTTTCCTGCCGGACAGAAAGGGCTATCTTTGAGGTAGGAAGAAGAGGAGACGAGGCTTTTGGCCTCTTTTTTTATGTTTCAACGACTTACGGGCATAAGGACAGTTTTTCCTGACATAAGGACAGAAATTTCTGGCATAAGGACAGGATTTTTCAAATGGCCGTAATGTCCCATCGAGGAGTTTTTCAGAAAATACCTGAAGGCTTTCAAAAATCATTTCAAAGCATTATCAATTATTATATAAGATATTAAGCGTAATTTCCTAACCATTGCTTCACATCTGAACAGCATTTAACACAAACCGCAATGAGTGTCAAAACGAATTAAATCGTTCACCCGGCCGTCACAAACAAGGGCACTTTTTGAACAGAGCGACCGAGTTGTTAAAAATAACTAAGCTGTTGATTTTTTCGCTCATATTGATTAAAATTGTGTAACTTCGCAAAACATTGGGTCCCGAGTGCCGGGGGATATAGTCCCATACGGCGCCGCGACAATCTTTTCACGGGAGAGCAGAAGGCCGGTCTGTCGCTCAGGGCTATGAGTCCTGTGAGGAAAGTCCGGGCAACCCGAGGCGCCCCGCTTCTTAACGGGAAGCAGGCCGTGAGGCTTGATCAGTGCAGAAGAAAACAACCGCCTGCCGCAACCACACACACTGCATGCAAATGCCGGAAAAAGTGCGCACACTACATGCGCCTGTGGCGGCGGGTAAGGGTGAGAAGGTGGGGTAAGAGCCCACCGGTCGGGCGGTGACGTCCGAGCCGTGCACATCGGGGGTTGAAAGTTCGCGTATACCGACGTCTGAGGGCTGCCTCGCCCGAGCGTGGCACGTCGGAGGGTAGAACGATAGAGCTTGTCGGTGACGGCAAGTCCGGATAAATGACAGACAAGACGGCTCCGCGCCGCCTACAGAACCCGGCTTACAGGCCCTCTGCTCTCCTCTTTTTCTGAAACATCAACAAGACATCCACACAAGATATCACACACAGACATGATCCACGTCTTAATGGCCGACGGTTTTGAAGAAATTGAAGCCATTACCGTCATTGACATCCTGCGCCGCTGCAACCTCGACGTGCAGACGGTGAGCATCTCGGGCAAGCGGCTCGTCACCAGCGCCCACAACCTGCCTATTATGGTCGACGCCGTGTTCCGTTTCTCGAGCATCGGCGAAAGTGACTGCATCGTCTTGCCGGGAGGCATGCCCGGCGCCGAGAACCTGGCTACCTGCCAACACCTGCGCCGCGCCCTGCTCAAACAAGACGCCGCCAACAAACTCATTGCCGCCATCTGCGCCGCTCCGATGGTCTTGGGCCGCCACGGCATTTTGCGCGACCGCAAAGCCACGTGCTACCCCGGCTTTGAGCATCACCTGCCCGAAGGAGCCTATACAGGAGAGCCTGTGACGCAAGACACCAACATCATCACGGCTTTCGGACCGGCCGCGGCCGCAGACTTTGCCTTCGCCATTGCCCGACGACTGGTGCCGGACGAGGTGGTGGACAAAGTGAGACAGGGAATGCTCTTCGACTGACAAAGCCCTCGGCACCCGCCGGCGGCCACAGCCCCATCATATCACAGAAAAGCCGGCCAAAGTGCCGGTTTTCGCGTTTTTATCCCACCTCGGTCCATTCCTTAAAAACAAATACAAACCGTGACAGAACTGCTCGACCAAGACATCAAATATCTCAAAGGCGTGGGGCCCCACCGCGCCAAACTGCTTGAGAGCGAACTGGGCGTCAAGACGCTCAGGGACTTCGTCACGACCTATCCCTATAAATATATAGACCGCACGGAAATTCACACCATCAACGACCTGCGCGAGGATATGCCTTACGTGCAAATCTGTGTGCACATCACCGATTTCTCCACCGAGGGAACGGGCAGCCGTCAACGCCTCAAGGCCTTGGCCACCGACGACACGGGATATGTGGAACTGGTGTGGTTTCAAGGTGCCAAATACTACGAGCGACAAATCAAGATGACAGAACGCTACCTCGTATTTGGCAAACCGTCGTGGTTTAACGGCCGCATCTCGGTGGTGCATCCCGAACTCGAAGTCATCCGTCCCGACCAACCGGCAGAGGGCACCTACGGCGGCAGACTGCAACCCCACTATCACACCACCGAGCGTATGAAACGCGCGTCGCTCACCTCAAAGGTGATGTCGCGACTCATGACCGACGCCTTCGCTCTGCTTAAGGGCCACGACCTCGAGACGCTGCCCGACTACATTCGGACCGAATATCATCTCATTGACCGCGACGAGGCCCTGCGACGCATACACTTCCCCACCTCGGCTGCCGACCTGCCCGCAGCCAGCCGCCGGCTCAAGTTTGACGAACTGTTTTACCTGCAACTCGACCTGTTGCGCTACGTCCGCCGCCGCAAGGAACGCGGTGTGGGCACGGTGTTTGCTCGAGTGGGACCGGCATTTCTTGATTTCTTCCAAAACCACCTGCCCTTCAGCCTCACGGGTGCACAAAAACGCGTGATGCACGAGATACGCGACGACCTGCGCACCGGGCGGCAGATGAACCGGCTGGTGCAGGGCGACGTGGGGTCGGGCAAGACGGTGGTGGCACTGATGACCTGCCTGCTGGCCATAGACAACGGCTTCCAGGCCTGCCTTATGGCACCCACGGAAATCCTTGCCGGACAGCATTTTGCCACCATCACGGGCCTGCTCCGCGACACCGGCATCGACGTGCGCCTGCTCACGGGCAGCGTCACGGGGAAAAAGCGTAAAGACATCCTCGAAGCCACCGCCGACGGCCGTTGCCAACTGCTCGTGGGCACACATGCCCTCATCGAACCCACGGTGGTATTTCAGCGGCTCGGTCTGGCCATTATCGACGAACAGCACCGCTTCGGCGTGAAACAGCGCGCCATGCTGTGGGCCAAAAACAATATTCCACCCCACGTGCTCGTGATGACCGCCACGCCCATACCGCGTACACTGGCCATGACCGTGTATGGCGACCTCGACGTGTCGGTCATCGACGAACTGCCACCCGGCCGCCAACCCGTCACCACCCTTCACTACAACAACAGCCAGGAGGCCACGCTCCACGACGGCTTGCTCCGGCAGCTCCAGGCGGGACGCCAGGTCTACGTGGTCTATCCGCTGATTGAGGAAAGCGAAAAGTCTGACCTACAAGACTTAATGACGGGATTTGAAAGCGTTAGTGCAGCCTTCCCAGAATACAAGGTCGGCATAATGCACGGCCGTATGTCGAGCACGGAAAAAGACGACGCCATGGCCCGCTTCAGTTCGGGTGAGACCCAGATACTCGTGGCCACGACGGTGATAGAGGTGGGCGTCAACGTGCCCAATGCCACGGTGATGGTGATAGAAAACGCCGACCGTTTCGGACTCTCGCAACTCCACCAGCTCAGAGGCCGCGTGGGGCGCGGGGCAGACAAGAGCTATTGCATCCTCATCACCCACAACCGACTCTCGGACCACACCCTGCGGCGTATGGAAATCATGACCGAGACCTGCGACGGTTTCCGCATTGCCGAAGAAGACCTCCGCCTGCGCGGCTCGGGCGACTTGCAAGGCACGGCACAGAGCGGTATGCCTCTCGACCTGAATATCGCCGACATTGTGCGCGACGCCGAACTCATGGCCGTGTGCCGCGAGGCCGCCATGCACGTAGTCGACACCGACCCCGACGACCGTCTGCCACAAAACGACATCATCCGCCGACAACTCAAAATTATGACCCACCGCGAAGACTTTTCGGGCATATCCTGACCAGAGCGCACTTTTTGCGCCAAAATCAGAGCACAATAAAATATAAATACGTACATTTGAGGCGTGGAGTGTTTTTCTGCCATGACAAACACCGCCACTACCCCACCCGACACGAATTAACCTTAAACAGCCTCAATATGTTAACCGCACAAGACAAGGCCTTACTTGAGAAAAAAGGCATCTCTGAAGCACAACTGCTCTCACAACTCAACCAATTCAAAACAGGCTTCCCGTTTTTGCGTCTGGCCGGCGCTGCAAGTGTCGAAAAAGGCATCAAGCAGCCCACCGACGAGGAGCGCCGCGCCGCTCTGGCCGACTGGGACCGCTACACCGCCGAGGGGCACACCGTGGTGAAGTTCGTGCCGGCCTCAGGTGCTGCCAGCCGTATGTTTAAAGACCTCTTCGCTTATCTCGACCAAGCCCCCGAAGCCGAGCCGTCAGACTTCGTGAAGAAGTTTTTGGCCCACGTTGCCGACGCGGCCTTCCAGCCCGATCTCGACGCCGCTTGCCAGAGCCTCTACGGCAAAGACATAGCCGCCCTGCTGGCTGAAGGACGCGGACAAGACGTGGTGGCCGCCCTGCTGAAGAACGAAGGACTCGGCTACGGGCAGAAGCCTAAAGGCGTGCTTAAGTTCCACAAATATGCTGAAGGTAACCGCACGCCTGTGGAAGAACATCTCGTCGAGGGAGCCTTATATGCCAAAGACCAAGACGGCAATGTCAACGTGCACTTCACCGTTTCGGCCGAACACACCAGCCTCTTCGCCCAACTTGTGGACGAGAAAAAAGCTGCACTCGAGAAGCAATTCGGCGCCAAGTTTCACGTAAGCTATTCCGTGCAGAAGCCCTCGACCGACACCGTGGCTGCCAATCCCGACGGCACGCCCTTCCGCAACGCCGACGGCTCACTGCTCTTCCGCCCCGGCGGTCATGGTGCTCTGATTGAAAATCTCGGTGACATCGATGCCGACGTGGTTTTCATCAAGAATATCGACAACGTCGTGCCCGACCGTCTCAAAGGCGACACCGTGGAAAACAAGAAACTCCTGGCCGGTCTGCTGGTGGAGACGCAAGCCAAGATCTTCGGCTATCTCAAACAACTCGACGAGGGACGCTACACCATGGACCAGCTCCGCGAGATGCTGCAATTCGTGCAAAAGACCCTCTGCTGCAAAAATCCCGAGACAAAAATGCTCGAAGACACCGAGATGGCCATTTACCTGCGCCGCAAACTCAACCGGCCCATCCGCGTCTGCGGTATGGTGCGCAACGTTGGCGAAGCCGGCGGCGGTCCGTTCCTGGCCTATAATGCCGACGGCACCATCTCGCCCCAAATTCTCGAAAGCACACAGATAGACGTGGCCGACCCCGAGAAAAAAGCGATGTTTGAGCAAGGCACGCACTTCAATCCCGTAGACCTCGTCATCGCCACCAAAGACTACAAAGGTCAACGCTTTGACCTCAAGCAGTTTGTAGACCCGCAGACGGGCTTCATCTCGTCCAAGAGCAAAGACGGCAAACCGCTGAAGGCGCTCGAACTGCCCGGTTTGTGGAACGGGGCCATGTCAGACTGGAACACCATATTCGTGGAAGTGCCGCTCGCCACGTTCAATCCCGTGAAAACCGTCAATGACCTTTTCCGCGAACAGCACCAGTCATAAACTGACGGACGCATAAACTTTTTGTACACCAACCTGTCCCTACTCCACCCGCACCTTTCTCCCGAAACGGAGTATGCGGAATGAAGTAGGGACATATCTTGACCCTTCAAGCAGACATGACCAACGACACGATTTGTGCCATCTGTACGCCGGCCGGAGGGGCTCTCGGCATGTTGAGAGTCTCGGGCCCGCAAGCCATAGCCATCACCGACCGCCTCTTCACGCCCATGGCCGGCCGGACACTGTCCGAACGCAAAGCCTCAACCCTCGCTTTCGGCACCATCCACACGCCCGAAGGCGAAGACATCGACGAGGTGGTGGTGAGTCTCTTTCGCGCCCCGCACTCCTACACCGGCGAAGACATCACGGAGATTTCGTGTCACGGTTCGGCCTATGTGATGCAGGCCATCCTCCACGCCCTGATTGAGGCGGGATGCCGCACGGCCGAACCCGGAGAATACACCAGACGAGCCTTCACCGCCGGCAAACTCGACCTGGCACAGGCCGAAGCCGTGGCCGACCTCATCGCCTCAAACACGGCGGCCTCTCACCGCATAGCCCTCGGACAACTCAAAGGCAACGTGAGCAACGGACTAAAGACACTGCGCGAACAGTTGCTCCATATCACGACCCTGCTTGAACTCGAACTGGATTTCTCAGACCACGAAGACCTCGAATTTGCCGACCGTAGCGAACTCAAGGCTTTGGTGAACAAGGCAGCCGCACACACTCAGGCCCTGGCCGACACGTTCCGGCTGGGACAGGCTCTGAAAGAAGGCATCCCCGTGGTTTTAGCCGGACAGACCAATGCCGGAAAGTCCACACTGCTCAATGCCCTTTGCGGCGAGGAGCGCGCCATCGTCAGCGACGTGCACGGCACCACCCGCGACAGCATTGAGGTGGTCACCCACATAGACGGCGTGGCGTACAGGCTCATCGACACCGCCGGACTGCGACAGACGGAAGACCCCGTAGAGCAAATCGGCATTGCCCGAACCATGAGCCACATGTCGAGAGCCGACATCGTGTTGTGGGTGGTAGACGCCGCCCATATTCCCACCGACTTCGGCGCTATGGCCCACCGCATCCACGAGGCTATGCCCGAGGGAGCCACGCTGTTCGTAGTGTTCAACAAGACCGACCTCCTTTCTCCATCCGACGCCGTCGCTTCGGTGGCCGACGCATTGGCTCAGACCCTTCCCACTGTGCGTCACATCGCCATCTCGGCCCATTCGCCTGGCGACGTCGACCGTCTGCGCTCAGCCCTGGCCTCACTTCTTCCCGCTCCTCCTTCGGGTATGCCCATCATCAGCAACGCCCGCCACTATGAGGCCCTCACCGCCGCCCATGCCGACCTCATCCGCGTGGCCGAAGGACTGACGGCAGGCCTCTCCGGCGACCTGGTGAGCGAAGACCTCCGCCAATGTCTCCACCACCTCGCCGACATCGTGGGAGAAGTCACCTCCACAGACGTGCTCCATTCCGTCTTCAGCCAGTTCTGCATCGGTAAGTGATGCGCTGTTTATTTTATTAAAAAACATACAACACGCCATGTCATTTCAAGACAAAGTCGCCATAGTCACGGGCGGTGCCCACGGCATAGGGAAATGCATCGTCGAGGAGTTTCGCCGACGAGGCGCTTCGGTGGCCGTCATTGATATACGCGAAGGCAACCATTTCGTTGGAGACATATCAAAGCCCGATGTATTGGAAGCCTTTGCCCACGACGTCGTCAAACAATATGGCAAGGTGGATTTCATTGTGAACAACGCCTTGCCACTGATGAAAGGGCTGGACAAGTGCACCTGGGACGAGTTTCAATATGCCATGGCCGTCGGAGTGACTGCGCCTTTCTATTTGGTCAAACTGCTTACGCCCCATCTTGCACCCGGAGCCTCGATTGTCAACATCTCCTCATCGCGCGACCGTATGAGTCAGCCCCAGACCGAAAGTTACACGGCAGCAAAAGGCGGCATTGCAGCACTCACCCACGCACTTGCCGTCACCCTTCGTGGCAGGGCACGCGTCAACTCCATTTCGCCGGGATGGATAGACACGGCGTTTAAGGCCTACGACGGTCCCAATGCCTTGCAACATCCCGCCGCCCGTGTGGGACACCCGATGGACATTGCCGCCATGGTGATGTTTCTCTGCTCAGACCAGGCAGGATTTATCACCGGCGAAAACATCTGCATTGATGGCGGTATGACCCATCAGATGATTTACCACGAAGACAACGGATGGACCTTGGCAGAATAAATCACCACACCCGACCGAGCACGAAACACGACAAGGTTAGCACACAATCATTTTTCAACCCAAAAACAATGTGAAGACAGACGCATAGCAGAAGAAAAAGCAGTGGTGGAACAGATGATACGCCTATATTGCAAGAAACGCGAAAAGAACGCTGCGCTTTGCCCAGGTTGCCGGGAGTTGTTGGACTATGCCTTGGGACGCCTTGACAGATGCCGTTACGGCGCCGACAAGCCCACTTGCAAAAAATGCCCCATCCATTGCTATCGACCGGAAATGAAAGATAAAATCAAGCAAGTTATGCGCTGGTCGGGACCAAGAATGATTGGCCATCATCCCTTTGCAGCCATCAGTCATTTGCTTCGCGAACTGTCCGGCCGAAAGGCAAGGCCGCTGAAATGACATAAGAGGCTGGTAAGCGACAAATCTCTGGTGGGTATCAAAACCGACTTTCATAAGATAAAAATTCTATTACCTTCCCCTCATAGTCCTTTCATCATCACCCGAGACATCCAAACTCTTTCGTTCGTTCCGTGACTGAACGTGACGAAAAGCTTCAATCACAGCATTTCACTGAAAACAAGCCACTTGCAAGGGCGTGACTGTGTGATTGGGAAAAAGGCAACAATTTGGGGGAATATAATATGAAATGCTTTTCATAGATATTATCTGAAAGAAAATGAAGACAAAGATATTGATTACGGGCAGTAGCGGTTTTTTGGGCTGCCGGCTGGCTTATTATTTCAAAGATAAGTATGAACTGCTGCTGCCTGCGCACGGCGAACTCGACATCAGTCGGGAAGAGGCAGTGAGGACTTACATGGCACTGCACCGTCCGGAGGTGGTGGTTCATTGTGCGGCCCTGAGCAATACGTGGTATTGTGAGCAACACCCCGATGAGTCACATCGCGTGAATGTACAGGGCGTGGTGAAACTGGCCAAAGCCTGTAAACAGATTGGGGCCAAGTTTGTTTTTATGTCGAGCGACCAAGTCTACAACGGCACGCCGATGCCGGGGCCTCTGAAAGAGGAGGCTGAGTTGCAGCCGGTGAATGTGTACGGCCGGCACAAGCTGGAAGCCGAACAGAGAGCCTTGTGGAACCTGCCCGAAAGTGTGGGGCTACGGCTGACCTGGATGTATGATTTCCCCGAAAATGCTATGAGGCTCAACCGCAATATCGTGGTTAAACTGCTCGACGCCTATCGCGAAAAGAATACCATAAAGGCTGCCACGCATGAGTTTCGTGGTGTGACATACGTGTGGGAAGTGGTGAAGAACATCGAAAAAGCTATTGCGCTGCCGGGAGGCATCTATAATTTCGGGTGTGGCAATGTGATGAACAGCCATCAGCTTCATCTCAGCGCAGCCGAGGCTCTGGGACTCAAGACTCCACCCGACTGGATATTGCCTGACGAAGAGAGATTTGCAGACCAAACAAGAAACCTGACAATGGACTGCACACTCATCGAAAGCTTCGACATTCATTTCAACGCCAGCCTCGAAGGCTTGAAAGAAGCATTGCAAAGACCGTTTCGCGTGCAGGTTTGAGGTAAAGATACACCTGGTGAACGGATTTAACTCAAGATGTGAAGAGACTCCTCATATAAAGTAGAGCAAAAATTTCGTATTCTCGCAAAAAAATGCCAATTTTGCAAAACCTATGGAAGGAATTGTCGACTTGCTCATCTATATCTTGAAAGGACTTATCATTGGCGTCGTGGCTTCGGCGCCTATGGGGCCCGTGGGCGTGTTGTGCATCCGCAGGACAATCAAAAAAGGCAGAATTTATGGAGTAGTCACCGGTGCAGGCGCTGCGCTGAGTGACTTGTTTTATGCCCTTCTCACCGGCTATGGCCTTTCGCTCATCTCGCTTTTCACCAACGAGAACAACGTGTTTTGGGTGAAAATCATTGGCGGTGCCATGCTACTGGCTTTCGGCATTTATATGTTCCGCACAGGGCCCAAGGTCAACACTCATCCGGAGTCGAAAACCAAAGGGTCGCTCTTGCGCAATTTCCTCACTTCATTTTTTATCACGCTGGCCAATCCTGCCATCATCTTCCTCTTCATTGCTCTGTTTAACATGCTGGCCCCCTTCGTCGGCGCCGAAGAGACCTATCTGATAGGCGCAGGCTATGCGGCGATTGTGGTGGGCGCTATGTTGTGGTGGCTTTTCATCACCTACATCATCAACAAGATGAGCAGCAACTTCGGACAAAAAGGCATCAAGCGGCTCAACCGCACCATCGGCGTGTTTGTCATCACCATCTCAGTGGTCTATATGCTGCTCACGCTTTGCGGCATCAACATCATTGGCGAAGGCATTCCGACCGACGAAACGGCTGCCTGTGCCCTACACATTGAGGCATAAGTGGCGGGGAGCAACTGTTTTGTTTTATGATTATTGCAGAGAAACTTAAAGATACCAACCGGGCTGAATACCTGCTCTATCTCTGGCAGGTGGAAGACATCGTCCGTGCCCACGGCTGCGACTTCGACCGGTTGGACGAGGGCTATCTCTCGCGTTTCAAACTCGACGACGAGACGCTCTCACGCACCCGCCGCTGGTATGCCGACCTGTGCGAGATGATGCATTCGGAGGGTGTGACGGAAAAAGGCCATCTGCAAATGTCGAAAAACGTGCTCAGCGGGCTTGAAGAACTGCACAGCCGTCTTTTGGCTTCTCCCAAATTCCCCTACTACAGAGAAATGTATTACAAGGTGCTGCCCCACGTGGTCTGCCTCAGGGCCAAAGGTGCACACAAGGACGAGAGCGAACTGCAAACTTGCTTTGAGGCGCTCTATGGCGTGATGACGCTCAGACTGCAAGGCAAAGAAGTCTCAGCCGAAACCCAAAAGGCCGTGGCCGACATCAGCACCCTGCTGGGTCAGCTCTCAGACTATCAAATCAAAGACCGACGCGAGCCCATCGACTTTGACTGACCCTGACGGAGCCGACGTTGCTTACGCCAACAAACATCGCTTACCACACCTATTATATAATATATAATGAAAAAAATACTCGTCACCGGCTGCCGTGGGCAGTTGGGCAACGAAATCCAGACGCTTGCACCTGACTATGAAGACAGTTGCACGTTTTTTTTCACAGACAGAGAAGAACTCGACATCACCGACCGTGAGGCCGTATTCAACTTTGTTGAAAGCAACGGCATCGACATCATCATCAACTGCGCCGCTTATACGGCCGTTGACAAGGCCGAAGCCGACGAGGCTCTCGCCGACTTGCTCAACCACATCGCTCCGGGTTATCTGGCCGAAGCAGTCGAGTCGGTGGGCGGCACGATGATACAGGTGTCTACCGACTACGTGTTTGACGGCACAGCCTGCCAGCCCTACCAAGAAGACAGCCCCACCAATCCTCAGACCGTCTATGGCCGCACCAAACTACTGGGCGAAGAGAGTGTCATCCGCTCATGTGCCGGTTCGATGGTGGTGCGTACGGCCTGGCTCTATTCCACTTTCGGCAACAACTTCGTCAAGACAATGATACGTCTAGGCAAAGAGCGCGACTCGCTCGGCGTGGTGTTTGACCAAGTGGGCTCCCCCACCTATGCCCGCGACTTGGCCGCCGTCATCTTGAAAGCAGCGGCAGAGGGTGTGGTGCCCGGCGTCTACCACTTCACCAACGAAGGTGTGTGCTCGTGGTACGATTTCACTTGTGCCATCCATCGCCTCGCCGGCATCGACCATTGCCAAGTTAAACCCATTCACACAGACGAATATCCCGTGCCGGCACCACGGCCTCACTATTCCGTGCTCGACAAAACGAAAATCAAAAACACCTACGGCATCGACATTCCACATTGGGAAGACGCCCTGCGTGCATGCATAAAAGCACTTTGACTCTTAGACTTTTTGTCCCTAAAAATCTCCTAAATGAACCAAGAAATTGAACGTCGCCGCACCTTTGCTATCATCTCACACCCCGATGCGGGCAAGACCACACTGACAGAGAAACTCCTGCTCTTTGGTGGTCAAATACAGGTGGCCGGTGCCGTGAAAAGCAATAAAATCAAAAAGACGGCCACCTCAGACTGGATGGAAATCGAAAAACAACGCGGCATCTCGGTGACCACCTCGGTAATGGAGTTTGACTACGAAGGCTATAAAATCAACATTCTCGACACGCCGGGCCACCAGGACTTTGCCGAAGACACTTTCCGCACACTCACGGCCGTAGACTCCGTCATCATCGTCGTGGACGGTGCCAAAGGCGTGGAGGCACAGACGCGCAAGCTCATGGAAGTGTGCCGCATGCGCCAGACGCCGGTCATCATCTTCATCAACAAAATGGACCGTGAAGGCCGCGATCCCTTCGACCTTCTCGACGAACTCGAAGCTGAACTCCACATCAGCGTCCGACCGCTCTCATGGCCTATTGGACAGGGTGCCCGCTTCAAAGGCGTCTACAACATCTTTGAGCAACAACTCAATCTCTTTGAGCCCGACAAGCAAAAGGTGACGGAGAAGATTACTGTGGACATTGCCAGCGACGAACTCGAAACCCACGTAGGCGAAGAAGCAGCCGCACAGTTGCGACAAGACCTCGAACTCGTCGACGGCGTCTATCCCACATTCGACAAGGCCGACTATCTCAGCGCCCGAATTGCTCCCGTGTTTTTCGGTTCGGCTCTCAACAACTTCGGTGTGAAAGAGCTCCTGGACTGTTTCGTGAGAATAGCCCCCTACCCTCGCCCCACCAAGGCCGAAGAGCGCGATGTGGAACCGGAAGAGCAAAAATTCACGGGCTTCATCTTCAAAATCACGGCCAACATCGACCCCAACCACCGCTCGTGCATCGCCTTCTGCAAGGTATGCTCGGGACGTTTCCGCCGCGGCGTGCCCTATCTCCACGTCCGCACCGGCAAACCCCTGCGTTTCACCTCTCCCACACAATTCATGGCACAGCGCAAAAGCACGATCGAAGAAGCCTGGCCGGGCGACATCATCGGTTTGCCGGCAGCCGGAGTGTTCAAGATTGGCGACACACTCACCGAAGGCGAACAACTGCATTTCCGCGGACTGCCCTCTTTCTCGCCCGAACTCTTCAAATACATAGAAAACGCCGACCCTATGAAGACCAAGCAACTGCAGCGCGGCATCGAACAACTTATGGACGAAGGCGTGGCTCAGATGTTTGTCAACCAATTCAACGGTCGCACCATCATCGGCACCGTGGGGCAACTGCAGTTTGAAGTCATCCAATACCGCCTGGAGCACGAATACAATGCCCTCTGCCGCTGGGAACCGGCGAGTCTCTATAAGGCGTGTTGGATTGAAAGCGACGACCCGGCCGAACTCGAAGCCTTCAAGAAGCGTAAATATCAGTATATGGCTAAAGACCGCGAAGGCCGCGACGTCTTCCTGGCCGACAGCGGCTATGTGCTGCAA
>JBJFGJ010000206.1:0-1871 GCA_051892575.1 Alloprevotella sp. | reverse complement strand
ATCATTATGTCCCAATAGAATGTTATCAGTGATTTCAAGTGAATTGAGGCGGGCGCATCACGTATTGGGATGTGCCCGCTTTCATAAACTCGCCTTCGTGACGGCGTTTTGCGCCTATGAGGCAAAGCGTTTCAGTTGTTTTTCGTATTTTTGCAATAACATCCATTCATACCTTCTCACCCATGAGCAACGAAAAAGATTTCGACGAAGCACCGGCTACCGAACACTCCAACTATACACCTGCCGACAGCAAAGACGAAAACGTGATGCACCAGCTCTCAGGAATGTATCAGACCTGGTTTCTGGACTATGCCTCTTACGTTATCCTTGAACGTGCCGTTCCCCACTTGGGCGACGGCCTCAAGCCGGTGCAACGACGCATCTTGCACACAATGAAACGCCTCGACGACGGACGCTACTCCAAAGTGGCCAACATCGTGGGACAGACTATGCAGTTTCACCCCCACGGCGACGCCTCGATTGGCGACGCGCTGGTGCAACTGGGACAAAAAGACCTGCTCATAGACTGCCAGGGTAACTGGGGTAACATACTGACCGGAGACTCGGCAGCCGCACCGCGATATATCGAGGCCAGACTGTCGAAATTCGCGCTCGACGTGCTGTTCAACGCCAAAACCACCGAATGGAAACTCTCTTATGACGGACGCAACAAAGAACCGGTGGCACTGCCGGTGAAATTCCCCCTACTGCTGGCCCAAGGGGCTGAAGGTATCGCCGTGGGACTTTCGGCCAAAATCTTGCCACACAACTTCGGCGAACTCTGCGACGCGGCCATCGACTGCCTGCAAGGACGCGAATTCAAACTCTTCCCCGACTTCTTGACGGGTGGGTCAATTGACGTATCGAAATATAACGACGGCATGAGAGGCGGCATGGTGAAAGTGCGCGCCAAGATTGAAAAACTGGACAACAAGACACTCGTCATCCGCGAAATCCCTTACGGCAAAACCACCTCGAGCGTCATCGACAGCATCCTCAAAGCCAACGACAAGGGCAAAATCAAAATACGCAAGGTTGAAGACAAAACGGCGGCTGAGGTGGAAATCATCGTGCACCTCACGCCCGGCACCAGCTCGGACAAGGCCATCGACGCGCTCTATGCCTTCACCGACTGCGAAGTGAGCATTTCGCCCAACTGCTGCGTCATCGAAGACAAAAAGCCGCAGTTCCTCACCGTCTCGGACGTATTGAAACGTGCCGTGGACCACACGAAAGAACTGCTCAAACAAGAACTGCTCATCCGCCGCGGCGAACTGATGGAGAGCCTGCACTTCGCCTCGCTCGAACGCATCTTCATCGAAGAACGCATCTATAAGGACAAACCCTTCGAACAGGCTCCCAACATGGACGCCGCCTGCGAACACATCGACAACAGACTGACGCCTTATTATCCGCAATTCGTGCGCGAGGTGACCAAAGAGGATATCCTCAAGCTGATGGAAATCAAGATGGCACGCATCTTGAAATTCAACAAAGACAAGGCCGAAGAACTCATTGCCAAAATGAAGGAGGAAGTGGCCCGCATAGACCACGACCTGCAAAATATGGACGAGGTGACGGCCAACTGGTTTCTGCTCATCAAAGAGAAGTATGCCCACGAACATCCGCGCCGTACGGAAATCCGCTCGTTTGACACCATCGAAGCCAGCAAGGTCATCGAAGCCAACGAAAAACTCTATATCAACCGTACAGAAGGCTTCATAGGTACGGCCCTCAAGAAAGACGAGTTTGTGGAAAACTGCTCGCCGATTGACGATGTCATCATCTTCTACCGCGATGGCACCTACAAGGTGACACGCGTGCAGGAGAAGGTGTTTGTGGGCGAAACGGAACGCTCGAAAAAAGAAAAG
>JBJFGJ010000205.1:0-7703 GCA_051892575.1 Alloprevotella sp. | reverse complement strand
TTTTTTGCGGATTCCTTTGAAAATACGGAAATCTTTTAGGTCAAATCCTTTGAAAATACGCAAATTTCTTTCGTGGATTTCTTTGAAAATACGGAAATCTTGGAGCCGCGTGGATCCATAGAGGCAGGACGGGAGAGTGGGAAGATGACTCTGTCCATATTCAAAACCCGCCGTCGAAAGAGACAGAAAAGGCCAAAATCTTGTGCAATTATTTTCCGGAAACACGCCCGGCGGCTTCGGATTGTCTGAAACCGGCCTCGTCACGGCTCGGCATAGGACAAAACAGTCCTGCGATAAGGACAGAATTTTCCGGAATAGGGCCGGAACCGCCCGGCCTTAGGCCCGTGGCGAGTGGACGGCACAAAAAAGAGGCCGTGGGGCCTCTCCTCTTTTTCTCAACATAAAGATAGCGTTTCATCCCCTTTCAGTAAAAGACAAACCCGCCGCGTGGGGTGGCACGAAAAGGAGGGCGGAGTGGGGCAGAACGTCCTGTCAAGCAGTCGATTGCATTCACTCGGCCGTGAGGTCGGCAAAATCGGGAATGTCCGGCAAAAACTGCGTGCGCCCGGCGGCATAGTCCATGCGACAGGCATAGTGGGTCAGACCGTTTGAGACAAAAAGATAGCGTGCGCGCAGGGCGTAATTATACGAGGCTATCTGTCGAAAAACGGCTTCGGTGATGGCCACCGTCGGCGCCTTGTATTCCACGATGACCAACGGAAGGGCCGTGCCGCGGCTGTAGACCACCGTGTCACAGCGGCGGGTCACACCGCCCAGCGTCACTCCCACCTCGTTCATCATCAAGGCCGAGGGGAAATGCTTGTGGTGGAGCAAAAACGACACGAAATGCTGCCGCACCCACTCCTCGGGAGTGAGGGCCACAAATTTGGCGCGCAAAACGTCAAACACCATCAGACGGTCGCCTTGACGTTTCGTTTTTATATCTGCCTCGGGCAGGTTTAATGAAATCATTTCCTTATTTTTGCAAAACTTAGGCTGCAGCCGGAACAAGGCTTTGCCCTTGCCACATCAATCTTTGAGACAAACCGTTCGCCCACTCGTGGCAGCCGGCTCCCGTTCCGTCCAGTTGCAAAAATACATTTTTTCTATGGTTAAGAAACAAGACATCGTGGGCAATTGGCTCGTGAGATACACCAAAACGCCTCTCGATAAGTTCGGTTCACACATCCTGCTCACCAACTTCAACAACTACGTCGACATCTTTTGCGACCAGATGGGCATCAGTCGGCCGGACTTTTCGGCCAATATGCGCGTCGCCACGGCCGGCGACATCACCATCATCAACTTCGGCATCGGCAGCCCCAACGCCGCACTCATTATGGACCTCTTGAGCACCATCAAGCCCAAGGCCTGTCTGTTTCTCGGCAAATGCGGCGGCATCTCCGAAAAGACCCGTTTGGGCGACTACATCCTGCCGCTGGCCGGTATACGCGGCGAAGGAACGTCAAACGACTATCTCCCGCCCGAAGTGCCCTCACTCCCGGCGTTTATGCTGCAACGTGCCGTGTCTACGGCCCTGCGCGACAACAGTTACGACTATTGGACCGGAACGGTCTACACCACCAACCGACGAGTCTGGGAGCATGATGAGCGTTTCAAAAACTATCTCCGCGAAACACGCGCCATGGCGGTCGACATGGAGACGGCCACGCTCTTCACCTGCGGCTTCTGCAACCACATTCCCACCGGCGCCCTGCTGCTCGTCTCAGACAATCCGATGGTGCCCGAAGGTATCAAGACCGAAGAGAGCGACAACAAGGTGACGGCCCAATATGCCGCCACACACGTGCGCATAGGCATCGAAGCCCTCCGTCTCATCATCGGAGAGCGCAAAACCGTGCGTCACCTCAAATACGAATGGTAAAAGCTTTCGTCACCCTCCATCATACCGCCCCAAGCCTCCCAATCTTTTCCGCAAATGGCCAAAACTTCCTATAGCGCTTCCAACCGCAAACCCGAACCTGCCTACGCCGACATCGCCCGCGGCATCACGCCCGACACGCTCAAGCCGGTGTATATGCTCATGGGCGAAGAACCGTTTTTCATCGACCGACTGGCCGACCGCATTGTCAAGACGGCCCTGAGACCGGAAGAATATGACTTCTGCCTGCTGACCTATTATGGCGCCGAAACCGACATCGACACCGTGCTTACGGCGGCACGGGCCTACCCCTTTGGCGGCAGCCGCCAGGTGGTGATGGTAAAAGACGCGGCCAAACTCTCGGAATGGGAAAAACTGGAGGCTTATTTCAAAAAGCCGCAACCGGCCACCATCCTCGTTTTCTGCTACACCGGTGCCAAATTTGACCGCCGACTCAAAGCCGCCTCCATCATCGAGCGCAACGGACTGATGTTTGAGTCGAAGAAACTGAACGACAAACAACTGCCGGCGTTCATCCGAGACTATGTCAAGACCGAGCGCCAAACGGCCATCGACCCGGCTGCCATACAGATGCTGGCCGACCACGTAGGGGCCGACCTCCACAGATTGGTGGGCGAAATCGACAAACTTATGGTGGCGCTCGCCGACAAAGGCTCCAACACCATCACCACCGACCTCGTGGCCGCCCAGGTGGGCATCAGCAAAGAATATAATGTTTTCGAACTCTGCGACGCGCTTGGCAAGAAAGACGTGCTGAAGGCGATGCAAATAGCCAATTATTTTGACAAAAATCCTAAGGAGGGGGCGTTGCAGAGAGTCCTGCCTATGCTGTTCCGTTACTTTTCCAATGTGATGGTGGCCTTTTACTCACCCGACAAATCAGAAAAAGGACTGGCCGACTGGCTTTCGCTCTCTCCCTGGCAGGTACGCAACAATGTGCTGCCTCCCATGCAGCACTACACGGGCGTGAAGGTGATGAACATCATCAGCTTCATACGCCGCACGGATGCACGCTCCAAAGGCATAGACAATCCTTCCACGCCACCGGGCGAACTCCTGCGCGAACTCCTATATTATATATTGCATTGAGTCTATAGGCCGGCCCTTCAGGGCCGGCGTTTTTTTGCCGCATAGGGCTGGTGAAGGTGAGGGGAGAGTAATGGCGATGTTTCCGGAATGTTCCAAAGATGGCGCGTAAGCGCCGCTGGCATCACGGCAATTAAGATGACCCATATAATCCGCCATTTTATATAGGGTGTATATAATAGGATTTGTTCTTCTCATGTTTTGGAGCGTTCTTGTAAGCCTTGAAAGGGCGTGACGTCTTAGCCCAGACCGTCAGGCCTGGGCTTGGGAATAACTTTTCTAACTTGCGGTTTCATCGTATGTCCGGGGCTGACGGTCCGGACAATGATGTCACGATCTTTAACCCGTTGCGCGACCGCTCAATGTCGTATGGCTCTAATCCTTCCCCTGTGCCAATCTTCTGTCTCAACCTCCCCACCAGTGTTGCACGATTAGTCGGTATGAAAAGATAAATTTTAGTACGTTTTTTCCTGCACAACTGCCCTTTGGGGTGGTTTGGCGGCAATTTCGGGCCTGATTTTCCCCGTTTTTACCCCTTCTTGGTGGCTGTGCGCCACTTTTTAGCCCAAAATTCGCTGCACGGATTTTGCCGCGTAATAATCTGTATAATAATTGTTTGTAATAAAACAAACGCTTTGTGGCTCACGCGGTGCCCGGCGCCCGTTCTGGTGGGCACCAAGAGACGAAATGCGCCCAAAATGAGCCTTCCGGTCACGCCGGGAAAGCGCCGTTAAGATTTTGCAACATTTTCAAAGTGAGATTAGAGTTTTGAAATTAAAACGATATTTAGTTTTGTGTTTATAAATCCCATTCAAATCTTTGCCGGCACTATTGCTTTATCTTCTGAAATAATACAAGTTAAAACTAAAACTTAAATGTTTTGGTTTGTAGATTGATAAATATTCACTGCAGATTAGCATTGCGTAACTCGCTGTATAATACCTATATAGTCACAATAGGCGGAGGGTTTTGCAGGTTTAGGTCTGCATAAATCGGCGTTTTGCCCGGTTTAGCGTTGTTTACTTGAAAATACGCCTAATAAGCTGATAAAAGCCAGTTCGATAGTCTAAATCAGTAAAGAAAGGCATCAAGTGGATTTTGAGCCCTAATTTACAGGTTTGTAAATGTAATCCTAAATTTGTATCCTTTGATGTAGTTTTGTAAATCATTAGATTTATAAATACTGAAAGTTGGCTTTTGAAATTTATATTTAGTTTTGTGGCCCGTCTCAAATTTTCTCTTTAACTTTGTAAAGTCTAAAAAACAACGCTAAATCACCCCGAGGGTCGCAGATGGCGGTCATGCAGGGCTGAAAAGAATGGCGTTTGGGCCGTTTTACGCTTCGCTCACCTGGTCCGGCGGATTGGTTTTTGGCCTCCTCATTTTGGCGGTCGTCGACCAGATTGGACTAAATTTCGGTTTGGCCTTTTCGCTTTGGTGCGTCATCGGGTGGAACTATACAGCAGACAAGTCACGCCGTAATGGCATCTGACTCACTTCAAAAATCGGACTCCGTCCTCGTCGCCTCACTTCAAGGTTTCGGGGAGTCATATCGGCCAATGCTCCCTCCTCTTCCTTCTCATCACGACAAACAAACACAATACGATAATGAAAGAACGCATCCGTCAAATTATGAACGCCATGGGGCTCTCGCAGCAAGAGTTTGCCCAGCGCCTTGGCATCTCCACAGCCTCTATCTCCAGCATTTTCAACGGCCGTACCAATCCCACCAACAACCACGTCATGGCCATTCACCGCGTTTTCCCGCAGATCCGCATAGAATGGCTGATGTTTGGTGAGGGCGATATGTATGCGTCTGATACCGCTGCTCCCGACGGCGAAACATCTGCAGACGCCGCAATGGCTGACGGCTTGTCCCAGACCTCATCGACGGCGGCTGGTGAGGCAATAGAGGGCTTGTCGTTGTTCGGCCAAGAAAGCGCAGCCGTACAAACCGAAAAATCGTCTAATTTGCGGCCCCGCCCCACTTATGCTCAAGACCGCCCGGGTGCTTATCAGAAGTCCAAAGAAGAAATGCGAAATATTATTGACTTACCGAAGCGAAAAATTAAAGAAATCCGCGTATTTTTTGACGACGGGACCTACGAAGCCTTCATACCGTCCACGCGCGCGTAGTCTATGACTGCTTTTTAAGGCCCCTTTGAGGCCTTGACCGGTCGCCGTGGGTGTCTCGGAGGCTGTTTTTGTCTTTTGCTTTTGCACATTTCAGCCTTACCTTTGAGGTAAAGAAGAAGGATGAGGGGCCGCGAGGCCCCTTTTTTGTGCCTCTCAGCGTTTTACGGGCCTAAGGACAGGAAAAACTGTCCTTATGACAGGATTTTCTGCGATACTGAGAGGAGAAGTCAAGTGGCCGGGCAGTATGTTTTAGGCCTATTCTCGTTGTTCAGCGACGGCAGCGGCACGCTTGCGTCACTATTTCACGTTATTATCGTCACGGATGCCCGCGCGTTTTGAACAAAGTTGTGCCCTTTTGGGAGTATGGTAGGGTAATGTAAGGGCAAAAGCCTACGATTTGTTTGATGATTAGGTCGTTCCAAATCTTTTGCCTTTACAGGGCGCTCATTGTCGCACCACATTACCCAGGGCAGAGGCGGCGCGAAGCGACGCCTCTGCCCTGTACTGAGTGCTTTTGGGCTTTCAGCCCGTTGCTTGATCATTCATTTTTTTATCCAATAGTCTGCGACAAAGCCCTCCCAATCATTTTTCTCGCATAAAATCGCCTCCGTGTTGTTGCAAAACCGAACTTTGTGTGTTATACGATTAGAGCGACGCCACCGAGGCAGCGCGAAAACCATCATTCTCCAATCCATGAACGCCGACGAACTGCAACAAACCTACCTCAATGCCGCGCCCAGGCTCTATGCCATTGCGCTCGGTATGTTGCACGAGGCGGCAGCCGCTGAAGATGTGGCGCAAGACACGTTTGTGGGCATCTGGCAGCGACGGGAAAGGTTTGAAACGCTCAATGCCGAAGCCGCGATGGCTTATTTTGCACAGGCCGTCAGGCACCAATGCCTCAACAGGCTTCGCCGCGCAGCCCCGCTCTCACTCGACGACGACACCCACAGGCCGGCCGGTTTCAACGAGCCGGTGGCCGGGGCCAATCCCGAGGAACTGCTCACCGGACGTGAGGCCCTCGACAGACTCTATGCAGCCGTGGAACATTTGCCGGCCAAACAGGCTCGCGCGTTCAGCCTTTTTCATTTTGAAGGACTTGACGCCACGCAAATTGCCACGCAGATGAACGAAACAGAAGCCTACGTGCGGTTGTTGCTCAGCCGCGCACGCCAGACGTTGAAACAGCAAATCGCCTTATGAACCAAGCTCTCTCCATACCAGAAGCCACTCGCCTGCTCGAGAAATACCATGCCGGGCTCATCACACCTGAAGAGATGCGGCACTTGACGGATTTCGTGTGCTCAGATGCTTGTCCCGAAGGTTGGCAAGTCGAGCGCGAGGTGTTTGAAGTGCTCCGTCAGGCGCCCGCATTGCCTCAGGGCTTCAGCCAACGCCTGGAGGCTGCCATACGTCAGACGGCAGAGCCCGCAGTTGCGGCCCAACCGCGTCGCCGATGGCTTTATGCCGCCACCGGCCTGCTGGTGGCCGCCTGTATGTGCGGTCTGTGCTGGCTCTTGGTGCAGCCGGATGTGGCCGAAAAACCGACTGGTCAAGCCATTGCCGAGGCTGAGCCGGCGCAGACTGAGGCGCCTACCATTATGTCGGTGGCACAGCGTGACGAAAACGAGGCCGATGAGGCTACTCATAAAGCGGAGCCTTCGGCCCAGCAGCCTTCTCTCACCGCCAAAGCACCACGGCCTGCCGACGACGAGATGGACGATCCCGACGCCGTTTATGGCAGTGGCGTGGCCACGGTCGAGGAGGCCGAGGCCGAATGGCAGAAGGTGGTAGCCCTTCTGACAAAAACCCAAAATCAAATCGACCAGAGCCTTGCCGACGCGAAAGAAACCCTACGTAACATATAACCATTTAAAACCATATTTTGATATGAAAAAGATTGTTTCTATTCTCATTCTGAGCCTGTTGCCCATTCTCGCCTGGGCCGAAGGCGATTATTACGATTTCAGCAAATTGCGTCAACTCAAAGGCGTGGAGAGTGTTTATATCTCATCACAGATGACCAAAACTATGAAATCGGGTAAGTCCAGCAAAGTCACGAATATGAATATGGGCATAGGGCTCCCGATGGAAAATGTAGACTCCATTCTTATACTTACCACCGAACAGGACGCGGCACTTGGTGAGTTCAAAAAGGTATTGAAGACACTTCGCAAAAAATCTGGCTATCAGGCGCTGGCGGAGCATATGGAAGATGACGAAGAGACCTACATCATTGTTCATCCCAAAGCCGGTTCAACCACAGAATATGACGAAATGATAATTTTCAATCTCGAAGCCCACGAAGGAAGAATTGTCCAACTTATCGGTACACTCGATGCGCCCGGTAAGTAAGCAACCCATAAACGCTTTCATATAATCGTTGATTAAATCAAAACGTCTGTGACGAGGATGTGGCCATTGTTTGGTCGCATCCTCGTGTGTTTTGCTGCGTCGTGCGGTTTTGAAAAAGGCAAAGTGAAGGAGGCGGAAATAAAAAAACGTGCAAACACTTTGTGGAAATGAAAGAAAAGTCTATCTTTGCATCGCTTTTCAAGGGAAAAGCCAAATGGTGCTT
>JBJFGJ010000204.1:0-7710 GCA_051892575.1 Alloprevotella sp. | reverse complement strand
GGGCTGTTATGTTACGCCCCTTCAGGGCTGCTTGGCCGCTCAACGCTCTTACCCTCCTTGTCTTTTTTGTCTCTTTTTACGTTTTCCGGACTGATTATTTCGTTGTCTCAAAACGTATAAGATGCAAAATTAGAAGATTTTCGATAATTTATGCGCCGCAGGTGACTATTTTTCAAAAATAACGTAATATGAGGTGTTGCGCTGTGGGCCCGGAAGAGCCGGTTTGAGGCTTGGCGCGTGATTGGGGGTGATTGAAGCGTTCAGTCACAGCATCTGCCAATGATTCAATAGATTACAAGTGCGTGACCAGGTGATTGGAGAAAAGGTGAAAATTTGGGTAAGGAGAATAATAATTTGCTTGGATTATGCCGAGCCGCGAAGGAGGAAGACGAAGTCAATAAAAACAAGTTTTTCTTGCCATTCCGCTCGCCTTGCACTAACTTTCGCCTGCGGCGCAAGTTAGGCAGCATTCGGCATAGCCAAAATGAAAAACTTACGTCTTTCCTTTTGTCTCTGCACTCATTTGCACTAACTTTGTAAATCGAAACAAATCATAAAACGTATGAAACCCATTTTTATCATAGGGCCCTGCGTCATCGAGGCTCCCGAGGTGATGGACGAGGTGGCGGCTGAGGTGGCCAGACTGCGCAAACGCTTTGAAGTGGAAGTGTATTTCAAGGCTTCATTCGACAAGGCCAACCGCACATCGTTGCACTCTTTCCGCGGACCGGGACTTGACAAGGGACTGCAAATACTCGCCGACATCAAAAACCGATACGGACTGCCTCTGCTCACCGACATACACGAAAGCTATCAGGCCGAGCCGGCCGGTGAGGTGGTGGACGTGTTGCAAATACCGGCCTTCCTCTGCCGACAGACCGACTTGCTCGTGGCTGCCGCACAGACCGGACGGACGGTGAACGTGAAAAAGGCCCAATTCCTCTCGGGCGCCGACATGGTCTATCCCGTTGAGAAATGCCGCGAAGCCGGTGCACCCGAAGTGTGGCTCACCGAGCGCGGCAACTGCTTCGGCTACAACAACCTCGTGGTGGACTTCAGAAACATCGCCGACATGAAGCCGCTGGCCGACCGCGTAATCATGGACTGCACACATGCCGTGCAACGTCCCGGGGCCGCCGGAGGCAAAACGGGTGGCAACCGCGAATATGTGCCGGCAATGGCCTTGGCAGCCAAGGCTTTCGGTGCAACGGGCTATTTCTTTGAAACACATCCCGACCCCGACCACGCGCTCAGCGACGGGCCCAACATGATAAGACTCTCCGACCTCGAGGGCGTGATGCAGCAACTCGTAGACTGACACAAAACCATACCTACCCATACAAACCACATTCCTTATAATAATATGACTTCATACATAGCCATAGCCGAGAAATGCCTGCGCGACGAAGCGGAGGCATTGCTTGGTCTCATACCCATGCTTGACGAGAACTTCGACAAGACGGTGGACCTCATCCTCAACTGCCGCGGCAAACTCATCGTGACCGGAGTGGGCAAAAGCGGACACATCGGTGCCAAAATAGCCGCTACGCTATCCAGCACGGGTACGCCGAGTTTCTTCATCAATCCGCTCGACGCCTTCCACGGCGACCTTGGCGTGATTGCCGACGCCGACGTGGTGTTGGCCATCAGCAACTCGGGACAGACCGACGAACTGCTGCGTTTCTTGCCATATCTCGAAGAGCGCCACATCCCAGTCATCGGAATGAGCGGCAACCCTGAGTCGCTCTTGGCCCGCTATTCGGCCGCCCATCTCAACACGGCAGTGAGCCGCGAAGCCTGTCCGCTGGGACTGGCTCCCACATCGTCGACTACCGCGGCACTGGCCATGGGTGACGCACTGGCTTGTGCACTCATCGAAGCACGCGGTTTCAAGGCTTCAGACTTTGCTCGCTTCCATCCCGGCGGGTCGCTTGGCAAACGACTGCTGACGAAGGCCAAAGACGTGATGCAGACCGACGACTTGCCGGTGGTGGACGAAGCGATGAAACTCGGCGAAGTGGTGTGCCACGTCAGTCGGGGCCGACTGGGACTTTGCGTCATTGTCAAAAACAATTGCGTGAAAGGCATCATCACCGACGGTGACGTGCGCCGGGCCATGGAACAGCAGCAAGACCGCTTTTTTGCCCTCACGGCTGCCGACATTATGACTCGTAAGCCCAAATGCGTGACGCCCGAAACCAAAATCACCGAAATAGAAACCATTTTCAGACGCAACAAGATACACTCGGTGCTCGTGACCGACAGCGAAGGCCATCTGCTGGGCATCGTCGACTCTTTCGGAGCGATGATTTGACCGAACTTTTCCTTATGAGGATGCAATTTTTCTTCAAAAAGCCAAGCATAAGCCTGCACCGTCTGCTGTCCGAGAGACTGGCTCTTGGGCTTGTGGTTCTGCTCTCTGCCTTTACGACACAAGCCGCGACGCCGACCGACTCGGCAAGAAATGTGGCCGAAGTGGTGGAAGAATGGCTCACGGCCGAATATGGGCTCCAACCCACTACCAACAACCGGATTGTGCTTTTCAAAAACGGACAAGAGAAGTTTGACGATCTCTTCAAGGCCGTCAAAGCGGCACGCCACAGCATACATCTGGAATATTTCAACTTCCGCAACGACTCCATCTCGGCCCTGCTCTTCGACCTGCTGGCAGAGAAAGCAGCCGAAGGAGTCGAAGTGAAAGCTATGTTTGACGGCTTCGGCAACAGTTCGAACAACCAGCCACTAAAGCGCCATCACATCAAAGACCTCAGAGCGCGCGGCATCGACATCGTGGAGTTCGACCCGATGCGGTTCCCCTGGGTGAACCACGCGTTGCACCGCGACCACCGCAAGATTGTGGTCATAGACGGCGAAGTGGCCTATACGGGCGGTATGAACGTGGCCGACTATTACATCGTGGGCAAGCCCGAGTTTGGCGAATGGCGCGACATCCATGCCCGAGTGGAAGGCGACGCCGTGGCCGACTTGCAGGCCGTATTCATCAAATTCTGGAACCGCGTCACAACCGACAGTCTCGGCGGACCGCAATATTACCCGGGAGAGCGAGACGCAAGAGTGCATTTCGGGCATCTCAAGCAAGACACCACGGCCACTGCCGGCCGAAAAAGCATCACACTCGTAGACCGCACACCGGATGCCACACCCCGCATCATACACGACACCTTTTGCCACCTCATCGACAACGCCGCAAAAGAGATTGTCATCATCAATCCCTATTTCACCCTTTGCGGACACATCAAGCGCAAACTCAAAAAAGCCATCAAGAGAGGGGTGGACGTGAAGATTATGGTTTCGGCCAAAAGCGACATCCCCGTGACGCCGCGCATCGTGGAATACAACACCCACCGGCTGATGAAGCGAGGCGCCGACGTCTACGTGTTTGAAGGTGGTTTCCATCACAGCAAGATTATGATGGTAGACAGCATTTGCGCCTTCATCGGTTCGGCCAATCTCAACAGCCGCAGCCTCTCGTTCGACTATGAGTGCAACCTCTTCGTCAACGACCGGTACACCACGGCCCAACTGCTCGACATCTTCCACCACGATCGCGAGACACGCTGCTACCGCCTCACACCCGAGACGTGGAAAAAAGTGTCGCGATGGAACCGTTTCAAGGGATGGCTGTTTCATTTCCTCACACCTTTCGTCAAAAACACACAGCCCCAACAGCGACTACGTCGGCAAGGGGGCATCAAAACACAAATAAGCTATGCGTGACAAAACATTCTCAGTGCTGAAAGCCTTGGCCATCATCCTTGTGGTGGTGTCGCACTCGGGCGCTCCCGCTTGGCTCAACCGCTTCATCTTCCAGTTTCACGTCCCGGCCTTCTTCCTCTGTGCCGGCTATTTCTTCAGCCTCCAATATCTCGACGACGGCCGACAGTTTGTGCGCCGTCGCTTTTCGGGACTTTACGTGCCGTTTGTCAAATGGAGCCTGATGCTGCTTGTGCTCCACAATCTGTTTTTTGCCGTAGGCCTGCTCAACGAACAATACGGCAATGCAAGTGGGGGCGTGTTGCATCCCTACGGCTGGCACGACTTCTTCCAAAACATCTGGAGCATCACCACGGGTATGCAAGGCTACGACGTGTTTATCGGCGGCGCCTTCTGGTTTTTCAGGGCTCTGCTTGTGGCCAGTCTCGTGTTCTGGCTCGGAATGAAGTTTTTCCGCTGGCTACGCCCCACTGACACGCTCGTCCAGAGCGCCTCACTGCTGGCCGTGGCGATGGGCCTGCTCATTGTCTGGAAGATTGCTGCAGGTCTGAAAATTCCCGTGCTTTCAGGTGGCGGCTATCGTGAGTTGCTCGGCGTGATGCTGATGAGTTTCGGCTTCATCTACAGACAATGCCGCAACTATGTCCCCCTGAATTGGAAAACGGGTTTGGCAGCCACGGCGCTCACCGTGCTTGGCGCCGTCTATGTGCACGCCTCGATGGCCTATAATGCAGACTTCGGTGCTTTCTTCGGTCTGCTCATCCCTGCCGTGTCGGGCTTCATCATGTTGCACTATGTCTCATCGCTCATTTCAGCCCACTTGAAGCCGGTGGAGACGGCGTTGGCCTATGTGGGCGAGCGCACTCTCTATATCTTCGCCTGGCACCTGCTGGCTTTCAAGTTGGTGAGCATCATCAAAGTGGCGGCCTATGGTCTGCCCTGGCCCATGGTGGGCGGCCACACGGTGGTGAACTATGCCACAGACGACCTCTTCTGGTTGCTCTACACCATTGTGGGAGTCGGTGTACCGCTCGGCGGTTTGGCCCTCTATAGGCATTACGCCAAGACAGTGGATTTCTCAACGAAGAGTTGTGTGAAATACACAATAAAGGGCCTCATCAAGTTGTGTTACTATATATATATAGGTATAAAGAAAACTCTGATTTATCTGTGGCAATGCCTCGTCGGCTTCTGGCGGGCACTTAAAGACATTGTCAAGGCTTCGAGCCCCAACGAAGAATAAATTTTTCAGACTAAAAGACTAAGAGACAAAAGGCTGTAAGCGATTACGCCTATTGTTGACCAAATACATACATACGACCATGAAACTCAACGTCGACGTTTTCCTGCTCTGTCATCACCCACAGGCCATCCTCGAGACGGTTCAAATCCTCCAAAGCCATGACGCTGTGGAGCATATCAATCTGCTGATGCCTTCGTCAGAGACACCGCTGCCCGAGATGGCATCCAAAGTACGTGCCATCTATACAGACAACCCCTCGTCTATGCGCTTTATGCGCACAGCAGCAAAAAGGCTTGAAGCACGCTATGCTTTGTTTTTCCTCAAACCCACCACGCTCACTCTCGGTTACCGCTGCATCGAGCGCCTCATACAGACGGCCGAAAACACCGGTGCCATGATGGTCTATGCCGACCGCTACGAGACCAAGGCCGGCCACACCGAGCCTCATCCCGTGATTGACTACACGCCGGGAAGCGTGAGAGACGACTTTGACTTTGGCGGACTTTGGCTGGTGCGTTCTGAAGGTTTGAAGCGTTTTGTCGAAGCCGAAGGCAATGCCCGCTACAGTTATGCCGCACCCTATGCCATGCGGCTGAGTCTGAGCCGGCAAGGCGACATCTTCCATCTGAGTGAATTGCTCTATACAGAGACAGAAACCGACCTGCGCAAGAGCGGCGAACGACAGTTTGACTATGTCAATCCAGCCGCACGCGAAACCCAACTGGAATGTGAACGTATCTGCTCTGCCCACCTCAAACAGATTGGTGCCTGGCTGGCTCCCGACGAGATAGACGAGTTGCCCAAACCCGACGAAGATGCTTTTGCCGTGAGGGCATCGGTCATCATCCCCGTGCGCAACCGTTGCCGCACCATTGCCGACGCCGTGGAGAGTGCCATCGGCCAGGAAACACGTTTCGACTTCAATGTCATCGTCGTCGACAACCATTCCACCGACGGCACATCAGAAAAACTTGACGCTCTCGCCCTCCGGCACGACAAACTGGTGGTCATCCGTCCCGAGCAAACCGATTTGGGCATTGGCGGCTGCTGGGATTTGGCCATTAGAGACAGCCGTTGCGGACTCTACGCCGTACAACTCGACTCAGACGCCCTCTATAGTTCGCCCGCCACACTGCAGACCATCGTCGATGCCTTCGACCATCAAGGAGCTGCCATGGTGATAGGCGCCTACCGTATGGTGGATTTTGACTTGAAAACATTGCCGCCCGGACTCATTGCACACAACGAGTGGACCAACGAGAACGGTCGCAACAACGCCCTACGCATCAACGGTCTCGGTGCACCCAGAGCCTTCCGCACCGACGTGTTGCGCCGAGTGGGCTTCCCCAACACTTCTTATGGCGAAGACTATGCACTCGGGCTGTTCTTCACCCGTCTCTACCGCATCGGCCGCATCTATGACGAACTCTATCTATGCCGCCGCTGGGACGGCAACTCAGACGCTGCACTGTCTACGGAGAAAGTCAACCGCAACAACCTCTACAAAGACCGCTTACGCACCATCGAAATCAAAGCGCGCCAAGAGATGCTTTCACGCTGGAACCACAGTGTGGACCAAGCAGAGGTGAAGGCTTTCTTTGAAAAACAACTCCGTCTGTGGCCCGAGGCACGCAAGCGTTTTGAAGACTTGGAGCGCAACATCATGACGCGCGAGTTGCCCACCGAAGACTATGCGCTCACCGTGCAATACAATCCCTGCCGCATCACCTCGACATCGGCTAAGATTGACAAACGCAATCTCAAGAAACGACCTTGTTTCCTCTGCGACAAAAACCGTCCGCCGCAGCAACACGACCTTCCCATTGAGGGCAAATACCACGTGCTCATCAATCCTTTCCCCATTCTGCCTTACCACCTCACCATCCCCACAAGGCGCCACTTGCCCCAACGCCTCACCACGCTCACCGCTGCCATGGGGCCCTTGGCCTGGAATATGCCGGAATTTATGGTGTTTTACAACGGCGGGCGTTGTGGTGCTTCGGCTCCCGACCACGCCCATCTCCAAGCCGGTCTGCGCGGCGTGGCGCCACTTGAGAAGGAATGGAAATATTTTGAAAACCGGCTCGAAAAGGTCTATCCGCTCACAGCCACCGAGGAGGCCGAACTCGAAGAGCACGGCTATCCCGGTCGGAGTGTGGGACTCTATATACTTCAAGACTACGTATGCCCGGCCTTTGTCGTACTGGGCGGCCGGCCCGGAGGCGAATATTATCTACTCTCCAAACTCCTCGGCGCACTGCCCGTCGAACCCGGACAAGTCGAGCCCGACATCAACCTGCTGGCTTGGCGCAGTGAAGGTGGACCCGTGGACAAAGACAGTCTCGTCTTTGTGGTATTTCCCCGCCGCTGCCACCGACCCGAGTGCTACTACCGTGGCGGCGCAGAAGGTCTGCTCGTCAGTCCGGGAGCGCTCGACATGGCCGGCCTCATCATCACGCCAAGAGAAGAAGACTTCAACAAGATTGACATAGAGACGGCAACCGGCATTCTGCGAGAAGTATCCTATACCGAAGGGCAGATAGCCCAGGTGGCCAAGAAACTTCGCGCCGAACAGCGCACGGCGGCCGACTTTGAGAGCGACGACGACAATCTCCCGCTCGACGAAGAGCCACTTGTGAGTGTGGGCATCATGCGTCGCGGCAGCCTCAAATTTTCACTCACAGGCTCGTATGAAGCCAAAGGCGAGGAAGTGAAGGGACACCAGGAAGCCC
>JBJFGJ010000203.1:9856-29091 GCA_051892575.1 Alloprevotella sp. | reverse complement strand
TGATGCGGGGGAAGTAGAGCACGCCGGTGAGGTGGAAGGGATAGTCCACGTTCAGGTGAATCCAGAAGAGGGGCTCGTCGGCCATGGGATAGAGGTCGCGGTAAAACTTCTTGTAGTCCTCGTCGGTGAGCGTGGCGGGTTGGCGTGTCCAGAGCGGATTGGTCTCGCCTATGATGTTGTCTTCGTCGGTCTCTTGCTGCTTGCCGTCTTTCCATTCGGTTTTTTTACCGAAAGCTATAGGCACGGGCAAGAAGCGGCAGTATTTCTTGAGCAGGCCTTCGATTTTGGCGTTTTCAAGAAATTCTTTGCAGTCTTCGGCAATGTGGAGGACGATGTCGGTGCCGCGGTCGGCCTTGTCTGTTTCTTCCATCTCATAGGCCGGACTGCCGTCGCACGACCAGCAGACGGCCGGGGCGTCGCTATAGCTGCGGGTGCGTATTTCCACTTTGTCGGCCACCATAAACGACGAGTAGAAGCCGAGGCCGAAGTGGCCGATGATGGCATTGGCGTCGTCTTTGTATTTCTCAAGGAAGTCGGTGGCGCCCGAGAAGGCTATCTGGTTGATATACTTGTCGATTTCGTCGGCTGTCATACCGATGCCTCGGTCTGAAATGGTGAGGGTGCCGGCCTCCTTGTCGATGGCCACACGGATGGTGAGGTCGCCGAGCTCGCCCTTGAAGTCGCCCTTCATGGCATAGGTTTTGAGCTTCTGTGTGGCGTCTACGGCATTCGAGACAAGTTCGCGGAGAAAGATTTCGTGGTCGCTGTAGAGGAATTTCTTAATGACCGGAAAAATGTTTTCGGTCGTGATACCAATAGATCCTTTTGACATAATATCTGTGTGTTTTATAGGTTTCGGAAATTTGCCTCTAACAAATGCAAAATGCGTGCCAAAGGCTGCCGCCTCCGTCGCTGCGCCTCACTTAAAGCACCCGATGTTGCCCAATTGGCCGATTTTTAGTAATTTTGCGCGGCTTCTGAGATATGGTCAGAGGCCCGGAACAGCAAACAACACTCCTATTATATATGATATCAGTCACAAATCTGGCCATTCAGTTTGGCAAACGCATTCTCTATCAAGACGTCAACCTCAAGTTTACAAACGGCAACATCTATGGCATTATCGGAGCCAACGGCGCCGGTAAGTCCACACTGCTACGCGCCATCTCGGGCGACCTCGAACCCACCAAGGGCAGCATCGAGATGGGCCCGGGCGAGCGTCTGTCGGTGTTGAGTCAGGACCACTTTAAGTTTGACGACTGCACCGTGCTCGACACCGTGCTCATGGGGCACACCGTGATGTGGCAACTCATGCAAGAGCGCAACGAACTCTATTCGAAAGCCGAGTTCACCGACGAAGACGGCATCCGCGTGGCCGAACTGGAAGACAAATTTGCCAGCATTGGCGGCTACACGGCCGAAAACGAAGCAGCCACCCTGCTCAGCGGACTCGGCATCAAGGAGGCCCTCCACGGCAAACTCATGGGCGAACTCTCGGGTAAACAGAAGGTGCGCGTCATGCTGGCACAGGCGCTCTTCGGCGAGCCCGACAACCTGCTGCTCGATGAGCCCACCAACGACCTTGACCTCGAGACCGTGGAATGGCTTGAAGAATATCTCGGCAACTTTGAGCACACGGTGCTCGTGGTGAGCCACGACCGCCACTTCCTCGACCAGGTCTGCACCCATACAGTCGACATCGACTACGGCAAGGTGACGCTCTTCTCGGGCAACTACTCGTTCTGGTACCAGTCTTCACAACTCGCCCTGCGACAGGCTCAGAACCAACGCCAAAAGGCTGAAGAGAAACGCAAGGAACTCGAGGAGTTCATACGCCGCTTCTCGGCCAACGTGGCCAAGAGCAAGCAGACCACCAGCCGCAAGAAGATGCTCGAAAAACTCAACGTCGAGGAAATCAAACCTTCCACGCGAAAATATCCCGGCATCATCTTCCAGATGGACCGCGAACCGGGCAACCAAATCCTTGAGGTGCACGACCTCAAAGCCGTGACCGAAGACGGCACCGTCTTGTTCGACAACCTCAACTTCACCGTCGAGAAAGACGAAAAGGTGGTCTTCCTCAGCCATGACCCGCGAGCCATGACGGCTCTCTTCGAAATCATCAACGGCAACGCACAACCGGCAGCCGGACACTTCAAATGGGGCGTCACCATCACTACGGCCTACCTGCCACTCGACAACACGGCCTTCTTCAACACCGACTACAACATGCTCGACTGGCTCAGCCAATACGGTGAGGGCAACGACGTCTACTTCAAAGCCTTCCTCGGACGTATGCTCTTCAAAGAAGAAGACATCCTCAAGAAGGTGAGTGTGCTCTCGGGTGGAGAAAAAATGCGCTGTATGATTGCACGCATGCAACTGCGCAACGCCAACTGCCTCATACTCGACACACCAACCAACCACCTCGACATGGAGAGCATTCAAGCTTTCAACAACAACCTCAAACTGTTCAAGGGCAACATCCTCTTTGCCAGCCACGACCATGAGTTTATCAATACCATCGCCAACCGCATCATCGAACTCACACCCCGAGGCACCATCGACAAACTCATGAACTACGAAGACTATATCCACGACGAGAAAATCAAGGCACTCAAAGCCGAACTCTACGGCGAGGCTTGATTGGCACGCAATTTGCATTAATCTTGCCGTAAATAAGCCTAACACTCTCAAGACATGACAAACGACAAAGAAAAAGAAATCCAAGAAAACATAAGCGAAGAGGCCGTGAACGAACAACAAGCCCCGACGCCCGACACAGATAATACTGACACTCAGACGGCCGAAGACGCCGAAGCCTCCGCCGAACCGCAAGCAGAAAAAACCGACGCTGAAAAACTCGAAGAGGCCGAAGCCGAAATCGCTTCACTCAAAGACCAACTGCTGCGCAAGGCTGCCGAGTTTGAAAACTTCCGCAAACGCACCATCAAAGAGAAAACCGAACTCATCCTCAACGGTGGCCGCCGCGTGATTGAGGCTCTCTTGCCCGTGCTCGACGACCTCGAGCGTGCACAAGACAATATGGGCAAAGCCACCGACGTGGAGGCGCTCAAAGAGGGCGTCGACCTCATCCTCTCCAAACTCGACAAAACGCTCAGCGGTCAAGGCCTCAAAAAGATTGACACCACCGACGCACTCTTCGACACCGACTTCCACGAGGCTATCGCCATGGTGCCTGCCGCCGACGACAGCCAGAAGGGCAAAGTCATCGACTGTGTGCAAACAGGCTATATGCTCGGCGAAACCGTCATCCGACACGCCAAAGTGGCTGTGGGACAATAAAGGCCTTGAGGGCAATAACGGCGACACTAATCCGACAGAAAGGGAAACATTATGGCTGAAGAAAAAGACTATTACAAAATACTCGGCGTGGAAAAGACGGCCTCGGCCGACGAAATCAAACGCGCCTACAAGAAGGTGGCCATCAAATACCACCCCGACCGCAACCCCGGCAATAAAGAGGCCGAAGAGAAATTCAAGGAGGCCGCCGAGGCCTACGAAGTGTTGCGCGACCCCGAAAAGCGCCAGCGCTACGACCAGTTTGGCGCAGCCGGCGTGAACGGTGCAGGCGGCTTTGGTGGCTTTGGTGCCGGAGGCATGGACATCAACGACATCTTCTCCCACTTTAGCGACATCTTCGGCGATATGGGCTTCGGTTTCGGTGGTGGCGGACGACGCGGCGGCCGACCGACATTCCGCGGCGGCGACCTGCGCATGAAAATACGCCTCAACCTACAGGAGGTGGCCACCGGCGTGACCAAGAAATTCAAAGTTCACAAAAACGTGACGTGCCCCGAGTGTCAAGGCTCGGGCTGCGAAAAAGGCCACGACCCCGAGACCTGCCCCAACTGCCACGGCTCGGGCTATGTGCTCCGCAGCCAGCGCAGCATGTTTGGCATGATGCAGACCCAAGAGCCCTGCCCCAACTGCCACGGCGAAGGCGTCATCGTGAAGCACAAATGCGCCCACTGCCACGGCGAAGGCATCGTGGAGGGCGACGAGATTGTAGAAATTACTGTTCCGGCAGGCGTAGAAGCCGGTATGGTACTCAACGCCCGCGGCAAAGGCCACGCCGCCCGGCGCGGAGGTGTGCCCGGCGACATCCAGGTGCTGATTGAAGAAGAGCCCAACAATGATTTCATCCGCGACGGTAATGACCTCATCTACAACCTGCTGCTCACGGTGCCTCAAGCCTGTCTCGGCGACTCCGTGGAGATACCCACCGTCGACGGCAAGGCACGCATCAAGATTACGCCCGGCACCCAACCCGGCACTGCCCTGCGACTGCGCGGAAAGGGTCTGCCCGACGTCAACGGATACGGCAAGGGCGACATCGTGGTCAACATCAGTGTCTACATCCCCGAAACCCTGGGCAACCACGACCGCAAAGCGATGGAACAACTCGCCCAAAGCGACCACATCAGTCCCGACACGAAAGCCAAGGAAAGCATCTTCCGCAAATTCCGCAATTATTTCAGCTGACGCCGTTAAAGGAACGCACGCAAGGCCCGAAAGGGAGCGGAAAAGGAATAATCAATGCGACTAAAGCCCAGAAAGGGCGCAACATAAACAGCCCAGGTCGTCAGGCCTGGGTTGTGCATTTTTCCTCTTTTCTCCGGCTTGTAAAATCGGCACATTGATGAAGAAAACCCCAAACCATATGTACTACATTTCGCCGACATTTCCCAGAGATACAAACCCTTCTTAAAAAACGCTTTCACGCTTATGACCTATCCCGAAGCCATTCAATATCTCTACGACCTTGCACCGATGTTCCAGCAGGTGGGCAGTAAGGGCTATAAGACCGGACTGGACAACACGCTGGCCCTCGACGCGCATTTCCGTCATCCACACCGTGCCTACCGCACCATTCACATTGCCGGCACCAACGGTAAGGGTTCCACCGCCCACAGTCTGGCGGCTGTCTTGCAGCGTCTCGGTCTGAAAGTGGGCCTTTACACTTCGCCTCATCTTATTGACTTCAGGGAACGCATCAGGGTGAACGGTGAAATGATACCGGCCGACTATGTGGCCCAATTCGTGGAGGCCGAACGCGGTTTCTTCGCTCCGCTCCAGCCTTCATTTTTTGAAATCACCACAGCCCTTGCCTTCAAGTTTTTCGCCGATGCCGGCGTGGATGTCGCCGTGATAGAAGTGGGACTCGGCGGCCGGCTGGACTGCACCAATATCATCAAGCCCTGCCTGAGCATCGTCACCAACATCAGCCTCGACCACACTGCCCTGCTCGGCAACTCCGTCGAGGCTATTGCACACGAAAAAGCCGGCATCTTCAAGACAGGCGTACCGGCACTTGTGGGCGAAGCCACTGCCGATACACGGAACGTTTTTGAGCAACAGGCTGCCACCACCGGCTGCCCGCTCACATTTGCCGAAGACTGTCCCGAGGTGTGGGGTCACCGGCCCACGACCGACGGACTCCTGGCCTATGACACCCGCCACTACGGCCACCTCACGTCCGACCTCACCGGTGACTGCCAACCTCACAATATGAACACCGTGCTCCACGCGCTGCAGTTGCTTGAAGCCGAAGGGCTTTTTGCCGACCACTCCACGATGCAACGCGCTGCCGCCGAGGCTTTGCCACAGGTATGCACACTCACCGGACTGATGGGCCGCTGGCAGACGCTGAGGCAATCGCCGACGGTGGTCTGCGACACCGGCCATAACCCCGGCGGCTGGGACTATCTGGGAAAGCGGCTCAACCATCTGCCATGCGACACGCTGCACATCGTCTTTGGCATGGCGGCCGACAAAGACATTTCCACCGTGCTCAGTGCACTTCCCGCCAAAGCCACCTTTTATTTCACGCAAGCCTCTGTGCGACGCGCCATGCCGGCCGAAGAGCTAAAGGCACTCGCAGCCCGCTTTTCGCTTAGTGGCGACGCCTATGCCGACGTCGCCACGGCATATGAGGCTGCCCTCACCGCCGCCTCGCCGGCAGACTTCATCTTCGTTGGCGGCAGCAGTTTTATCGTGGCCGACTTGCTGACTTTTCTGCAACAACAGAAATAACCTGCGGCATAGCGCTCACCGCAATCGGCTCTGGCCAAAGACTTTTTCATCAATCACATACTACATTTATCCCCAAAACGAACTTCCCCCGACGCCGCACAAACGGACGGCATCGGGGGAAGTTTATCGTTTCTTGTTTACAGTAAAGATCAAGCCTTTGGCGTGCGCTCGAGCGTGGTCAGGACAAAGCGCCAATAGCGCTCCACTGAGGCAATGAGACAACGCTCGTTGGGGGTGTGGGGCGAGCGGATGGTGGGACCGAAGCTCACCATATCCATGTCGGGATAGAGCGCACCGATGACGCCACACTCCAAGCCGGCATGCACCACCTGAACTTTATTGTCTACGCCGAAGAGTTCGCGATAGACGCCCTCCATCAGTTTGACAATCTCACTCTGCGGGTTGGGCTGCCAAGCAGGATAGTTGCCGTCGAACTCCACACGCATTCCGGCCATGGAGAAAGCACTCTCGAGCGACTCTTCAAGGCACTCGCGCACAGAGTCGCGCGACGAACGCAACAGGGCCTTGAACATCACCTTGCCTTCGCCAATCTCTACGATGGCCAGATTGGACGAGGTCTCGACGATTTCGGGCACTTCGGGGATGAAGCGGTACACGCCGTTGTGGCAAGCGCAGAGGGCATTGACCAGGTTGTCGGCGATCTCGGCAGGCACCATTTTGGCAGGCAGTGTCACGTCGCCAACCTCGAGCGTGAGGTTGGGCTCGATGGCGCCATACTCGCCCACAAAGGTGGCGCGCCATTCGTCTACCACTTCCTTGAAGGCAGCCACGTTTTCGGCCGGCAGGGTCAAGACGACTTCGGCTTCGCGGGGAATGGCATTGCGCATGTTGCCACCTCGCCACGAGGCGAGGCAGGCTTCAAAGTTGGCCAAGGCATCCTGGACGAGGCGGGCCATAAGTTTATTGGCGTTAGCACGGCCCTTGTTGATTTCAAGACCGGAGTGTCCGCCAAGCAGCTTGTGCAGACGTACACACACAGCAACGTCTGAGCCGTCCACGTCTTGCTCGCCATATTCGAGTGTGGCGGTGAGGTTGACACCGCCGGCCGAACCGATGACCATCTCGCCGTCGGTCTCATTGTCGAGGTTGAGCAAGATGCGGCCCTTGAGCGTGTCGGCCGTCATGTGGTTCACACCATACATAGTGGTCTCTTCGTCAGCAGTAATGAAGCCTTCAAGCGGCCCGTGGCGCAGCGTGTCGTCTTCCATGATGGCCATAATCGTGGCCACGGCCATACCGTCGTCGGCACCGAGGGTGGTATTGTTAGCCTTGACCCATTCGCCGTCTATACGGGTCTCGATGGGGTCGTTTTCAAAATCGTGGGGAGAGTCGGGAGTCTTTTGCGGCACCATATCCATATGGCCCTGGAGGGTGACAATCTTGCAGTCTTCCATTCCGGGCGAAGCAGGCTTATACATCAAAATGTTGCCGGCCTGGTCTTGACGGGCCTCAATGCCTTTCTCGGCAGCCCAGTCGAGGAGGAATTTCTGGATTTTCTCAAGATGACCCGACGGACGCGGCACTTGGGTGAGCAGATGAAAGTTGCGCCAGATGGCTTCCGGCTGAAGGTTTTTGATTTCACTCATAGTATGTGTCTTTAATACAATATTGATTATTCGGGATGATTTGCAGAAGAAGTGGTCGCCACGCGGCGCCGGCGCGTGAGATCGTACCAGCCATAGAGGCCAAGCACCACGACTTCAAACGTCTGGATGGTGTGGACGATGAGGGCGAACATAATGGCAGGCTCCTCGGCCACACCATAGAGCACCAGCATGGTCTTCACGGCAAAATGCCACGGTCCGGCGCCGTTGGGCGTAGGCACGAGCACGGCAAAGGTACCGATGCAGAAGATGAGGAAGGCTTGCGCCGGATTGATGGACGAAGTGAAGTCGAAACAAAAGAAGGCGATGTAAAAATGAAGGAAGTAGCAACCCCATATGGCCAGCGACCAAAACAGGTATAGGGGCAGGTTGCTCACGTCGCGCAAAGAAATGATGCCGGCCCAGAAATTGCGCAGCACGTCTTTTCCCTTCGAAAACAACTTAAAACGCTTCACCAGCAGCCAAAGTAAAACCACCACGGCCACCACGCACACACCGGTAACGATATAGCCCGTACCGGTGTAGCGGCTGAACGAACTGCCGAAGTTGGCGCCGGTCTTTTTCAGGAAAGTGAGAAAGTCGGTGAGCTGAAGCACAAAGGCGAGAGCGGTAAGCAGCAGGATGACGAGACAATCGACCAGACGTTCAGACACTACCGTACCCAGACCTTTGGCAAAGGGCACGCCGTCGTAGCGCTTGAGCGTGCCGCATCGGGCTACTTCTCCGATGCGCGGCACCACGAGGCTGGAGGCATAAGAGAGATAGATGGCGTCTTCGCACACTCGCCGGCGCACAGGCACACCGAGCGGACTGAGCGCCATCTTCCAGCGCCAGGCCCGGACCATTTGCGCCAAAAGGCCAAACACAAGTGAAAGGGCCATCCAACCCCAGTCCAACGAAGCCAGATAACCGGAAAGGCGATGCCAATCCATATCGTCATACATCCACCACAAGATGCCAAGACCAAGAAGGAACGGCAGGCCGATGTTGAGCGTTTTTTTAATTACAGAAATCAAGGGAATAGGCAATTAGTCTTATACATATATTTATAGGAGTGTCGGCAGGTCGATGCCAAGCCATAGAGACGGCGCAAAAGGAGTCATAAGAGTCAAAAAGAAAGGGCTATGCTTGGCCGCCTGCAGCGTTTGCACTACCTTCGCAAAGGCAAAATTAAGCAACGTGGCTCAAAAAAACAATAAGAATATATGATAAAGAGTGTAAAACCCAAGAAGTTTTTAGGCCAACACTTCCTCAAAGACCTCCCTACGGCCTCGGCCATTGCCGACACCGTCGACGCCTGTCCCGACACGCCGATACTCGAAGTGGGGCCGGGTATGGGTGTGCTCACGCAGTTTCTGCTGCGCAAGGGGCGCGAGGTAAAAGTGGTGGAAATAGACTTCGAGAGTGTGCGCTACCTGCGCGAAACGCATCCCGAACTCGAAGAGCAAATCATAGAGGACGACTTCTTGAAGATGCACCTCGAACACACGTTTGCCGGCCGCCCGTTCACACTCACGGGTAACTATCCTTACAACATCAGCAGTCAGATTTTTTTCAAAATGCTTGAGAATAAAGACCTCATACCCTGCTGCACGGGTATGATACAGAAGGAGGTAGCCGAAAGACTGGCTGCGCGCCACGGGTCGAAAGCCTACGGCATCTTGAGCGTATTGGTGCAGTTGTGGTATGACGTGGAATATCTCTTCACGGTAGAGCCGGGCGTCTTTGACCCGCCTCCCAAGGTGCAGAGTGCCGTGGTGTGCCTGCGCCGCAACGGCCGCACCGACTGCGGCTGCGACGAGCGGTTGCTACGCCGCCTGGTAAAGACCACATTCGGCCAGCGCCGCAAGATGTTGCGCGGGTCGCTCAAGGCTATGCTTAGCCAGATAGACGGTGAGCGCGGACAGAGCCGCGACCACTCTGAGTTCCTCTCCCGTCCCCTGCTCACCAAGCGTCCCGAACAGCTCAGCCTCGACGATTTCATCGCTCTGACCAACGCCGTCGACGCAGAGTGCAGGTCGGGCGCCAATGAATAAACAGCGCGTCATATTGTTACAATTCTGACATTTTATTACTATCTTCGCGGTGTATAATTGCATTTTATCACCAAAGATGGCCCCGACGGCGTAGTCTTATGCCGTCGGGCGTGCTTTTAGCCGCCGTCTACTTTTGTCTAAATTATGTTCACCTTTTTGATTGGCTTGGCCATTCTGGTGCTGAGCTATTTTGTCTATGGCAGGTTGGTGGAGCGCCTCTTTGCCCCCGACGACCGCCCCACTCCCGTTCAGCTTCACGAAGACGGCGTGGACTTCATCCGTATGCCGCGCTGGAAAATCTTCATGATACAGTTTCTCAACATTGCCGGCACCGGCCCCATATTTGGCGCTATCATGGGTGCCAAGTTCGGCACGGCGTGTTTTTTGTGGATTGTTTTCGGCTGCATATTCATCGGTGCCGTTCACGACTATCTGGCGGCCATGATTTCGCTTCGGCATGACGGCGAGAGCCTGCCCGAACTGGTGGGCCGCTATCTTGGTGGCGGTACGCGCCAAGTGATGCGTGTGTTCACGCTCGTGCTGCTTATTCTTGTCGGCGCCGTTTTCATTGACAGTCCGGCCGAGATACTCGACCACCTCACCGGCGGGCAGCTCGGCCTTGTGGTATGGATGGCCATCATCTTCGGCTATTACCTTTGCGCGGCCGTGTTGCCCATCGACAAGATCATAGGCAAGATTTATCCCATCTTCGCTTTCGCCATCTTGTTTATGGCCGTGGGCTTGCTCATTGCCTTCCTCGTCCACGCTCCCGGGACTTGCCCCGAAGTTTGGGACGGCCTGCAAAACCAGCAGCCAAACCCCGAGGCCACGCCCATATTCCCCATGCTTTTCATCACGGTGGCCTGCGGCGCCATCTCCGGTTTCCATGCCACTCAAAGCCCCATGATGTGCCGCTGCATGCAGAGCGAGCGTCAGGGTCGCGGCATCTTTTTTGGTGCAATGATTACCGAAGGCATCGTGGCCTTGATCTGGGCTGCCGCGGCCTCTTGGCTGTTCCACACCCAGCCTGAGCAAACCGCTTTGACGGCGCCCAAGGTGGTCTTCTTCCTCTCGGGCGAATGGCTCGGCGTGGTGGGCGGTGCCCTGGCCATACTCGGCGTGGTCTTTGCCCCCATCTCCACCGGCGACACCGCCTTGCGCTCTGCCCGCCTCATCGTGGCCGACATCTTCAAGATAGACCAGTCTGTCCTGGCCAAGCGACTGGGCGTGGCGATAGCCATTTTCGCCGTCACCTTCGGCGTGTTGTTCATGCGCAGTGTCTATGAAGACGGCTTCGACGCCCTCTGGCGCTATTTTGCCTGGGCCAACCAGACGCTCTCCGTCTTCACGCTTTGGGCCATCACGGTCTACTTGGCCGGGCGTGGCAAATGGTTTGTCGTCACCCTCTTGCCGGCGCTCTTCATGACCACCATCTGCACCACTTATATCTGTGTGGCGCCCGAAGGCTTCGGCCAGTCGCTCACCATCGCCACATCCATAGGTTGTGGGCTGGCCACGCTCTCTCTCGTGTGGTTCATCGTGTGGTGGCGCCGCCAAGTTTGTCGCGATTAGTCCTTTTCTGCACCCCTCAACCCCGTTCTGATTTTTTTCAAATTATAAATAATTGTGTCTTTGCCCTTTAGCAGGAAAAACGTCCTGCTTGGGGCAAACGGCTCTTGTAGGTTTCGGTTTTTTTAAGCAAATTTGCAATCCGTTCATCTTTATTTCGACGCCCCGCCAAACTCTTGGACTGCGTCGCCGAACGGTCTGCCAAGAGCGTCAAACCCTACTTGCAAAAACACATCAACACCTCAACGTTTTAATGGATAACACTGCCGCCGCCCAATGGGAGGCTTGTCTGCAACTCATCCGTACCCAGCTGCCCGCCACGGAATACAGCACCTGGTTTGAGCCCCTCGCTTTCGTCGGGTTCAAGTCCGGCCGGCTCACTGTGAGCGTGCCGACGAAGTACGTGGGCGACTACATCCGCGAGCACCATCGCGAGCTGGTGAGTCGTGCGCTGGCGCAGTGTTTCGACGCCGACACGCAACTCATCTGGCGCAACGAGGAGGTGGTGGCCCAATGGCGCGAAGAGGAGAAACGGCGCCGCGAAGCCGACCATACCCCTGCGCAAAAACAGGCTCCCCCACTCGACTCACGGCTCAACTCACGCTTCACCTTCGACACCTTCGTGGAGGGACAAAGCAACAAGTTGGCACGCGCCGTAGCCCTTTCGATTGCCGAGAAACCGGGACAGACCACTTTCAACCCTTTCTTCCTCTACGGTCCGTCGGGCGTGGGCAAGACCCACCTTGTCAACGCCCTTGGCATACGGCTGAAAGAACTCTATCCCGAGAAACGCGTGCTCTTCGTGTCGGCTCATCTTTTCAAGACACAATATACCGACTCCATCATCCATAACACGTCGAACGACTTCATCAATTTCTACCAGTCCATCGACGTGCTCATCATCGACGACATACAGGAAATCACTACGGCCAAGACACAGATGGCCTTCTTCCACATTTTCAATCACCTGCAGCAGAACAAGCGACAGATTGTCATCACTTGCGACCGTCCGCCGGTGCTTTTCGAGGGCATCGAGGAACGCATGCTGACCCGCTTCAAATGGGGAATGGTGGCCGAACTTGAGAAGCCCGACACACAATTGCGCCGCGACATCCTCACGGCCAAAATCCGCCGCGACGGTCTCTCCTTCCCCGTCGAGGTGGTGGACTACATAGCCCAAAACGTGGACAGTAGCGTGCGCGAGCTGGAGGGTATCATCAACGGCATCATGGCCTACTCTGTCGTGGACGACTGTGACATCGACATCGACCTGGCCCGTCGCGTCGTGGCCCGTATTGTCAATCTGGAGCGAAAGGAACTCACCGCCGAGGGCATCCTCACGGCCGTGTGCCGCCACAGCGGAGTGAGCCGCCGCGACCTCTGCGCCAAGAGCCGCAAACAGACAGTCGTGGCCGTGCGCCAGTTGGCCATGTATCTCTGTCACAAATACACCGGCCAGAGCTATGCCCAGATTGGCCGCATCATCGGCGGGCGCGACCACTCCACCGTCTTGCACGGCTGCAACCAGGTGGCCCGCCGCCTGCAAACCGACCGCGACTTCCGCCGCTCCATCGAAGAGCTCGAGGCCGCCCTCCGCAAATAGGCCGTCGGCGACGGAGCGACCCGCCGGCGTTTTGTCTTTTTCACGAAAAGCAAAACGGCCTATATTTGGCACAGCATAGAAGAGACAGAGGCCCAGACGGCCTCTTTTTTTATTATCCGCGCCCCCACTGGCCTTATGCGAGAAAATTCTGTCCCTATTCCCGTCGGCACGGCGATAAGGACAGTTTTTCCGAAGCTTGATTTTGGAGTAAGAAAAGCCTTTTCCAGACAAAACGCCAAGCCACGCGGCACGGCGAAAAAGTTTTTCAGAAAAAAATCAATCCTGTTTTGTCACAGACGCGGCCGCTTTTGAACAGACGGCCATCACGCCACGAACCGCCTGCATACCAACCCGACACGCCGCTCCAAGTCGCTGCCGGCACCCAAAACGGAAAGGGCTTCATTAAAAATGTAGAAAAACAACCGCCACGCCCGCACGCGCGTGGAAAAATATTGTTATCTTTGCGTGGTTAGACGAGGGGCCGACCGACAAGGCCGGCACAGCCTCACGACATACCTTCACACTAAACCGGATTACTCACCACGGGCCAGCCCCTCAGCAAAGACGGCAGCCCAAGAAAAAGACAGAAAAATAGCCATGAAATTCGTCATCTCGAGCGCCGTGCTCTCTCAAAAACTCCAGGCCGTGGGCCGCGTCATCGCCTCAAAATCGAGCCTGCCCATCCTCGACTGTTTCCTCATTGACATCCGCGAAGGCAAAATCACCATCACCGCCTCCGACAACGAGACCACCGTCACCACATGGGCCGACCTGGCCGAAAGCGATGCCGACTTCCGCTTCGCCATCAACGCCAAGACCATACAAGACGCCATCAAGGAAATCTCAGACCAGCCCCTCGACATCTACGTCAACACCACGACATTCGAGATAGTCATCGAATACCAAAACGGCAAGTTCAACCTCATGGCACAAACGGCCGACGACTATCCCCAACAGCCGGCACTGCCCGAAGACGCCACCTCCATCAACATCCCCACGGCCCGACTGCTCAGCGGACTGGGCCGAGCCATCTTCGCCACCGCAGACGACACCATCCGTCCGGTGATGAACGGCGTATTCTTCGACGCCAAGACCACCGGCCTTACCATCGTGGCCAGCGACGGCCACAAACTGGCCATGAGCACCCTGCCCGAAGCCACTGCCTCGACCGACGCCTCGTTTATCCTGCCCAAAAAGCCGGCTACACTCATCAAAAACATTCTGGCCAAAGAGGCAGAAGACACCGTCATCAAAATCTCTGAGCAGAAGGCCGCTCTCTATTCGGGCTCTTTCGCGCTCAACTTCCGCCTCATCGAAGGCAAATATCCCAACTATAACAGCGTTATCCCGCAAGACAACCCCAACCAGGCCACCCTCAACCGACCGGCCATGCTGAGCGCCTTGCGCCGCGTGCTCATCTGCTCCAGCGCCAACAGCGCACTGGTGAAACTGCAAATCGGCGGCAGCCGACTGCTCATCTCAAGCCAAGACATCGACTTCTCCAAGTCGGCCGAAGAAGAGATGCTCTGCGACTACAACGGCAACCCCATCTCCATCGGTTTCAAAGGCACCTTCCTGCTCGACCTCCTCAACAACCTCGAAAGCGAAGAGGTCACCATCAAACTGGCCGACGCCAGCCGCGCAGGAGTCATTGTGCCGGCACCGCAGAACGAGCAGGAACAGGTGCTCATGTTGCTCATGCCGATGATGCTCAACGACTAAGCCTACACACACCAGGCGGCCGCCCCCACACGGTGCCGCTCACGGTGTTGCCCATACAGGCCGGATTGTCGGGCCACCTCCAACCCGGGCCTGACGACCCGGGCTGTTTGTTTTGGGCCGGCAGCCCATCCTTTCAATCTCACTTTCTCACCCTCCAATGAAACTCAACCTCTCACGCCCCATCATCTTCTTCGACATTGAGGCTACGGGTCTCAACCCCAGCAAAGACCGCATCGTCGAGATGTCTTATATCAAAGTCTTCCCCGACGCTCACGAAGAGAGCGACACTATGCGCTTCAACCCCGAGATGCCCATCTCGGCCGAGGCCAGTGCCGTCAACGGCATCACCGACGCCGACGTGGCCGACTGCCCGACGTTCAAGGAACGCGCACACGAACTCAACAGCATCTTTGAAGGCTCAGACATCGCCGGCTTCAACTCCAACTATTTCGACATCCCCATGCTCGTCGAGGAATTCCTGCGGGCAGGCATCAACTTCGACCTTTCAGACCGTCGCTTCATCGACGTGCAAAACATCTATCACAAGATGGAGCCGCGCAATCTCGTGGCCGCCTACGCCTTCTATTGTCAGAAAGATCTCAAAGACGCTCACACGGCCATGGCCGACACTCGTGCCACCTATGAGGTGCTGATGGGTCAGCTCGACCGCTATGCCGACAAGCTCCAGAACGACGTGGCTGCCCTCTCGGCCTTTTCGGCACGCAACCGCAACGTCGACCTGGCCGGCCGCATCGTGCTCAACGACAAGAACAAACCGGTCTTCAATTTCGGCAAATACAAAGGCCAACCCGTGGCCCACGTCTTCAAGACCTCACCCGGCTACTACGCCTGGCTCATGCAGGGCGACTTCCCGCAAAACACCAAACAGGCCTTCATCAAAATCAAACTCGAGTCTGAAAAACAATGAGCCGCCACACGGCATCAGACTCGCATCCCTCAGCCTTATGAACGACAATCACTCTCCCCTGAAGGGCAAACACTTCGTGCTGGGCATCACCGGCAGCATAGCGGCCTACAAGGCTTGCACGCTCATCCGCCTGCTCTCGAAGGCGGGTGCCGAGGTGCAGGTGGTCATCACGCCTGCCGGCAAAGAGTTCATCACGCCGCTCACCCTCTCCACGCTCACACGCCGCCCCGTGGTGAGCGAGTTTTTTGACCGCCGCGACGGCTCATGGCACAGCCACGTGGACCTCGGTATGTGGGCCGACGCCATGATTATCGCTCCGGCCACGGCAGCCACCATCGGCAAAATGGCCAACGGCATTGCCGACAACATGCTCCTCACCACCTATCTCTCGATGAAGGCGCCCACCTTCGTGGCACCGGCCATGGACCTCGACATGTATGCCCACCCGGCCACTCAGGCCAACCTCGAGACGCTGCGCAGCCGCGGCGTGACCATCATTGAGGCCGCCGACGGCGAACTGGCCAGCGGACTCGTGGGGAAAGGGCGTATGGAAGAGCCGGAACGCATTTTCAGTTTTCTCGAAAACCATTTTGCCGCCAACCAACGGCTCGCCGGCAAGCGCATACTCATCACCGCAGGTCCCACGCGTGAACGCATCGACCCCGTGAGATACATCGGCAATTTCTCGACCGGGAAAATGGGCTTCGCCCTGGCCGAGGCTTGTGCCGAAGCCGGTGCCGAGGTGGAACTGGTGGCAGGCCCGGTGAGTCTGAACACAAGTTCGCCGCTCATCCACCGCACCGACGTAGAAAGCGCCGCCGAGATGTATGAAGCAGCAGCCACCAAGTTCGCCCAGTGCGACGCCGCCATTCTCTGCGCAGCCGTGGCCGACTTCACCCCGGCCGTCAAAGCCGACCAGAAACTCAAACGCGAAGGCGACGGTCTCACCCTCCGTCTCCAACCCACCACCGACATTGCCGCCGCCCTGGGACGGGCCAAGCGACAAGGGCAGAAACTCGTGGGCTTTGCCTTGGAGACCAACGACGAACTGGCACACGCCCGCGAAAAACTCAAGAAAAAAAATCTCGACTTCATCGTGCTCAACTCGCTCCGCGACAAAGGCGCCGGATTTGCCTTCGACACCAATAAAATCACCATCCTCTCGGCCGAAGACTGCGTAGAGTTCCCGCTCAAATCCAAGACAGACGTGGCACGAGACATCACCGACCGCCTATGCGCACTCTTCGACTGACCCTCTTGCTGGCACTCGCCCTGACCTTTGCGCCACGACACATCGCGGCGCAAGAACTCGACGCCCGCGTGGTGGTGAACCATCAGCAGATACAGGGCAGCAGTACGGGCGTGTTTGACAATCTGCAGAAACTCCTCACCGAGTTGCTCAACGAGCGGCAATGGACCAACCAGCAATATGCCCGACACGAACGCATCGCCTGCAACTTCAACATCACCGTGTCGAAATATGACGAAGGCCAAAACCTGATGGAATGTAAACTGGTGGTGCAAAGCACGCGACCCGTCTACAACTCCAACTACACCACCACGGTGTTTTCCACACAAGACGCCGACTTCAATTTCAACTTCTCGGAGTTTGACAAACTGGAGTTCCGCGCCGACGTCATAGACAACGACCTCACCGCACTGATGGCCTTCTATGCCTACCTTATCATCGGACTCGACATGGATACGATGGCGCCGCTTGGCGGTACGGAAGCGCTCACCACGGCGCAGACCATTGCCAACAACGCACAGAGTCTGACCACCTCGGCCAAAGGCTGGAAGCCCTTCGACAACGAGAAAAACCGCTATGCCCTCATCAACGGCTATCTCGAAAGCGCTTTCGAGCCTTTCAGGCAAATGCAATACAAATACTACCGCGAGGGAATGGACACGATGGCCGAAAACGCCGAGCGCGGACGCGCCGCCATCACCGAAGCCATAGACCTGCTCGCACAGGCACGCACCAACAAGCCCATGAGTGCCTGGCCCATGCTCTTCTCTGAGTTCAAACGCGATGAAATCGTAGGCATCTACCAGGGCAAAGGCACCGATGCCGACAAGGAAAAAGTGAGCAACACTTTCGTGCGCATCAATCCTTCGCAAAACACCTATTGGAGGAAAATCAGACAATAACGCTCCCACCGATGGCCCCAACCACGGCCATCAGCCAAGACTTATGCTCAAAAATCTGCAAATCTCCCACTACGCGCTCATCGACACACTCGACGTCGACTTCAACAATGGTTTCTCGGTAATCACCGGCGAAACCGGGGCCGGCAAGAGCATCATCCTGGGCGCACTCGGGCTGCTTATGGGAAACCGCGCCGACGCCAAAGCCATTAAAACCGGCGAAAAGAAATGTAGCGTCGAAGCGACTTTTGATATTGAAAATCTGCACCTTGAGGCTTTCTTTGAAGAAAACGACCTGGACTACGACGCACAAGACTGCATCGTGCGTCGCGAGGTCTCGGCCAACGGCAAGAGCCGTGCCTTCATCAACGACCAACCCGTATCGCTCGCCACACTCAAAGCCTTCAGTTCACAAGCCATAGACATCCACTCGCAGCACCAAAACTTGCTGATGGGCCGCGAACATTTCCTGCTCGACGTCATCGACGGCGTGGCCAAAAACCAAAAGGCCAAAGAGGCTTACACAGCCGCCTACGGCAAATGGAAAGAGGCGGTCAAGGCGCTTGAGGCTTTGCAAAACAAACAAAATGGCGACCAAAAAGACTTCCTCGCCTTCAAGCTGGCCGAACTCGAAGAGGCCAATCTCGAAGACGGCGAAGAGGAAAGTCTGGAAAGCGAAAGCCGACTGCTCGAACACGCCGAAGAAATCAAGGCGGCACTCTACGAGGCTGCCTCACTCATCCAAACGGCCGACCGCAGCGCCACCGAATTGCTGCGTCAAAGCGGTGGTGCACTCTCAGCCGTGGCCAATTCATACGAAAAGGCCGACAGCCTCGTCGAACGCATCGAGTCGGCCCGTATTGACCTCGCCGACGTGGCCGATGAGTTGCAGAAAGACCTGAGCCACATCGACTTCGACCCCTCACGGTTGGATTTCGTCACCGCCCGCCTCAACACCATCTATGCTTTAGAGAAGAAACACCACGCTGCCTCGGTGGCCGAACTCATCGCCTTGCGCGACAGTCTGCGCGACGAACTCCACACGCTCGACAACTTCGAGGCTGTGTTGGAAGAGAAAACGGCCGAAGTGGAAGCATTGAAGGCCAAACTCCAAAAGGCGTGCGCAGCCCTGACTGCCACCCGCACCAAAGCTGCCGGCAAACTCACCGAAGCCTTGGCTACCACACTACGACAACTCGGCATGCCACACGTCAGCCTCGCCTTGCCGCTCACGGCCAAAGCCACACCCGACGCCTCGGGAGGCGACGCTGCCCAACTGCGCTTCAGCGCCAACAAAAACGTGCCGATGCAAGATGTCTCTGAAATAGCCTCGGGTGGTGAAATTGCCCGACTGATGCTCGCGCTCAAGGCTTTCGTGGCGCAAGACGGCCATCTGCCCACGCTTATCTTTGACGAAATAGATACCGGTGTCTCTGGCGCCATGGCCGAGAAGATGGCTTGCGTGATGCAAGATATGGGACGCAACGGCCAAGTGATTTGCATCACCCACCTGCCCCAGATCGCTGCACGCGGACAGGCTCACTATC
>JBJFGJ010000203.1:0-9756 GCA_051892575.1 Alloprevotella sp. | reverse complement strand
GTGATTTGCATCACCCACCTGCCCCAGATCGCTGCACGCGGACAGGCTCACTATCGCGTCTACAAAGCCGAAAGCGACGAGGGCACCACAAGTCACCTTGTCGGACTCACCGACCGGGAACGCGTCGAAGAGATTGCCCACATGCTGAGCGGCGCCGACGTGACACAGGCCGCCATCGACAACGCCAAGTCCTTGCTCCAAGCTGGCCTGGCTTAACCCTTCAAACGATTAATCCACTCCTTATATATATTATATGTATTCCACAAAACGCTTCATCGCTTTGACCATTGGCTTCGTGGCACTCTCCTTCACGGCCAATGCACAAGTCACCCTCAAAGACGCTTGGAAAGCCATCGTCAAGGTGGCTACCTACGACGACGCCCGTCAGCCGCTCCGGGAAGGCACAGGCACTTTCATCGACGACAAAGGCACCTGCGTAGCGCCCTGGTCTGTGCTCAAGGGAGCCTCAAGTGCCACCGTCACCGACAGTAAGGGAAAAACCTGGGAGGTGCAACGCATCGCCGGCGGCAATAGCAACTACGACTTGGTGAAGTTCACCACCAATGCCAATAAGGTGCCGGGCTTCATGGCCACTGCCAACGACGCCACCCTGCCGGGCCAAACGCTCCAGCTCCGTCCCTACACCACCAACAAGAAAGCTACGGGCCGCGACGTCGTGGTCACGAAGACCGACGAGTATGAAAGCTACCTCTATCTGCACTTGGCCATTGCCAACGACTCTGCCCACATCGGTCTGCCCCTCATCAACCAAGACGGCGCCTTGGCCGGCTTCACCCAAAGAGGCTATGGCGCAAAAGACTCTACCATCTGCGCCATCGATGCCCGCTTCATCGACAAACTCGCCATATCCCCGCTCGGCGCGCTCACCAGCGACATGAGCGAAATACACATTGCCAAAGCTATTCCGGCTAACGAAAGCGCCGCGCTCAACTATCTCAATATGGTGGCCACGGCCGACAGTGCCACCGTCATCACGGCTGTGAACGATTTCATTGCCGCCCATCCCGACAATGCCGAGGGCTACGTCATCAGAGCCCGTAAGCAAACCGACTTGAAGCATTTTGCCGAGGCCGAAAAAGATTTTGCTACGGCCTTGACCAAAGCCACCGGCTCCGCCTCTACGATGTCGGCCGACGAGGTGCATAACGCGCTGAGTTCTGCCATTTTCCAAAAGGCGGTCTATGCGGCTTATGTGCCCTATGAGCCGTGGACGCTCGACCGCGCTGCCGACGAAGCCGCTGCCGCCTATGCCATCAAGGCCAAACCCTTTTATCTGTTGCAGGTGGGACGTTGCCGTTTTGCCAACAAGCAATACGACGAAGCCTACAAGGCTTTCATGCAAATCACCAAGGCGTCGGCCGACACCGCAGCCGCCGGTGAGTGGTCTGACATAGCCCGTGCCGAATGTTGGTTTTATGCCGCGCGAGCCTTGGAGCAAGCAGGTGGTGACAGTCTGCAAGTCATTGCCCACATAGACAGTTGCCTTGCCGTCTGCCCCAAGCCGCTCAACGCCTCGACGGCCCAATATGTGCTCGAGCGTGCCCATCGCTTGCAGGCCGCCGGGCTTTACCGCCAGTCGGCCCTCGACTACATCCAATACGAAGCCTTGGTGGGCACACGCAACCTGCAGCCGCAGTTCTTCTACATCAGAGAACAGGTGGAACTTGAGGCTAAAATGTATCAGCAGGCACTCGACGACATCCGCACCGCCATTGCCCGTGCACCCAGAGTGTCGCTCTTCCGTGTGGAAGAAGCCTACGTCTTGCTCCGCATCGGCCAGAACCAAGAATGCGTAAAGGCCTGCGAGGCCCTTCTGAAAGAAGACGACCAGAATATGGCTGCCTATCGTCTGATGGGCCTTGCCTATATCAATATGAACCAGAAAGCCAAAGGCGCAGCCTATCTCAAGAAAGCCGAAGAACTGGGCGACGCCACGGCAGCCGCCTATCTCGAGCGTTATCAATAAACCCAAGTTTCACAAGATGACGGACATCATCAAACTGGCCCGGCCCTGTGTGGCGCGACTGCAGAGACGCTGTGACAATCAAGGCGAAGAAAGGCCAAAGGAGCAAGACAGCATCAGCCTGGACGGTGGCATCAATCCGTTCAACGCGCCTTATAACGTCTTGCCCTCTGCCGACGACATCGCCGAAGTCGAAGAGCAAGCCGCCAGGGCTTTGGGCATCAACCCTGACTATCTCTGCCTCACTTGTGGCGGCGAAGCGGGTTTTGACCTCCTGTTGCGCACCTTCTGCAATCCCTCACACGACAATGTCATCGTCGCCGCGCAATCGGCAGAAAACTATCGCCACAGTGCCGAAATCAACGACGTGGAGGTGAGAGAAGTATCGCTTGGCGCCGACCTGAAGCCCGACTTCAACACCTTCAGACAGACGATAGGGCCACACACCAAACTCGTTGTGGTAGGCGCTCCGGCCTTCCCAGTCGGCACGATGCCTTCTGTAGAGTTTATCCGCCGGATGGCCGAAAGCTTCGAGGGATTGACGGTATTGGACACCACCTTCGCTACACTAAAAGACCAGACAGAACTCACCCGGCTCATCCAGTCGCTGCCGCATCTGGTGGTGATGGGGAGTTTTGCCGTCAATCTGGCCTCTGCCGCACTTCAACTCCATTACCTCATCGGCCGGCGCGAGGTGATTGACTGTCTGCGCGTGGTGACACCGGCCCATCATTTGCCCAAACCCGTCATCGACGAGACCAAACGCCTCCTGACGGCCCACCGGTTTGATGCCGACAAATGGCAGACGTGGATTTCGGGAGAGAAAGTCAAAGTGATGGCTGCCATAGCCCACCTGCCCTATTGCAAGGGGGTGGTGCCTTCGAGTGCCAACTTCTTTATGATGAAAGTGGACAAGGCCGAGGCCCTACTTGACTTCCTTCGATCTGAAGGCATCATCGTGAAAGACTGCCGCCATCTGCCCCTGTGCAGCGACTGCATCGCCGTGACGATTGGCCGCAAAGAAGACAACAACCGCCTGCTCAGCGCCCTGCGCCGCTTTACATAAATATTTGGCACGAAAGTAAAAATGCAACAGTCTCTATCCCGCTCTCTTTCCTTGTTAGGCCGGCTGCTGATCGTAGTCGGCCTCGGATTGGGCTTACCGACAAGTTGCGAGAAGTCTTTACTGATCGACGATGAAAGTAATGAAGAAGACACCGACAACGGCAAAAACGAAACGCCGGAAGAGGTGGGCGACACGCTGACGGTTGCAGAACTTCTTCAAACAGAACCAGGCAACGTCGTCGTTGTCAAAGGCTATATCGTGGGCTATCTGGCCTCCACAAGTTTTAGCAGCGCCGTCTTTGGTCTACCGACCGAAACGGCCAACACCAATTTCATCATGGCCGACCTTATGGACGAGACCGACCCGAACCGGTGCATTGCCGTGAAACTCAAAGCCGGGGATGAGCGCGATGCGCTCAATCTGCTCGAACACCCTGAATACCTTCATGAATACGTAGCCGTGAGAGGCTTATGTGAAACCTATTTCCGGCGAAACGGCATCACGGAAATCTTGGATATGGAAAGTATCGAGGCGCCGCAAAGTTTCACCGTTCCTACCCCAACGCTACAACACGAGCCCTGCCTGATTGTGGACGGCAGATAACACGGCAAAAAGACCACCGGTCATTAGGAAAGAGGCATCCTAATGACCGGTTTTGTTTAACCCCAATCAGCCCATTAGCGTTATGATGAAAACCACTTTATTTTTGGTGCAGATGTTTCTATGTTTTGAAGGCGCAATAGGGCTCCATTGTAACTGAAAAACACATAAAAACAGATGACAAAAGAAAGTGCTTTTACGCTTAACAGTCTAATAGTCAATTTGGGTTTAATAATGAACAGACGGCATCGGCATAATTCTTGCCGATTGGCAAAGTTTTGTCGAGCCGACGGAGCGTCACCGAGGTGCGCGTAAATCCCACTATACACCCAACGGCCACGATGTAGGAACGGTGAATACGGACAAAAGCGTCGGGCGGCAAATTGCGCTCCACACTCTGAAGCGTGGTTTTCGACCTCACCACGGTGCCGTCTATCTGATGCACCTCCACATAGTTGTCTATACTCTCCACGTAGACAATGGTCTGCGTAGGCACCGCCACCGTCTTATAGCCGGACTTCAGCATCAACCTCGGCGAACGTGCGTCAGCGTGGCGCAGCATCTCTGCCGTCAACAGGCGTGTCGCGGCACGCTCAATGGCTCGCTCGAAACGTTCATAAAAGAATGGTTTCTGCAGGAAGTCGACGGCGCCCGCCTCAAATCCGTCGATGGCATATTGGGAAAAGGCCGTGATGAAAATCAAACAACATGACGGCGGCAGCCGCCGGGCCAGGACCGTCCCAAGCGTGCCGTTCATCTCTATGTCCATCAACACGATGTCGGCCGGCCACTCACTGATGCGTTTCATAGCCTCCCGCGGCGCAGTGAAGATTTCAAGTTCAATGCCGCCCCGGCGCTCACAATAGCGGCGGATAATGTCGAGCGCTATGGGTTCATCGTCCACAGCGACGCATCTTAATGGCTTTTTGTTCATAGGCAGAGTTTTTTTGAAGTCTAAGCGGGTCAACAATCAGCACAAGCCGTCGGCCCGGCTGTTTTGTCCACAGTCTGAAGCACAAGTACGACACGATAGGTCTGGCCCAGATGACCGTATTCCAGCCGGTGGCGACCGGGATAGAGCAGGTCGAGACGGCGGCGACAGTTATCGAGACCGGTCCTGCTCTGACTGTCGGCAGGGCGGTCGAACCAGGAGTTCTCCACCTCAAACGTGACACTCGTCTCGTCTTGTCTGAGCACAATGTGAACAAACGAGGGCGCGTCTGAAGATATGCCGTGCTTGAAGGCATTCTCCACAAAAGTGATGAGCATAAGCGGCGGCACCAGCCCACCGGCTTCAGTCATCTGGCGAGTAAAGGTGACTTCAACATTCGGCCCGAGGCGCAGGCGCTGCAAGTCGATGTATTGGCTGATATAGTCAGCCTCTTCGGCCAGCGTTATCCATTCGCGGCGGGCATTGCGGTAGAGATATTTCGTGAGATTGATGAAACGCTCCATCGCCGCCTCAGTCTTGTCGGAGCGGGCAATGAGCAGGCCGTAGATGGTGTTGAGCGTATTGAAAACAAAGTGGGGATTGATCTGTGCCTTATAGCGTTCCAATTCGGCCCGACCCCGTTCATATTCGGCCTCTTCGCGTGCCAGGCGGGCACGGTAGGCCATACCGGTGCACTGCACGGCAAAACTGAAAAAAACGACGATGATGAAATAGAGCCAGACGGCCTGACGATTGGGCCTCACGCCCCACACCGGCACAGGCAGATTGGCCAATCCCGACTGCCTTAAATGATAATAGGGCGAGGTGATGTCGAAGGTGGTGAACAGGAACGTGACGCCGAGCGATATGACGATGAGCCCCAAGGCCCACAGGCGCCGACGACTATGGCCGAAAAGCATGGGCACACAGCAGTATTTGTAGAGGAAATAGGCGGCATAGAGCCAGAGAATGAAGGTGAGGAAGAGCCACGGCCGCGTGGCCCACCAGCGCTCCACGGGGAAGGCATAAATCATCAGTGGCAAAATGACAAGACAAAAGGCCAGGTCTATGTAGCGGTCAATATGTTTCATTGCAAACTATGGACAGACTGTAATGAAAAAGTAGAGCCACCGTCTCGAAAGTTCCACGTGGCCCTTATGCAAAATTACAATCTTTTTCCCACTGTCAGTCACCCACTACTCTCGCCATTTGCCACCGGAAAAGGCCTTTTCGTCCCCTCAACTTTAGGAACGAGCGCGTGCCGAAGGCTTCTCGTTGGCGAACATTGGCGACTGTCTGCACGGACGCTCGTGAGCGGACGCACGGATGCTCGTGAACGTCTGCACGGCCGCCGGTGAGCGTTCGACAACTGGAAGGCACGGCGTGACAAGCCCGAGCCTCAACACAATCGTTTTCGGCTTGTGTCAATAGACAATTCCAATAGGCGGAAATGCACCTGCCCTCACCCGCCATCCCCCAAACCATCTACCCCCAATGTGCCTTATTCTGCCCCCACCTCTTCCCAACAGAGTTCAACCATTGCCGCGCACAATCTATTTTTGCATGCGCAATACGGCTTTTGCAAGACACACAAAAACTCTCTCGATATATCAACATGAACGTCAAAACTTTCATAGACCGCCCGATTTTGGCCGGTGTCATTTCCGTGGCCATTGTCATCGTGGGCTGCATAGGCCTGTGTCAACTCCCTCTTGAACAGTTTCCCGACATCGCCCCCACCACCGTGCGCGTTTCGGCTTCATACACCGGGGCCAACGCCGAAACGGTGTTGAAGAGCGTAGTCACTCCGCTTGAAGAGCAACTCAACGGTGTGGAGAATATGATGTATATGACGTCGACGGCCACCAACACGGGTTCGGCCTCAATCAGTGTCTATTTCAAGCAGGGCACCGACCCCGACATGGCGGTGGTGAACGTGCAAAACCGTGTGGCTTCGGCCCAAGGCCTGCTGCCGGCAGAGGTGACTAAGGCCGGTATCACCGTGCGCAAACGACAGAGCAACTCGCTCAAAGCCATTTCGCTCTATTCGCCCGACAATGTCTACGACGCCAACTTCCTGACCAACTACATGAAGATCAACATTGAGCCGCAGATGTCGCGCATTGCGGGCGTGGGCGACGTGAATATCTGGGGAGCGAGCTATGCCCTGCGCATCTGGCTCAATCCGCTCAAAATGGCACAATACGGTTTGATGCCCTCAGACATTGCCGCCGTACTAGCCGAGCAAAACATCGAGTCGCCCACGGGCACTCTCGGCGCCGAGTCGGACTATACATTCCAATATGTCATGAAATACCGCGGCCGCTATGAGAAGGAAGAAGACTTCGGCAACATGGTCATCAGATCACTGCCGGGCGGTGAGGTGTTGCGGTTGCGCGACGTGGCACGCATCGAGCTGGGAGCCGAAAACTACAGCATGCTCAGCCAGACAAGCGGTCACCCGGGAGCCAACTGTATGATGGCACAGACGTCCGGCTCAAACGCCAACGAAATCATCAAAGAGATAGACAAAGTCTCTGCTGAAATCTCCAAGACGCTGCCCTCGGGAATGGTGCTGACCGACATCACGAGCACAAAAGACTTTCTCGACGCTTCAATCGCCAACGTGGTGGAAACGCTCTTTGTGGCCATCATCCTGGTGGTGCTCGTGGTTTATTTCTTCCTCCACAGTTTCCGCGCCACCATCATTCCCTCGCTGGCCATCGTAGTGTCGCTGGTAGGGACGTTTGCCTTTCTCAGCATTGTGGGTTTCAGCCTCAACCTGCTGACGCTCTTTGCTTTGGTGCTCGTCATCGGCACGGTTGTGGACGATAGTATCGTAGTGGTGGAAGCCGTACAGGCGCGCTTCGACGAGGGATGCGACTCGGCCTATCAAGCCACGGTGGAGGCCATGGGCGGCCTCACCTCGGCACTGATGACAACGACCGTCGTGTTTATGGCCGTATTCATCCCCGTCAGTTTTATGGGCGGTACCACAGGTACATTCTACACACAGTTTGGTCTCACCATGGCCGTAGCCGTGGCCATATCTCTGCTCAATGCCCTCACGCTGAGTCCTGCGCTCTGCGCGCTCATCATGCGCCGGCGGCAGATTGGCCAGAAAGGCAAACGGCCCGGCTTCTCAGACCGCTTCCACGTGGCCTTCAACGCGGCTTTCCATCATCTCCAACATAAATATATGAAGGGCGTGTCGCGTCTCACCCGCCACACCTTCATTGCCCTGATCAGTGTGGCCGTGGCCATCGGTGCTCTGGTATGGCTTATGGGCACCACCAAAACCGGCCTCGTGCCACAAGAAGACATGGGCACCATCAATGTCAACGTGCAGGCGGCGCCGGGCAGCAACCTGGTGGAGACGGGACGTATCATGGACGAAATCGAAGCCGCCATCAGCGACATTCCACAAATCAAAATCTACTCGCGCATCACGGGCAAAGACGCCGTGCACAATCAGTCGGCCTCGGCAGGCTCTTTCACCATCCGTCTTAAAAATTGGAGCGAACGCAAAGGCAAGGGCGACGATGTGAACTCGGTGATGAACGAGATTTACCGCCGCACCGAAGGCATCAAGTCGGCAACCATACGCGTCTCCACTCAGCCTATGATTTCAGGCTATGGAATGAGCAACGGCTTTGAACTTTATGTGCAAGACCGCAAAGGCGGCACCGTGGATCAGCTCCTCGACCAAACCAAAGCGTTCATAGAGGCCCTCAACCAACGCCCGGAGATTTCGAGAGCCTACACTACTTTCGACACCAAATATCCACAGTATATGGTGGACGTGGATGCTGCCGCATGCAAACGCCACGGCGTGTCGCCGGGTGATGTGTTAAGCACACTTTCGGGCTATGTGGGTGGCAGTTATTCAAGCAACCTCAACCGTTTCACAAAACTCTATCGCGTCATGGTGCAGGCCTCGCCGGAATATCGTCTCGACACGGAGGCACTCAACCACATCTACGTGCGAAACGACGCAGGCGAGATGTCGCCCATTGCGCAATACGTCCGGCTCACACGCGTTTACGGTTCGGAGAGTCTGTCGCGCTTCAACCTGTTCTCGGCCATAAGCGTAATGGGTGTGCCGGCCGATGGCTACAGTTCGGGCCAGGCCATACAAGCCATCAAGGAAGTGGCAGACCAAACGCTGGCCGAGGGCTATGGCTACGAGTTTGGAGGCATGTCGCGCGAAGAGGCGTCTACGGGCAACACCACTACTCTGGTCTTCATCATCTGTATTGTGTTCATCTATCTCATCCTTTGCGCACTCTACGAGAGCCTGATGATACCTTTCGCCGTCATACTGTCGGTGCCTTTTGGTCTGATGGGCAGTTTCTTGTTTGCCAAGATATGGGGACTTGAAAACAACATCTATATGCAGACCGGCCTCATTATGCTCATTGGCCTGCTGGCCAAAACGGCCATTCTGCTCACCGAATATGCATCCACGCGCCGAAAAGAAGGTATGACAATCACAGCCGCCGCCATGAGTGCGGCCAAAGCCCGTCTGCGCCCCATCTTAATGACTTCACTGACGATGGTCTTCGGCATGCTGCCGCTGATGTTTGCCCACGGCGTTGGTGCAAACGGCAACATCTCTGTGGGTGTGGGCACGGTGGGTGGTATGATTGTGGGCACCATTGGACTGCTCTTTGTGGTGCCTTCGCTGTTCATCATCTTCCAATATCTCCAAGAGCGTTTCTTGCCCGGTCGCACCGGTCATTAAAACGACCAAACCTTGTTATCTTCAATAGCTGTGTAAAAACATTGCAACGGCGGCAAGCGACTTATGATGACAGACGCTTGTCGCCGTTTTTCTCTTTACCCTATTTTTCACCTTTTTCCCAATCACACAATCACAGGCTTGCAACGCCTTGTGTTTCGGTCAATTGCTGTGACTGAACGCTCCAGTCACATTCAGTCACATCCTTCACCATCCGAGCAATAAAAAAAAACGCCCGGCAATGTCTTTGCCGAGCGGTGAAGTAGCGCCTACGGGAATCGAACCCGTATACCATGCGTGAGAGGCATGTATCCTAACCGTTAGATGAAAGCGCCATAATGTGCGGAAGCTGGGGGATTCGAACCCCCGGTACGGTAAACCCGTACGTCAGTTTAGCAAACTGGTGGTTTCAGCCACTCACCCAAACTTCCTTG
>JBJFGJ010000202.1:0-1924 GCA_051892575.1 Alloprevotella sp. | reverse complement strand
GTAGCTCTCCGTATTCTTGGCGTTGATTTGGTCAACGCAAGCGATGAGGTAGTCGCTTCAAGCTATAGTCGCCAGACCACGGGCAGTTCAGGCCTCGGCAAATACACGCTTGATATGACTGACGTGGCTGCCGGCACCTACACGCTTCGTTATTTTGTCTGCGTGGGTACATCTGAGTCTATCACCAACACCAATGGCCACATTGGCGTGAAGGGTCTTGACGCTGCTGAAGAAACGGGCCTTACCAACTACAAGGCCATCACGGCCCTGAGCGAGTTGAGCAACACCAAGGTTTATGCTTTGAAATCCGGCCGTAGCATCAATAGCGACAACACCAATCACTATCTGCTTTACCACACGGATGCCACCGGCAACCTTTCTTCTACGTATGGTAGCGGCCACTCTTTGGAGTATAGCGATGCCACAACCAACTTCCAGTTTGCCCTCTACTCTGCAAACGGTGCATACTATATGTACAACATCGCCGCCGGCAAGTATGTAGGGACAGTATCAGACAATAACGATGCCATCCCCTTGGCCACTATTCCTCACAACGCTCTTTCTATCAAGGCCTCTAACAATGGCATCTACAATTGGGTGCTTTCTGTGAACAACTTTACCGGTGCACTGAATGTGGCTGACATCCAAGGATGTCATGGTATTGTTAACTGGAATGATGGCGCCGGTAATCTTACCGACTTTGGCAACATTTTTGAAATCATCGAAGTGGGCGACTTGGATTCTGATCTTCAAACCACTCTTGCCACACAGACTGCTTGGATACCCCAATACACCACGATTTATAATGTTGCGGCAGCCGCCAGCGACACTTATGTGGGAGCTATGACGACAACTGCTGGTGCCGCAGTGTCCGCGACTTGTACTAATTTCTATTTGTCTCCGTCCGAGACAACCTACAACGCTATGGTGGAGTCTTACAATGAAAACTCCAGCAATGTGGTGACGCTCGCAGCCGATGAGAAGTTCCAAATCCAGTGCTCTGCCACAGCCCGTGGTTATTTGGCCTATTCAACTGTCGATGAAAACGGCAGCGAAACCAATGCGTATATTGCCGGTGCTACGGGATGGACAAAATTCCCAACCATTGATGCTGAAGGCATTTATTCTGAATGGGCTTTCGTTGAGAAAGACAGCAAGAAGTATATCTACAACGTACAAAACCAGAAATTTATCTCGCCCAGCGGAGGCCTTATCGCATTTGACGAAACAGGCGCTGCTTATGTACAGATTAACGCCGTAGACGGTTCACCCTCGGAGCATCGTCTGTTGTTCAACAACAACAGCAGCACAATGCTGAGTTTGTCTCCCGGCTATAATGGCATTCAAGCAGTTAGAACCTATAACAATGCCAATGACGACGGCGTGAAATTCTATCTGATTAAGACCGGCGAGTCCGTTGAGACCAGCGTGGCCGATGCGGTTACTGCCAAGCTTTACAAAGGCGACCTCGATACAAAACTCGCCAAAGGCCGTCTGCTTGGCACTGGCGTAAGCAAATATACCTATACAGGTAGCGATGATGCTGCCGCCACGATTGCTACCGCCGAGGCTCTCCTCACCAACGCTGACGCCACACTTACTGACATCAACAACTCCATCTCTGCTCTCGACGGCATTTATGCTGACTTCAGCCTCAATATGCCCGAGGTCGGTAAGCTCTATCGCTTCAGAGGTTATGCTTCTAAGAACTATATAGCCCCGTCTGCTGCGACTACGGCTACGGATGATGATACCAAAATGGATATGAATAGTAATTTTGAACTTCCTGCCACCATCTTTATGCTGTGTGAAGGTGACCAAGTGAATGGAGAAACAGGCTATAAGCTCTTGAACTATTCTACTGGCTATTACACAAAGAAAACACACAACCTCGGAGCGATGGCCTCTGCTGCCAACTCTATGA
>JBJFGJ010000201.1:0-29427 GCA_051892575.1 Alloprevotella sp. | reverse complement strand
AGGTGAAAGACTACCGATGGGTTTGTCCACGATGCCAGCGCAGATTTAGATGACCCTTATGGTAGAATGGCTTCTTGTCCATTCATTGTCAAGAAAAATGACACTTCCGGGAGTGTGGAATGCAGAGATGCATATAGCCGTCACTCTCGGAAGAGTTTGTCTTTGGCTGCTTTCTTTTATGTTATGCCTGCAAGCCTTCTCGCTCAATCTCAGACGAAAATGTTTGCACGCGTGGTCATATTTTTGTATTTTTGCGACGTTTTTACGCAGGGGGGAGGCCCACGGGCCGCATGAGCCCCAAGCACCCCAAAAGACGCAGTCACCGACGACAAAACATAACGACTACTATATGAAAAATCCTGTTGAGGTAATGAATTCGGCTGCCGACAACATTCGCGTGCTGTCTGTCGCCATGGTGGAGAAAGCCAAGTCCGGACACCCGGGAGGTGCCATGGGTGGCGCTGATTTCATCAACACCCTTTATTCCGAGTTTCTTGTTTATGACCCTGCACAGCCCGACTGGCCCTGCAGAGACCGCTTCTTTCTCGACCCGGGACATATGTCGCCCATGCTCTATTCGGTGCTGGCACTGGCCGGCCGGTTTGATATGGACGAGCTGCAGCAGTTCCGCCAATGGCAGTCGCCCACACCCGGACACCCTGAGGTGAACGTGGCACGTGGCATCGAAAACACTTCAGGCCCCCTCGGACAGGGACACACCTATGCCGTGGGAGCAGCCATCGCCGCCAAAGCTCTCTATGCACGCACGGGCAATCCCGGCTTCAAGCGCGAAAAGATTTATGCCTATATCTCAGACGGCGGCATTCAGGAAGAAATCTCACAGGGCGCCGGCCGCATAGCCGGACACCTGGGGCTCGACAACCTCATCATGTTTTTCGACGCCAACGAAATTCAACTTTCCACCGAAACGGCCGACGTGATCTCTGAAGACACGGCAATGAAATACCGCGCATGGAACTGGAACGTCATCGAAATAGACGGCAACGACGTGGAGCAAATCCGCCGCGCACTCAAAGAGGCTAACGCCGAAACGGCACGTCCCACACTCATCATCGGACACACCGTGATGGGCAAAGGTGCCCGTAAGGCCGACGGCTCAAGCTATGAACGCGACTGCAAAACCCACGGTGCTCCCCTCGGACCGGATGCCTACCGACAGACGGTGCTCCATCTGGGTGCCGACCCCGACAACGCCTTCGTGGTGCGTCCCGAAACAGCAGCGCTCTATGCCGCCCGACGCGAAGAGCTCACCGCACAGGTGGCTGCCCTGCGTGAAGAAGAGGCCGAATGGGCTGCGCAAAATCCCGAAAAGGCCAAGAAACTCGAAGACTGGTTTGCCGGCCGTCTGCCAGAAATCCCCTGGGACTCCATCGAGCAGAAACCCGATGCGCCCACACGCAACGCCTCAGCTGCCTGTCTCGGACTGCTCTCGGAATATGTGCCCAACATGATTGTCAGTTCGGCCGACCTCTGCAACTCCGACAAGACCGACGGCTTCTTGAAACACAGCAGTGTCATCACACGCACCAACTTCGCCGGAGGCTTCCTCCAAGCAGGTGTCTCGGAACTCACCATGGCCTGCGTCTGTATCGGCATCACCCTGCACGGCGGTATGATTACGGCAATGGGCACCTTCTTCGTCTTCTCTGACTATATGAAACCGGCCATACGTATGGCTGCCCTCATGGAGTTGCCCGTGAAGTTCGTGTGGACGCACGACGCCTTCCGTGTGGGCGAAGACGGACCCACACACGAGCCCGTGGAGCAGGAGGCGCAGATACGCCTTATGGAAAAACTCAAAAACCACAGCGGACGCGACAGTGTGCGCGTGTTCCGACCCTGCGACGTGCACGCCACGACACAGTGCTGGCGCATGGCGATGGAAAACGTACACACTCCGACGGCACTCATCTTCAGCCGTCAGAATGTCAAAGACCTGCCCGCCGCCACCGACTACACCGGCGTGAGCCGCGGTGCCTACGAGGTGGTGCCCGAAGCTAATCCCGACGTCATCCTCGTGGCTTCCGGTTCTGAGGTATCCACACTCGGACAGACGGCCACCCTCCTGGCCGAAGAAGGCATCAAAGCCCGCGTGGTGAGCTGTCCCAGCGAAGGCCTCTTCCGCCGTCAGAGCAAGGAATACCAAATGCAACTCTTGCCTCCCGACGCCAAAATCTTCGGCCTCACTGCCGGATTGCCCGTCACCTTCGAGGGCCTCGTGGGTAGTCGTGGCCGCGTCTACGGACTCGACAGTTTCGGCTACAGCGCACCCTTCAAAGTGCTCGACGAGAAACTCGGCTTCACCCCCGAAAACATCCTCTCTGAGGTGAAGAAATTCCTGGCTGAAGACTGAAAAAAAGACAAAAAGTCAAAAAGTGGCTTGGCCGCTAAAACTCTCTTAGACTTTTAGTCTTTTAGACTTTGAACTGAGCGGCCCCGCAAGCCCTGTAAGGGCGTAACATAACAGCCCGGGCCGTTAAGCCCGGGTATGCGGAACTCCTCTAATCTCCGGCCTGTAAGGTCGGCACAATAGGGGATGAATAATTGAAAATGACATATTGATAACGAGACGCTTGGGGTGCCGACCTTACAGGCCGGAATATGGGGGACCATATTAAACCCAGGCCTGACGACCTGGGCTATTATGTTGCGCCCTTACAGGGCTTGCCGGGCCGCTAATCTATGGTGCCGGTGCTACTACGTGCCCCCCAACGGCCCTGGGCTATTATGTTATGCCTCTTCAGGGCTTGCCTCGGCCGCTCGCGACTCTTCATCTCTTTGTCTCTTCGACTCTTAATATTATATATATATGACTAAAATCGGATTGGCCAGCGACCACGCCGGCTTCCCCCTCAAACAATTCGTGGCCCAGTTGCTCAAAGAGAAGGGCATCGAAACCATCGATTACGGCACCCATTCCACAGACAGCTGCGACTATCCCGACTATGGCCACGCCCTGGCCCGCGGAATGGAAAACGGCGAGTGTGAGCGCGGCATTGCCGTATGTGGCAGCGGCGAAGGCATCTCCATGACACTCAACAAACATCAGTCTATACGCGCCGCACTGGTGTGGATGCCCGAAATAGCCCGACTGGCACGCCAGCACAACGACGCCAACGTGCTCGTTATGCCCGGACGCTTCATCTCTGAAGCCGAGGCCACAGAAATCGTCGAGGCTTTCCTCAACACTCACTTCGAAGGCGGACGCCATTTGGGACGAATCAAGAAGATAGCCATCCAATGACACTTGACGCCGACAAGGCCTGGCAGTCATCCGGAGCCTTTCCGGCTTCTTCTGATGAAAAAAACAGCAGAGATGTTTTTCAAAACCATCTGAAAATTATATCTTTGCACCCGAATTAAAAAATCAAGACTAATCATAACACAACAGCTAAGATGACTAAAGCAGACATCGTTAACTCCATTTCGCAAAAGACCGGTATCGACAAAACCACTGCGCTCACTGTCGTGGAAGCTTTTATGGCATCGGTCAAAGAGTCGCTCGCCGACGGTGAAAACGTTTATCTGAGAGGTTTCGGCAGCTTCATCCTCAAAAAACGCGCCGAGAAGACTGCTCGCAACATCTCAAAAAACACCACCATCATCATCCCCGAGCACAACATCCCCGCCTTCAAGCCGGCCAAAACCTTCGTGGCCGACATCAAATAAACGGCAACTAACACATTTCACAAACCATATTTAAACACTTACAGCTATGCCAAGCGGAAAAAAGAAAAAAAGACATAAGATGTCTACGCACAAGCGTAAAAAAAGACTGAGAAAGAACAGACATAAGAGCAAGTAAGCCTGCATTACGTGCCACACACAGATCAAAAACTGAAAGTCTGATTTCTTCAGTCATTACCGACGGAAAAAAGACGATGTGCCAATTGGTGAGAAATCACGCGTGATGTGTTTTCTTCCTGTTGGCACATTCTTTTTACCCAACAAGACACAAGGCAACGACTCTGCCGCTCAACGCCTCACGGACAAAACCGGCAGACATTGCCCCATCTCTATCTCAACATCACATCACTCACAACACATGACAAGCGAAGTAATCGTCGATGTCAACAGAAAGGAAATCTCCATCGCCCTGCTCGAAGACAAAAAACTCGTGGAGTTTCAAAAAGAAGCAAGGGCCGAACACTTTTCTGTGGGCAACATCTACCTGGCCAAGGTCCGAAAGATCATGCCGGGACTCAACGCCTGTTTCGTGAGTGTCGGACATGAGAGAGATGCCTTCCTCCACTATCTCGACCTCGGCGCAGCCTACAACGCCTCGGCCAAAATGCTGGGCAGCCTCGCAGCCGGCAAAAAACCGCTCCCAATGCAGAAGTGCATGGGCGGGCCCATTCTCGAAAAAGACGGCAGCATCCAAAACGTGCTTAAAGCCGGCGACGAAGTGCTCGTGCAGATTGTCAAAGAGCCCATCTCCACCAAAGGCCCACGACTCACCTGCGAACTCTCTTTTGCCGGACGCTTCCTCGTGCTCGTGCCTTTTGCCGACAAAATCTCCGTGTCGACAAAAATCAAAAGCGGTGCCGAACGCGCCCGCCTCAAGCAACTCGTGCAAAGCATCAAGCCCAAAGGCTTCGGCGTAATTATTCGTACCGTCGCTGAGGGCAAACGAGTGGCCGAACTCGACCAAGAACTCAAAATCCTGCTGAGCCGATGGGAAACCACCGTGCGAGCCGTGCAAAATCTCCGTGCTTCGGCCGGCAAACCGCCCCTTTGCTGCTACGAAGAGACCGGCAGGGCCGTGGCCATGCTCCGCGACCTCTTCAACCCTTCATACGAAAACATCTACGTCAACGACAAGCAGGTGTTTCACGAAATCAAAGACTACGTGGGCCTCATTGCCCCCGACCGCGTCGGCATCGTCAAAATGTATGAAGGCACACTGCCCATCTTCGACAACTTCAATGTCACGAGGCAAATCAAGTCGGGCTTTGGCCGCATCGTCACCTACAAGCACGGGGCCTATATGTATATTGAGCACACCGAGGCGCTCCACGTGGTCGACGTCAACAGCGGCAACCGCTCCAAGTCGGCCGACGGTCAGGAAGCCAATGCCCTCGACGTCAATCTCGGTGCTGCCGACGAACTGGCCCGTCAGCTTCGTCTGCGCGACATGGGTGGCATCATCGTAGTGGATTTCATCGATATGGCTCTGCCCGAGAGCCGGCAGAAACTCTATGAGCGAATGGTCGAAAATATGAAAAACGACCGCGCCAGACACAACATCCTGCCGCTCTCCAAGTTCGGTCTGATGCAAATCACCCGACAGCGTGTGCGTCCTGCCATGGATGTCACCGTCGAAGAGACCTGTCCCACTTGTGGAGGAAAAGGTCAAATCAAATCAAGTTTACTCTTCATCGACACTCTCGAAAGCAAAATCGCTTTTGTCGTTGCCAAACTTCACATCCGCAAAATCCGTCTCCACGTGCATCCCTTCGTGGCGGCCTATATCAATCAGGGTTTGGTGAGCATCAAGCGAAAATGGCAAATCAAGTATGGTCTGGGCGTCAAGGTAGTGCCCAACCAAAGCCTCGCCTATCTCCAATATCAGTTCTATGACGCCATGGGCGAGGAGATAGACATGAAAGAGCCCGACGAAATGCAATAACGCCAACCCGCCGCGCCATCTTTTTTTACCTTGACAAAAACAAATGCGCCGCCGTCTTCGGGTAGGGATGACTACCACTTGACGGCGGCGCAATTATTTTGTTGAAGGCTGCACTCGGCGGTTCCTTCGTCACTTTATGTCTCCTCCCCCAAATTCTTACCTTTTCCCCAATCACACAATCACGGCCTTGCAACTGTCAGTTTGTGAGTCGGTTGCTGTGATTGGACGTTTCAATCACGTCAATCACACGGGGCATACCGATAAGGGGATGAGAGCAGGCGATATGGAGCGTTGGAGTGGGGGCTGATAGCAATCAGATTTCCACGTTTTCGTAGAGGAAACGTTTGATGGAGCGTTTGGGCGTCTTCTCAAACTCTTCGGTGAAAATCTTGATGCCGGCCAGTTTCTCGTATCCGGCCACCATCGTGTTGAGGTCGTTACGGTTTTGCTCCATAGCCAGTCGCAAGCCGTTTTCGTCGAGGCCGGCCTTGGCCGCTTCGTCGTAGTCGGGATGCACGAGACCGTAGAGTTTTTCGTCGCGCTGGATGACGATGCTCTCCGACACGTAGGGCAGAGAGTTGAGTTTGTCTTCGATTTCTTCGGGATAGATGTTCTGGCCCGAAGCGCCCAGCAGCATATTCTTGCTACGGCCTTTGATGTAGATGTGTCCGTCGGCATCCATCACACCGAGGTCGCCCGTGTGATACCAGCCGTCTTTGTCGAGCGTGGCAGCGGTGACTTCGGGATTTTTGTAATAGCCCAGCATCACGTTCATGCCTCGGGCCAAAATCTCTCCGGCCACGTTTTCGGGGTCGGGCGAGTCGATTTTCACCTCCATACGCGGTGCGGCCACGCCGCAAGAGCCCGGTCGGAAGTCGTGCCAGTCTGAGTAGCTGATGATGGGGGCACATTCAGTGGCGCCATAGCCCACGGTGAAGTTGAAGCCAATCTTGTGGAGGAACATTTCAATCTCGCTGTTGAAGGCTGCGCCGCCAATGATGATTTCGTAGAAATTGCCGCCAAAGGCCTCGACCAGTTTCTCGCGTATCTTCTCGCGTATGCGGGTGTTGATGACCGGCAGGCGCAGGAGCAGTTTCATACTGACCGTCTGCAACTTGGGCAAGACACTCTTCTTGATGATTTTCTCCACGATGAGCGGCACCGAGATGACAATGGTCGGTTTGATGTCGGCAAAGGCCTGGAACACAATCTTGGGCGAAGGCACACGGGTGAGGAAGTGTATGTGGATGCCGCCCATAAATTCAAAGATAAATTCAAAGGCCATACCATACATGTGGGCCATGGGGAGCATTGAGATGACTTTGCTGCCGCGCACCACCTTGTCGCCCAGCTTCTCGCGGGCAAAGATGAGGTTTGACCACAGCGCACGGTAGGGCACGAGTACACCTTTGGAATTGCTCGTTGTGCCCGAGGTGTAGTTGATGAGGGCCAAGTCGTCGCCCGAGGTGGTGTGGCGGTAGGCCACGTGTTCCTTGCGGAAATACTTGGGATATTTTTTACCAAAAAACTCGTTCAGTCGCTCTCTGGCCTCTTCGAGTTTGGCCGAGCGGCAAACGAGCAGTGAATAGTCGGGTATGTTGATGATGCCTTCGAGTGCCGGCATCTTGTCGGCTTCAAGTGTGGGCCACACCTGGTCGCCGGCGAAAAGCAGACGAGCCTCTGAGTGGTTGACGATGTCGTGCACCTGCTGCGGCTTGAACTCGTGGAGAATGGGCACAGCCACGGCGCCATAGCTCAGAGTGGCCATAAAGGCCACGGCCCAGTTGGCACTGTTGCGGCCGCAGAGGGCGATTTTGTCGCCCGGGGCCACGCCGGCATTCTCAAAAAGGATGTGGAGTTTCTCAATCTTTCGCGCCACGTCTTTATATTGCAACGTGCTGCCTTGATAGTCGGTCAGTGCATCGAGGTCCCAATTCTCTTTAATGCTTTGCTCGATGTAGCCGATAAAATCTTTATACGTCGTTTCCATACGGTATTTAAGGTAGAGGTATAGGCACGTGTCATATCGGTGAATGGGCAGAAAAAATGGCTCGTCCTGCACATTTTTCGCGTGCTTTGTGCAAATTTATAAAAAAACTAAATACCGTGCTATGTGAGCAGTGAGTTTTTGTAATTTTGTTGTTAGAAATAATCATCAGTCATATGAAAAAATCAACCAAGCACCGGATGGTGTGGTCGATAGTCGTTGTTGTGGTGGCTCTCGGGCTTCTTTTCGGCTACGGCTTGTTGAGTCGTTTTACCCCATCTGCCTCAGAACGTTTTGTCTATATTGATGCCGACGACACGGCCGATTCCGTCTATGTCAAACTGCGTCCTCACACGTCTTCGTTCCGTCTGTTCGTGTTCAAGACGGTGGGTGCCGTCGTGGGCTATCCCGGCCGGGTGGGTGCGGGGCGTTACGACGTGGGCAGCGGTCAGTCTGCGCTCACCGTCTTGCGCCGTCTGCGCTCTCACAGTCAGACACCTGTTCGGCTTAACATTCCTTCCGTACACACCATGGACCAGCTGGCCGGCCGTCTCTCGCGTGTGTTGCAGGCCGACTCAGCCACGTGGAGCCGAGCCTTTGCCGACACTGCTTCGCTGCAGTCCCTTGGCCTCTCGCCACAGACCCTGCCCTGCGTCTTCCTCACTCAGCAGTATGACGTCTATTGGGACGTGACGCCGCAAGCTCTCATCGGCAAAATGAGGGACGAGAGCAAAAAATACTGGACCAAGACGCGGCTCCAGCAAGCCGAGAGCCAGGGACTTACGCCTGAAGAAGTGGTGACGCTCGCCTCCATCGTAGACCGTGAGACAAGCGTCGTGACCGAAATGCCGCGCGTGGCCGGGATGTATTTGGGCCGTCTGCGCATCGGTATGCGTCTGCAGGCCGACCCCACGGTGAAATTTGCCCTTGGCCGCTTCGATCTGCGTCGCATCACCTACGAACATCTCGAGTGCCCCAGTCCCTACAACACCTATCGCCAAGCCGGTCTGCCGCCGGGCCCCATCTGTCTGCCGTCGATGGCAGCCGTCGAAGCCGTCTTGAAGGCCGAGCGCCACGACTATATATATATGTGTGCCAATCCCGATTTCTCCGGCACTCATCTCTTTGCCAAAACCTACGAAGAGCATCTGGCCAACGCCGCAGCCTATGCCCGGGCGCTCAACGAGCGGGGCATACATTGAGTGGATAGACTGACGGGGCTCGGGCTATGGGCCGCCGACAATTTGATGCGGTTGCCCTTGTATTTGATTGGTTCAAAAACGCCCGCTTGTATGACATGAAAAATGCCGGAAAAGGTCCAAAAACTTCTCTGCGGCTGAAAATGTAAACGAAGAGCCGCCGCGAAACGTCCATCGCCGGCTTTTCCTGGCCATGAATATGCCCGACACGTCCTGCCATAAGGACAGAATTTTCTGCAATAGGGCCGGTTTTTTCTCCCATAAGGCCCGTAGACACTGAGACACACAAAAAGGAGGTCCGTCAAGGCCTCCTTTTCCTTTTCATCCGAAATATACATCGTTTGTTGCGTCCGGCAAAAGACCAAACCGCGCGGCTTCACGACGCCTCACGGTATTGTTTGGGCGTCTGGCCGGTGCGTGCCTTGAAGAAGCGCACGAAGTGTTGTGGATAGTCAAAGCCCAACCGGCCGGCCACTTGGCCGATGCTCAGCGCGGCGTCGTCGAGCAGGCTCTTGGCCTCCAGCAGCAGGTGGTCGGCAATGAAGTCTCTCGCCGTACGACCCGTTTCCACCCTGACCAGGTTGCCGAAATAGCCCACCGAGAGGCAGCATTGCTCGGCAAAATAACCCACAGTGGGCAGACCCTCGCGCTCGGCCCTTGTGTGGATGTAGTCGCGCAGCATCGCCTCAAACCGCTTCACCACTTCGTGGTTGATTTCTTCACGCGTCACAAACTGGCGGTCGTAGAAGCGGAGGCAATAGTTGAGCAGCAGTTCGATGTTAGACACAATGAGTTCTCGGCTGTGTCGGTCTATGCTGCGATGAAGTTCCTGCCCAATCATGTCGAGCACGCCGCGGAAAATGGCTATCTCACCCACAGACAGGTGGAGCGCTTCGTTGCTGGTGTAGTCGAAAAACTCATACTTGCCGATGTTTCGCCCCAGGGCGGTGCGACGGAGCAGGTCGGGATGAAACACCAGAGCGGTCCACTTGGGCACAATCACGTCCGGCGACGGCTTCACGTGGATGGTCTGTCCCGGAGCAAAGCTGGTGACGGTCATCTCGTCAAAATCGTATTTCGTGCGACCGTAAGACAACTGGCATCCCTTGTTCTCCTTCAAAAAGAGCGCATAGAGACCATAGTGTATGAGGCATTCCGAGAGTTGTCGCGGCGTCGTGAGCCGCTGTACGCTCACGAGAGGATGGAGCGTTTCAAAGCCGTATTGCTCGTTGAACTTCTGAACGGAGTCTATAATTATTTCTTGCATGGTGAGGTTGAGGGAAAATGGAGGTTCTTACGTTGCAAAAATAGGGATAATCTCCCGAAATTTCATTACCCGAATTGCGGTAGTGATTACCCCAATTGTGGATTTTGGTCGTCGGTTGATGAAAAAGAGGTAGATAAAGGGAAAAGAAAATCCGGCACGCGCAAGTCGTCGCTTGTGGGTGCCGGATGAGTCAGTGTCTGTATGTGGCGGCGCTATTCCGGTTGTGCCGTCACTTCTCTCAGCTTGCGCTGCCATAGTGCCGGCAGTTGGTCGGCTTTTTCTTGCATAGTCTGCCAAAGGTCGTGGGCCGGAGCGATGATGTGGTAGCTCAAGAGCAAGTCTATGACTATGGTCAGCCGCGCCGGACTGAGCAGGCCGAACCGTCGGGCCAGGCGCAGAGCCTCCAGTCCGTCTTCGGTGTAGCCTTTGTCAAAGCAAATCAAAGCCATCTCGTGGCAGGCCGACCACTGGTCGCCGTGTGCGGTGAGCAGGACCTCAAGCTCGTGGAGGGCGGTGGCTGTGTCTCCCGTCTTGGCCAGGAGCTTGATGCGCCGGGTGAGGAGTCCGGCGCGCTCGCCGCTGTCGCGTGGCAGGTAGAGACCGGCCATGGCGTAGTCTGACTGGGCGTTGACCACGTTGTCGCGTTTGAGGTGGGAGTCGCCCGAGGTCATGAGCGATATGGGGTCTTGCAGGGCAATGGCCTGGCGGTGTTGCGCTTCGTCCAGTGGTTCTGTCGAGGCCATAGACATAAGGCGGAGTCGGCTCAGACCGTCGTCATCGGCCGAGGTGGTCAGCCCGTAGTCAGTGTCTTCAATAGCCTCGGCATAGCGTCGGGACGCGAAGTCGACATAAGCCATGCGCTGCCAGAGCGAGGGGTTGAAGGGGTCTTTGTCCAACTGGCTGCTGAGCCTCTGCCGGGCTTCGTCATATAGCGCCAGCATCTTCAAAAGGTCAACAATGGCGTCGTCGGCCTTGTCATAGTCAGCATAGTCGGCCGGCAGGCTTTGGAGCAGCTCGAGCGCTTCGCGGGCATAGCCATAGTCTTTGAAAATCATAGCTGCGTCAAACACAAAGTCGTTGACGTCCTGGCCCGAAGCCGCTGAGACGGCCTTGCCTTCTTCAACACATCGCATCGCCTCTTTGACGTAGCCTGCGCGCAGCCTCCCTTCAAGGTTGAAAAGGCGTGTGTCAAGGCCGTCTTTTTCGCGGCCTTCGATGAGTTTTTCCACCTCGTTCCATCGTCCGTCGTCCATTAAGACGTGGGCTTTGGTGTAGACCACTTCGATGTTGTCGGGCTCTTTCCGTTCGGCCAGCAAACGGCATATTTCAGCCTCGAAGTCACGGCCTTGCCTCACGTAGTGGTCCATGAGGTCGAGCAGGTCTATGGCGTCGAGTTCGGGCACCTTGAAGCGTTGCCATTGCTGCTCAAAGGCCTCGGCAATAAACTCAATGGGCGTGTTGGAATCTTGCATGAATGTTGGGATGATTAACGTCCGCTACGCTTGACGAGAGCGCGGAGTTTTTCGTTGAAGTGAGTGGCGCGGATGAGGGTGTCAAGCGTGATGTGCATACGATAGCGCCAATATTGGTCGGGATTGGCCGGCACGTTGATTTGTTCGTTGGTGTAGTCGGTGCGGCGCAGGCCGGCGTCTATGCCGAAGAAGTCTTGCAGGGCGATGAGGCAGAGCATCGACGGACTGGCCAAATGGCGCGTCACCACCTCTTCACACACTTCGGGCGTGGCCTCGGCCGGAGCCTCTCCCTCATGGCCCAGCGCTTCTGTCCAGAAGGCTTGTGTCTGCTCACGGTTTTCGTCCCACCACAGGCGGAGGGGTGGCATATCGTGGGTGGCAATGGTGGCCACAGAGAGGTAGGGATTGTCTTCAAGACGGCCGAAACGCACACCGTAGGCTTTGGGCATACGCTGGATTTCGAGTGAGAGTATGTGCAAACGGGCCAGCACTTCGGGCACTGAGGCCGGTACCATGCCCAAGTCTTCTGCACAGGCCAGCATACTCCACCGGCTGTCGGCACGGCGGGCTTCGGTGAGCGCTCTGAGTTTGTCGACGGCGCCTTCGGCCCAGAAGCGGTTGTGGCGGAAATAGAAGAAGTCGTTGTGAAGCCTGCAGTAAGCCTCGCGATCGGCCTCGCTCAAACAGCCAAACACCTCGGTGTCGAAACCCTGAATGCGCGGATGGAGACGGTCTGTCTCAGCGTCGCGCAAAAAGAGCACCTCGCAAGCCGTCTGCATCAGCCGCTCACGGATCCGCTCGTCGGCAACGGTTTCGAGGGTATATCGTGTTGAGTGGTAGGCGGGACGAAGGGCGAGCCAGCCGTCTCGTTCTTCTTCAAAATACAGGGAAAGGTCCACGTCGCCCAACTCTTCTTGCCAGGCCTTGTAGCGTTGGGCCGAGAGGCGGGGCACGGTGAAATGGCGGGCATCTGCCGCGAAGCCATAACCGCGTATGTCGTCGGCAGAGAGGGGCAGGGCAGGGCGGAAACGGCCCATCAGCGCCCAGATCTGGTCGGCCGGAACCTCCCAAATGCGGAAAAAGCCCAGCACGTGGTCAATGCGATAGGCATCGAAATAGCGGCTCATGTGTGTCAGTCTGCGCTGCCACCAGTCGTAGCCGTCGGCCTTCATTGCTGCCCAGTCGTAGGTGGGGAAACCCCAGTTCTGGCCGTGGGCGGCAAAGGCATCGGGCGGAGCACCAGCCTGACCGTCGAGATGGAAAAGATGGGCCGAAGCCGTGGCGGGCACGCTGTCGCGGCATACGCCAATGGGGATGTCGCCCTTGATGATGACGCCACAGGCCCGGGCCTCGTCGTGAGCGGCAAGCATCTGGCGATGGAGCAGATGCTGAACGAAATAAAAGAAATCCACTTCGTGCACGCGCGGCGGATTGAAACGGCTCATCTTCGCTTTCATGAATTCGGCGTAAGGCTGGAGCCAATATTTGTTTTCGCGCACAAAAGCGAGATAGTCCGAGGCGTTGAGCGCGCGCTTGGATGTGGCCGAGTAGAGCGCTGAGAGAAAGTCCATTTTCAACTTCAACACGCCTTCGTAGTCCACTTCCGGCAGGGCGTTGAGCCGTTGCGCTTCGGCCTTGAATGTTTCAAAAACAGGCAGGTCGGCCCATGCTCTCAAGTCCAAATAGACCGGATGGAGGGCAAATACCGACACGCCGTTGTAGGGGTAGGAGTCGCGCCACGTGCCCGAAGAGGTGGTGTCGTTGATGGGTAAAATCTGCACGGCTCTCAGGCCCACGGCTGCTGCCCAGTCTACAAATCGTTTCAGGTCGCCGAAGTCGCCGATGCCCTGGCTGCCGGCGCTGCGCAGGGAGAATACCGGCACCACCACACCGGCACCGCGCCATGGCGCCATCTCAATGCGCGGTCGGTGGTCGGTCACGACGACGCTGCAGTCGGCGCCGGCACGGGGCAACTGGCGGTTGTCGCCGCTCTCGATGGTGACGCGGCGGCCGTCGGCTTCTTCTTTCAGCAAGACATATTTATAAGAGACTGTGCCGTCCATATCGGCATCGGTCAGTGCCGTTTCCCAGGTGAATGTGCCTGTACGCACCAACTGTTGCGCCGCCTTTTCGTCCCATTGCCCAAGCGTCTGGCTCGAGCCCAATACCGCCCAGTGACAGCCGCGTGGCGGCATGAGCGCTTCAAGCACCAGCCGGTGAGGCTTGTCGCCGTCGGCCGGCACGGGAGTCAGTGCTTCGGTATTGCTGGGATTAAACACACAGTCGGAGAAAGCCGTGTGCAGAAAAACGTCATCTATCGGTTCGTCGGCCCAATGGTCAAAAAGGCTGACGACAGGCCGGTCCGTATGGTGCAACGCTATCGGCAGCGCCTTCATCGTGCGGTGGATGTGTCCGCCGTCGTCAATCACCTCGTAGCGATAAGTCACCTCGTCTGTCGTGGGCCGGTCGACGCTTAGTTGCCATACGTCGCCTTCGGTCCAAGTCATTGGCAGGTAGGAGTCGCCTTGGTCAGAAAGAAGGTGGAGTTGGAGCGAAAAGCCCCAGTCAGTGTGATATTCAATTTGGAAAAGCAGTTGCGCGGTTTCGGTCTGTGTTTTCATAGTGTAGCAATAAGGTCGGTTCGTACGGCAATTAGCAATCAAATACGTCTAATTGCCAAGTCATAACCTGTTTTATGCAAAGGTAGTGCAAGGCGAGCGGCAATCAAAAGAAAAAATGTATTTTTTTGTTTTGTTTGCCCGAGCCGCCGCCTATCCTTATTCATCGGTGATGTAAATACTAACAAAGGCCAAAGCGAATGTCATTGTTGTTCGCTTTGGCCTATTCCCGATCTTCTCTACCTTATCATCAACTTTTCAACTCCCGTTCTCACTCATCATCCGGTACATACTCGCCAGACATGATGGCGTCCATATAACGCTCGTAATCGAAGTTCCCCTCACTATCATAGCAATTATACACGTTGAAATAATTGTCGGCAAGATCAGCATCGGAGTAATCATCGTCGTCATCATCCTCGTGGAAGCCGTATGAAGGCACGATATCGTCAGGAATATCGTCTACCATACGAGGGCCAAGTGCGTCCAAATCGACGCGTTGTCTCACGCCGTTGAGTTCCACGGTGGTGTCGGTGCGTTCCATTCTGAAGAAATTCCACACCTTGTCATATATAATAGGTAATACCACATCGCCTTCATCGTTAATGATGCCCCAGCGTGCGTTATCGCCAATGCCTTTTTTGACTCTTGCCAGTCCGTTTTCGAAGCCGTCAATCCAGCTGTAAACTCCAAATGGCACGACGAACTCGCCTTCATCGTCCACTACGCCCCATTGGTAACACTTGTTTCTTACGACCTTGACGTTGTCGCATTCTCTAATGATGTCGTATCTCATGGTTTGAACTGTTTGGTTTATGCCGCAAAGCTATTACGTCGCTCCGCAATGTTTCTGCGTAGTAGTCAAAAAAAGCCAGACCGGACAAAAAATGTGCGGTCTGGCTGAAAAATTATTTGTTGAAGCTTATTCCCACTCGATTGTTGAGGGTGGTTTTGACGAGATGTCGTAGCAGACGCGGTTGACGCCTTTGACGTGGTTGATGATGTCGTTGGAGACTTTGGCCATGAACTCATAGGGGAGGTGGGCCCAGTCGGCGGTCATGGCGTCTGTACTGGTGACGGCACGCAAAGCCACGGCGCGCTCATAGGTGCGCTCGTCGCCCATCACACCCACACTCTTGATGGGCAGCAGGATGACGCCGGCTTGCCACACCTGATTGTAGAGGCTGTCTTCGTGGCCGTTGGCGTCTTTCACGCGCCATTCACGCAAGCCGCGGATAAAGATGTCGTCGGCGTCTTGCAGTATGCGCACTTTTTCGGGCGTGATGTCGCCGAGTATGCGCACGGCCAGGCCGGGACCGGGGAACGGATGGCGGGTGATGAGGTGTTCGGGCATGCCCAACTGCCTGCCCACACGGCGCACTTCGTCTTTGAAAAGCCACTTGAGCGGCTCGCAAAGGCGCAGGTGCATCTTCTCGGGCAGACCGCCTACGTTGTGGTGGCTCTTGATGACCTTGCCCGTGATGTTGAGGCTCTCAATGCGGTCGGGATATATCGTGCCTTGGGCCAGCCACTTGGCATCGGTGATTTTCTGTGCTTCGGCGTCAAACACGTCAATGAAGCCCTTACCGATGATTTTGCGTTTCTTTTCCGGCTCAGTCACACCGGCGAGTTCGCTAAAGAACTTTTCGGAGGCATCCACGCCAATGACGTTGAGACCTAAGCCCTCGTAGTCGCGCAATACGTCGCGGAACTCGTTTTTGCGGAGCATGCCGTGGTCCACGAAGATGCAGGTGAGGTTCTTGCCTATGGCGCGGTGGAGCAATACGGCTGCCACCGAGCTGTCCACTCCGCCGGAGAGGCCCAAAATGACGCGGTCGTTGCCTAATTCGGCCTTGAGCTCGGCCACGGTGGTGTCGACAAACGAGGCCGGGCTCCAGTCTTGGCGGCTGCCGCAGATGTCAACCACAAAGTTTTTGAGCAGTTGCGTGCCCTGAAGCGAATGGTACACTTCGGGGTGGAACTGCACGCCCCAGCGCGGCAGGCTGTCGGCCTGATAGGCAGCGAAGGTCACTTTGTCGGTCGAGGCGATGCGATGGAAGCCTTCGGGAATGGCGGTGATAGTGTCGCCGTGGCTCATCCATACCTGTGAGCGCTCGTCGAAGCCTTTGAAGAGCGGGTTGTTGTGGTCGAAGTCGGCCAGATTGGCGCGACCGTATTCGCGGCTGCCTGCCGGTTCCACCTTGCCGCCTCCGGCGTGGGCCATGTATTGGGCACCATAGCAGATGCCCAGCACGGGCATGTCTGACGGTATGGCCGTGAGGTCAATCTTAAAGGCCTCGGGGTCGTAGACGCTGTAGGGTGAGCCCGAGAGAATGACGCCGATGACCGTGGGGTCGTCTTTCGGAAACTTGTTGTAGGGAATGATTTCGCAGAAAGTGTCCAGTTCGCGCACGCGGCGGCCGATGAGCTGTGTGGTTTGCGAACCGAAGTCGAGGATAATGATTTTCTGTTGCATCTGTTATTGGGGTTAGTGTTTTGTCTTATATATATTATAGGAGTGGGCACGTCCGAACCGCCATCAGCCGATGTGGATAATCTGTCCGTCGTAGGCCACGTGGATGCCTTCGGGCAGTGTGGCCTCGAGGTCTTGATGTCGTCCGGCATGGTGGCAGAGGTGGGTGAGATAAGTATGTGCCGCCCCCGTCTGCCGCGCAAAGGCGATGGCCTCTTCTATGGTCTGATGACTGCCGTGGGGCGTGTGGCGCAGTCCGTTGACTACGAGTGTGTCGATGCCTTTGAGTCTTTCGAGCCACTCGGAGCCGATGGTTTTCATGTCGGTGATGTAGGCCAGAGGTCCTATGCGAAAGGCCAGTATGGGCAGGCTGCCGTGCATCACGCAGAGAGGCGCAATCTCTGTCGTGCCAATCCGGAACGGCTCTCCGGCTTTGATTTCGTTCAGACTAATCTTGGGCACACCGGGATATTTGTGCTCCACGAAACAGTAGGGAAAACAGCCCCGGATGTGTGCCAGCGTGTCGCGGTCGGCATAGACCGGTATGTCGCCATATTTGCAGAAAGGCCGCACGTCGTCGAGTCCGCCGGTGTGGTCGTAGTGGTGGTGGGTGATGAGCACCCCGTCGAGACGGCCGAAAGGCACGCTGAGCATCTGCGCCCTAAAGTCGGGACCGCAGTCAATAAGCAACCGCTCACCTCCGTCGGTCTCGATGAGTGCCGCGGTGCGCAGACGCTTGTCGCGCGGGTCTTCTGAGCGGCACACCTCGCAGTCGCAGCCAATCTGCGGTACGCCTGTGCTGGTGCCTGTGCCGAGGAAGGTGAGTTTCATTGGTTTGTCGTTTATTGGAGAGATAGAGAGAAGAAGAGTCAAAGAGACAAATACTCCGCTTGGCAAGCCCTGTAAGGGCGTGACATAATAGCCCAGGTCGTAAGGCCTGGGTTTGTATGGCCTCCCTCATTCCGGCCTGAAAGGTCGGCACACCAAAGCGGTCTTTTATGCTCAAAAACGTGATATGATTTTAATGCTTGCAATTTATTGTGCCGACCTTTCAGGCCGGAGATTAATGGAATATTCCATAACCCAGGCCTTACGACCTGGGCTGATATGTGCCGACCTTTCAGGCCGTACTTACCCGTTTTTATCCTTGTTGTCGTTTAATCTTTAAGACTTTAAGTCTTCAGAAGAAGTTGACTTCGGGCACGATGTCTACGCCGAATTTGGCTTTGACGTCGGCCTGGATGTCGGCAGCCAGGCGGGCGATGTCGGTGCCTGTGGCCCGGCCGTAGTTCACCAAGACGAGGGCCTGATGGGGATAGACGCCGGCGTCGCCGCGGCGGTAGCCCTTCCATCCGGCTCGGTCTATGAGCCATCCGGCCGAGAGTTTCATGCCGCCGTCTGTGGGGTAGCCCGTCAGGTCGGGATGTTGGGATTTAAGCTGTGCGTAGCAATCTTGGCTCACCACAGGATTCATAAAAAACGACCCTGCACTGCCCACGTCTTGCGGGTCGGGCAGTTTGGCACGTCTCACGGCCGTGACCACCTCTCTCACCTTGACTGCCGTCACCCGCTCGGGGTCGATGCCGCGAGCGGCAATCTCCCGTGCCAGAGCGGCATAAGAGAAGTTGGGCTTAAACGTTTTTTTGAGGGCATAGTGCACGTGAGTGACGGCATAGCGGCCACGCAGTGACGTCTTGAACACACTGCGGCGGTAGCCATATTCACATTCTTCGGCCTTAAACACACGCTTCTCGCCGCTTGTGAGGTCTACGGTCTCCACGGCTCTGATGGTGTCGGCGGCCTCACTTCCGTAGGCGCCGATGTTCTGCACCGCGCTCGCTCCTGCCTCACCGGGGATGTAAGATAGGTTCTCGAGCCCGTAAAGCCTCATCTCAATCGTCTTGGCCACAAGCTCGTCCCAGTTCCATCCGGCTCCGGCGCGCACCAGCGTCTCGTCGCCTTGCTCGAGAGTCTCAAACGTCGAGATGGTGGAGTGAAGAATGGTGCCGTCGAAATCTTTCGTAAACAGCAGGTTGCTGCCGCCGCCAATGTGCAGGCAAGGCTCTGCAGGCGAGTCGGCGAGCAGACGGATCACTTCGGCGAGTTCGTCGGCCGAACCATATTCCACGAAGCGCCGGCAATGGGCTTCGATGCCGAAGGTGTTGTGGCGTATGAGGTTGAAATGTTCAGAAATGTGCATGGTTGTGCAGAGTTGGGCTACCAAGGCTTTTGTTCAGACGTTGTCTATGGCGGTGAGTCGCCACACGCCGGCGCGGCGTTTGAAGGTGAGTGTGCAGCTCATGCCGGCCGAGGGGCTGGTGATGACCATCACGCGGCAGTCTGACGAGCCGTAGTCTTGGCCGTAGTTGATGTTGGTGATTTGTCCCTGCGGGATGTCCGGCTTGAAGTCTTGCCATTGTGCGCCGTCGATGATGCCTTCCATTTTCTGGAAGTCGTCGTAGTCGTAGGTGGTGAAACTGATGGTCTGGTCTACGTGACTATTCTGGAAATCAGTGTTTTGTGAGAAATTCTTGTAGAAATCGTAGAAGTCTGCGTTGACATTGTCGCCGGTGTTGTGCTCATCGATGGCGGTGAGCATCCATTTGCCCTGCGTCTTGTTGAAAACGTATTGTTTGATGCGCTCCCTTTGCAAGTCGATCATTTCTACGGTCACGTGCGTGAGTCCCGTGTTTTTCTCGCTGTCGACCGACTTTTCGCTGTCGAAGATCATCGTGTAGCTCTCTTTGCGCCCGTAGATGGGGTCGAAGCGCCAGGTGGCTTTTTCGATTTTGCTTGTCTTGCCGTCCACTACATGCGTGAGCGGGAAGGCGATGCGTTCTTTCTGGAAGCGTTTGTTGCGTATGAAATTATACGCAAAGTCGTCAAAAAGTCCGTCGGCGGCAGCCGGCGGTTCTTCGCTGATGGGCGCGATGGAGTCGGGGGTGGTGTCGGGTGCGACGGTGTCGGTCGTGACGGAGTCTTCGGCCGTTACTTCGGCCTGTTTCTCACTGCCGCATCCCGTGGCCAGGCATCCCGCAATCAGGCAGGCCAAAAGCGCTAAAATACATCTCATAAATGCAGTGTTGTTATATTGTCGCGAAGTTACGCCAAGACCGCCGAAAAGACAAACAAAAACTAAATTTTTTGCCGCCGGCGTTGGCACAAGTTGAAAAATACTTGCGCTTTGTCTTTGTCTTTTCCCGCTTTGCCGCCCGGCCTTGTTTTTGTTCATAAAAAAGGGTTGGGCGTGACGCGATTAAACGTTTTTTAGCCCGGCTGGCTTTTTGAAGAGGCGGGGACGGTTGAAAAATGTCTTCAAAACCGCTTCGGGGGCCGGGACATAGGGAAAGAATTTCCTGAAATAGGCCCTGTTTTTTCTGGCATAAGGACAGTTTTTCGTGCGATACTGACCGTAAGCGGCTGGATAATAAAAAAATAGAGCCAAATGGCTCTACCTTTTCTTTTATATCTTGAAGATACCCATTTCTTTAGGAACAGAAAAAGACCAAACCGGCCCGGGCGGTGGGGATTTGTCGGGCGCGAGTTGGGGATCTGTAGTCGTGGCCTTAGTCAGTTTGCGTGCCGCGCAGATTGGCTTGAAGGGTGGCCGCACGCTGTTCGGCGGGATTGTCTGCCGCCGTCCAGAGGCGCAGGTCGGCCAGCTCCTCGGGCAGATAACGCTGAGCCACGAAATGGTGAGGGAAGTCGTGAGGATAGAGATAGCCGTCGGCGTAACCCAGTTCGCTCATCAGTTTCGTCGGAGCGTTGCGCAGGTGAAGCGGCACGGGCAGCGCGCCTGTCGATTTAACCACTTCGAGTGCGCGGTTTATGCCCATATAGGCCGAGTTGCTCTTGGGACTTGTGGCCAGATAGACCGTGGCCTCGGCCAGAGGGATGCGGCCTTCTGGCCACCCGATTTTTTCCACCGCCTCAAAGGCCGCGTTGGCTATGAGCATGGCATTGGGATTGGCCAAGCCAATGTCCTCGGAGGCAGAGATGACCAGTCGGCGGGCAATGAACTTCGGGTCTTCGCCTCCCTCAATGAGGCGCGCCAGCCAATAGAGGGCTGCGTCGGGATCGCTACCCCGGAGGCTCTTGATGAAAGCCGAGATGATGTCGTAGTGCATTTCGCCCAACTTGTCATAGGCCATGGGCGAATGTTGCAACTGACGGGTGACGCGGTCATTGTCGATGACGATTTCGCCCGTAGGCGTGGCTGCGCAGAGCAGGTCGATGATGCCCAGGAGCTTGCGCGCATCGCCGCCGCTGAAGCGCAAAAGGGCGTCGGTCTCTACAATCTTGACGCCGCGTTCGCGCAGATGTTCGTCGTGGGTCACAGCCCGGTTGAGCAGGGTGAGCAGATCGGCCTTGCCCAGACTCTCCAAGACATACACCTGACAACGCGACAAAAGCGGACGAATAACTTCAAAACTCGGGTTCTCGGTCGTGGCGCCGATGAGCGTTATGGCACCCTTCTCTACGGCAGCGAGCAGACTGTCTTGCTGCGACTTGGAGAAGCGGTGGATTTCGTCAATGAAAAGTATGGGGCTGTGGGTGGAGAACAGGCGGTTTCTGCCTGCACGCTCTATCACTTCGCGCACGTCTTTCACGCCACTGTTGACGGCCGAGAGCGTATAGAAGGGGATTTCGAGACTATGGGCGATGATGCCGGCCAGGGTGGTTTTGCCCACACCCGGCGGACCCCACAAAATGAACGAGGGAATGTGGCCGCTCTCAATCATGGTGCGCAATGGTGCGCCCGGGCCAACGAGATGTTGCTGGCCGATGTAGTCGTCGAGCGTAGTGGGACGTAGTCTTTCGGCAAGGGGTTGCATAGGCAGGAGGGGAGTTGTGACGTGAAGGAGGGGTGCAGATATTTCTCTTTATGGCCTGTTTATATTTCGCTCAGTTCGAGCCAACGCATGGACTTTTCGTCGAGTTCGTCGTTGAGGACCGGCAGGCGTTTGCTCTTTTCTGTGAGTTCGTCGACGCCCAGTGTGCCCGAGCAGAGGGCTGTCTCGATGTCGGTTTTCTCTTTTTCGAGTGCCTCAATCTCTTTTTCGAGCCGGGCCATCTCTTGTTGCTCCTTGAAAGAGAGGCGTCGCGGTCTGTTGGCGTGAGGTCGGGCCGAGGTGGAAGCCGCTGTGTCTTTGGCCGGTGTGTCGGCGGGCGGCGTGTCTTGCAGCGAGAGCCATTCGCGGTATTGCGAGTAGTTGCCGGGAAAGTCTTCAATCTGTCCGTCGCCTTTGAAGACGAGCAGATGGTCCACGACGCGGTCGGTGAAATAGCGGTCGTGGCTCACCACAATGACGCAGCCGCGGAAGTCGGCCAGATACTGTTCGAGGATTTGCAGGGTGGGGATGTCGAGGTCGTTGGTAGGCTCGTCGAGCACAAGGAAGTTGGGATTTTTCATCAACACCGTGCAGAGATGCAACCGTCGCAGTTCGCCGCCCGAGAGTTTGTAAATGTAGTCTTGTTGTCGCTCGGGCGGGAAAAGGAAGTGGGTGAGAAACTGCATGGCCGTGAGACGTCGTCCGCCGCCGAGGTCGATGGTTTCGGCATATTCGCGCACGGCGTCTATGACTTTCTTGTTTTTGTCGAAAGCCATGTTTTCTTGTGAGAAATAGCCAAACTGCACCGTCTCTCCGATGACAAAGCGACCGGATGAGGGCTTGACCAGTCCCAGCAGCAGTTTGATGAACGTGGACTTGCCCGTGCCGTTGGCGCCGATGATGCCCATTTTTTCAAACCGCGTGAAGTTGTAGTAGAAGTCTTTGATGAGCACGCGCTCGCCGCCGTCTGAAGTGGGGAACGACTTGCTCACATAGTCTGCCTCAAAGATTTTTGTGCCGATGTAGCCGCTTTTCACCTCGAGTCGGGCGGCGGCTTCTTCGCGTCGGCGTCGGGCCTGTTGTTCCAACTCGTAGAAGGCTTCTTTGCGATAGCGTGCTTTCGTGCCGCGTGCCTGAGGCATTCGGCGCATCCAGTCGAGCTCCTTGCGATAGAGGTTGGCGGCGCGGGCAATGTTGGCATTGGTGGCCGCCACTCGGGCTTCGCGCTTCTCGAGATAATAGGCGTAGTTGCCGCGATAGGTGTAGAGCCCCTCGTCGTCAAGTTCGACGATAGTGTCGCAGACGCGGTCGAGAAAATAACGGTCGTGGGTGACCATGAGCAGCGACTTGGTGTGGCGGCGCAGGTAGTCTTCGAGCCATTCAATCATCGCGATGTCGAGGTGGTTGGTGGGCTCGTCGAGAATGAGCAGGTCGGGCTCGCTCAACAGTGCGCCGGCCAGGGCCACGCGCTTGAGCTGTCCGCCCGAGAGCTGTCCCACGGTCTGCAGGAAGTCGTTGATGCCCAATCGCGACAAGATTTGTTTGGCCCGCAACTCAAAGTCCCAGGCCTCGCGGCGTTCCATCTCGGCCGTGAGGGCGTCGAGACCGGGATTGCCCGGCGTTTCGAGACATTTCTCATAGCGGGAAATCAAGGCTGCCAGTTCGCCGGCGTGGGCAAAACAGGCATCGACCACGGTGAGCGTAGGGTCGTAGACAGGCGATTGCTCCAGGTAGCCCACGCGCAGGTCGCGGCGAAACGTGATACTGCCCGCGTCGTAGTCTTCTCGGCCCGTGATGATGCCCAGCAGGGTGGTCTTGCCGGTGCCGTTGCGGGCAATGAGTCCTACGCGCTGGCCCTCGGCCACCGAGAAGGATATGTCGTCGAAGAGCACGCGGTGGCCGATGCTCTTGGTGAGATGCTGTATGTCGAGATAGGGAGTCATGAGGAAGAAAAGTAAGGGAGAGACTCGTGGCTTAGAATTGCAGATAAATGAACGGCTGCACCTCACTGCCTTTGACTTGCACCATCACGATGAGCAGCAAGACGAAAGCCACCACTTGCCAGGGCCATTTGAGGTGGCCCATGAGATAGCCCGCGGTGTCGTTCCAGCGCGTCGGCAGAAAGTGGAGCACAAAGCCCAGGAGCATCACAGCGATGACGGTGGGGTAGCCCGAGATGAAGCCGCCAATGACTTCGGGATGGAACTCCGTGAAAATTTTCTGCAACATTATCCAAGAAGCTTCAAACGAGGTGTTGGCAAAAAACAGCCAGCACAGACACACGAGATGAAACGTCAGGACGATGGCGAAAAAGCGTTTGATGCCGCCGGAGTGGTAGTGTTTGTCGTGGCCAAGCACGAGGCGCCAGGCTTTGTGCAGACAGAGGGCTACGCCGTGGAGCGCACCCCATACGAGGAAGTTCCAACTGGCGCCGTGCCAAAGACCGCCGAGCACCATCGTGAGGAACTGGTTGAGGTACATGCGGAACCGGCTGCAGCGGTTGCCGCCCAGTGAGATGTAGAGATAGTCGCGCAACCACGTGGACAGTGAGATGTGCCAGCGGTGCCAGAAGTCGGTGATGCTGTCGGCCTTGTAGGGAGCGCGGAAGTTGGCCGGGATGTGGAAGCCCAGCCACAAGGCGATGCCGATGGCAATGTCGCTGTAGCCCGAAAAGTCGCAATAGAGCTTGAGCGCGTAGCCATAGACGCCGATGAGATTTTCCAATCCGGTGTAGAGTGACGGGTCGTCGAAGATGCGGTTGACGAAATTCTCGCCGATATAGTCTGAGATGATGGCCTTCTTGACGAGTCCCATCATCACAAACCACAGGCCGAGGCCAAACATTTCACGCGTCACGCAGAGCTTCTCCCGCAGTTGGGGCAGGAAGGTGCGTGCCCGCAAAATGGGGCCCGATAGCAGGGTGGGGAAGAACGAGACAAAGAAGGCCAGATGGAGCAGCGACCGCGTGGCGGGCATCTGGCGCCGATAGACGTCGACAACGTAGCTGATGCTTTGGAAGGTGAAAAACGAGATGCCCAGCGGCACGAAGATGTCTGGCACGTGACCCTCTATGCCCAGCAGGGGCAGTACGTCTTTGCCCACAAAAACGGCATACTTGAACCAGCCCAACTGCAACAGCATGAAGCCCACAGCCACCCATAGCCAGAGGCGTCTGAGTCCCTGCCGGCGGGTCTTCTCCATAGCCAGGGCACACACATAAATCACCAGCGTGATGACACCAAGCAACGCGGCATATTCGCCGGCATTCTTATAATAAAAATAATAGGAGAAGGCCGTCACATAGAGCAGGCGGGGCACGTCGCGGCGGCCTGAAGCCGTGAAGTAGTAGCCCACCATGAAGGCCGCAAAAAGAAACAGAAAGAGCGCACTGTTGAAAAGCAGTGGCTCTGTCGGTGAAAAAGTCAAAAGATGAGCGATGCGCTCGAAGATGTCAGACATAGTGCAGATGTCCCGTAGCTGTGACGGCGCAGAGAGTGTGAGGAGGAATGGACTGTTAGTTTTGTGTCGTGGCGGCCGTGAGATAACTGTTGTAGGCCGAGAGGATGGCTTCGCCCAAGAGGCAGCCGTGGAGGCGGTAGCCTTCGGGGGTGAAGTGTATGCGGTCGGGACGCATCAAGCGGGCGGCGACCCAGTTTGAGGCCGAACTTTCACCGCCGGCGATGGCGTTGAGGTTCCACACGGCTAACCCTTTCTCGCTTCCGAAAGTCTTGATGACTTCGGCACATTTTGCCGTCATGGGGTTGGCACCACTGACGCCCCGGCGACGGCGGTGGATGCGTGAGCCGCGGCGCACCGGCTGCGTGGTGGTGCGTGAGAGATAGTCGCCCGGCGGTGTGGTGAGCATAATGACGGCCTCGGGGCAAGCCTGTGTGAGACGGTCGTAGACGGTCTCGAGTTGCCGACGGTGAGCCTGCGGGTCGTAGCCCATACCGTGGCACTCGTTGGTGCCGAACGACACGATAATGAGGTCGGGCTGCATCTCGGCTATCTGTCGGGCCCGCTCGGGGGTGATGAAGCCTTCGGCCGTGGCACCGTTTCGGGCCAGATAGTTGAAGCGCAGACCGGCAGTGAGCGAGTCGCCCTCGGCGCGGCCCCAAGCCTTTTCGAGTGTGGCGCGCAGGGCAGCGGGATAGGTACCGCCAGCCACGTGTGAGTCGCCCAGTTGCACCACCTTCAGTGCGCGTCCGCTGCGGGTCAAGACGTCAAACGCGCGGCCAAGACGGTCAGCTCCCTCAAGGATGTTAGGCGCCGTGTGTGCAAAGCCGCCAGGCAGCGAAGCCTGGAGCTTGGCCTCCTTCCAACGCTCTCCGAGCGTTGAGCGGCCTTTGTCTTCGAGAGACTTGATGTGGTGTGATTTGTATTCGGACGAAGTGGCGTCGATGCGTTCAGCGGCCAGTGCCGCGGCGGCATAGCCCAACGTTGCAGTGACGAGTGCCACCCATCCGGCGTTTCCTAACCATTTCATATCTGTCGTGTTTTAGTGCATCTGTAAGGCTGCGGCCCGGCATCGTCTGGAGACTCTGTGGCCGACGACAGCCGATGCTTTATTGCTCTATGTATTTTTTGTATCCCTCAAAGCCGTGGATGAGCGTGCGGCAGAAGATGTCGGCGATGCGGTCTCCGCCACGGCGGTTGATGTGGGTAAAGTCTTTGCGTGCTTCGGCGGGCTTGCGCTCGGCCATTTCCTTGATGCTGCCTTCGCCGCCCATAGCCTCATAGAGGTTCCAAAAGGCCACGCCGCCGTCTATGGCCATTTGTTGTTGTGCGGCGAGCAGTTCTTTCACGCCCGGAGCCGTCTGTAGTTGGCCGTCCACCTTGTCTTCGCGGTCAGAAATGCTCACCACGAGTAGGGCGGCCTGGGGCATACAGCGCTTGAAGTGGGCGATGACCTCATTCATACGGTGGGCGTAGGTACTATAATCCTTCTGCTTCTTGTTGGCCACGTTCAGACCGAAATGAATAATGATTAGGTCGTAGGGCCGCAGGGCGTTCATAGCCTTCAGGTGGCTCTCGGGAATTTGGCTGAGCGGCATACCGCTACAACCGCGAATGGAGAAGTTGTCCACGACGATGCCACTGCGGTTTTCGAGGGCCACGCCATAGGCAACGCCGCCATAGGGCACGTCAAAACGCACTTGGCTCATGGGCCCTGTCACCGTGACCCGGCCGACTGCCCCGGTGGCTTTGTCTACAGACTTGCTCTCGGCCGGAGCGCCGTCTTTGCCTATGCTGACGCAGTTGCAAGAAGACGGTTTCACAAAGAGCGTGGCCAGTTCAAAGGCCCCCATGTGTCGGCGCAGGGCATTGGTTTTGTATTGCACAAAAGCTCCGCTTCCGGCCACGGCATAGTGGGCCGAGAGCGAGAGATTGGCGGGGCTCAGACCTTCTTTCTTCATCACGTTGAAGTCGGTCCATCCGTCGGCCTTATGGTCCACCGTGGGGCGCAGCTTGACCATCTCAGAGGCCACGTCGATGTAGCCGGGGCCACCTGCGCCGAAACGGTCTTGCAGCTTTTCGCGCAAGGCATCGGTGAAGATATCGCCCTCGATGAATGAGTCGCCGTAGTAGGCAATGCGCACCGGTCGGCCGATGGAGTCTTTGCATCGCAGGGCCTCATAAAAGTGGTCCATATTCACGCCCGTGGTATAGTCTTCGATGCAGGTCATACCTGGCGGACAGGAGTCGGCGCGGGCGGTTTTGACCTTTTTGAGCGTAGGCTCTTCAGCCTGTGTCGGCATGGTGAGATCGGAGAGCAAGTCGACAGGTTTCACCTCAACACCGCCCAGGCTGAAGCCCGGCACGAAATGCAACACCACGCAGACAGCCACTACCGCCAGCAGAAATCTGACGGGACGGCGGAGGGATGAACGTGGACTTTGCATAGGGCGGGATAGAACTGATGGAGTGATATTGAGACGAAAAAAACTTGCCGGTTCTGCGGTGTGTACTTTTGTGGTCTACGCGGCTTGAACCTGATGAAGCGGCTAAAGCGCTGAAAATGCGGCACAAAGTTAGATATTTTGTGCGAAGGCGACGGCGTGGTTGCCCTTTTAATCGTCTGAGCCTGTGGTTTTTTAGAAATCTTAGGCCGTTTTGCCAAGTGTTGTTGGCAATTTTGAAGGATATGGCCGCGTTATTGGAATTAAGCCTTGTCTCTCGCGCGCCGTCGTCATCAAAAGACATAGTCACCTGCAGATGGCGCCGCATTATTTTGTAACTTTGCCCATCGAAATACAATCCAATCAGTCACTATGTTGAAATTTCTCAGCCTGGGCAGCGGCAGCAGCGGTAACTGCTATTACCTTGAAACGGGCGGTGAGGCCATCCTCGTAGACCTCGGCATGGGCATCAGGCGCTTTAAAAAATATTTTGCAGACTATGGCCTTTCTTATGCAAGACTCAAGGCCATTTTTGTCACCCACGACCACGCCGACCATGTGCAGTCGGTGGGCCGTCTCTCCGAGCATTTGAACCTGCCCGTCTATGCGCTCGAAGACACCCATATGGGCATCAGCCGCAACCGCTATGTGGGCAAAAAAATCCCCGGGGCGCTCAAACGTTTCGTCACGACCGGAGAGCCCGTTATCCTGGGGCAGTTCTCGCTCACTCCCTTTGCCGTCCCCCACGACAGCGCGGCCAACTGTGGCTACCTCATCGAGGCCGGAGGCGTGACGCTCTGCCTGGCCACCGACATTGGTCACGCCACTGCCGACATCAAGGCCCACATCAGCCGGGCGCGCTATGTGGTGGTGGAGGCCAACTACGACGACAATATGCTTGAGATGGGCCCCTATCCCGTCTACTTGAAAAACCGCATCCGCGGTGAGCGCGGCCATTTGGACAACAAAGCGACTGCCGAAATGCTCTCTGAAGCCCTGGCAGAAGACGCAAGGCGCGTGTGGCTCTGCCATTTGAGCGAAGAAAACAACCGGCCGGAAGTGGCCCGGCAGACCGTCGTAGACCGACTTAAGGCCGCCTTTGGCAGCAATCGCCCGTTGCCCATCGTAGAACCCTTGGCCCGCCTCCGGCCCACCGGCCCGTTTGAGTTGGAATAAAATGGAGATTAAAAGTCTTTGACTTTTGTCTTCTCAAAAAAACACCACAATGGATTTCAAACTTCATTCAGACTATGCCCCGATGGGCGACCAGCCTGCTGCCATCAAGGAGTTGGTGGAGGGCATCAGACAGGGCCTGCCCGCACAGACCCTGCTGGGCGTCACTGGCTCGGGAAAGACGTTTACCATTGCCAATGTGGTGGCACAAATAGGCCGGCCCACACTCGTGTTGAGCCACAACAAGACGCTTGCGGCCCAACTCTATTCGGAGTTTAAAAGTTTTTTTCCGGAGAATGCCGTCGAGTATTACGTTTCCTACTACGACTACTATCAGCCCGAAGCCTACATCCCCCAAACCGACACCTATATTGAAAAAGACCTGGCCATCAACGAAGACATCGACCGCCTGCGTTTGGCGGCCACTTCGGCTCTGCTCTCGGGGCGCCGCGACGTCATCGTGGTGTCGTCGGTGTCGTGCATTTACGGTATGGGCAATCCGGCTGCTTTCTATGAAAATGTGGTGCATCTCGCCGTGGGACAACGTCTGGCCGTGAGCGTCTTGCTCCGTAGACTTGTAGACAGTCTCTATCAGCGCAACGACGTGGCGCCCCGGCCGGGACAGTTTCGCGTGACGGGCGACACGGTAGACGTCTATCTGGCTTATAGCGAAGACGTGGTGCGCATCACTTTTTGGGGCGACGAGATAGACGGCATCGAAGAGATTGACTCCCTCTCGGGTGGGCGCATAGAGACCTTTGAAGAATACAAGATCTATCCCGCCAATCTCTTCCTCACGTCAAAAGAAACCCAGGAGGCGGCCATCCGGCAGATACAAGACGACCTCGTGGCACAG
>JBJFGJ010000200.1:0-8194 GCA_051892575.1 Alloprevotella sp. | reverse complement strand
CCTCAGCGAGGTACAGCGTTACGAGACGGTCAACACCGACTGGTTTGACCTGCTCACAGAAAATGCCATCACCACCCAACACTCGCTCTCTATCTCGGGCGGTAGCGAAGCCACACGCTATTATGCCTCGGTGGGCTATTCGCGACAAAACGACGTCATCAAGACACAGCATGTGGACCGTTACACGCTCTCGATGAATATGATGACCAACCTGGCCAAAAACTTCAGAGCCAACATCCGTGTGAACGGTAACGTGCAGAAGAAAAACCACCTGCCCGGCGAGGTGTCGCCCATGACCTATGCCTACGAGACCACTCGCGCCCTGCCGGCCTACAATCCCGACGGTTCGCTCTATTACTACCAACGCCACGGTTACTCGGTGGGCAACAGCCAAAAGCAGTCGCGACTCTACAACTACAATATCATCAACGAGATGAACAATACGTCGAGCGAGTATGACGGCAACACTATGAGCGTGAACGGCGACCTGAACTATCGGCTCGGGACGATAGCCGACTTCACGGCAGCCGCCTCCTACAGTCGCAGTTCGACGCTGCAGGCTGTGTGGTTTGGTGAAAACACCAACTACGTGGCCATTCTCAAAAACGGTGAAGCCGCAGACAAACCAGTAGAGGGCGAAAGCGGACTCTGCGAACTGCCCTATGGCGGCGTATACAACACCACCAACACCATCAGCGAAAGCCTCATCGGTCGTCTCCAGGCCAACTTGCACTATCGCACTCCCAACCAACTTCATCTCATCAACGCCACTGCCGGTTATGAGGTGGATATGAGCAGAACAACGGGTGTCAGCGACCAGACTCGCGGCTATTTCAAAGACAGAGGAATGAAATACATGTCGATGACGGCCGAAGACCTTGCCGCTTTTCCTCTCTATCAAAGTTGGCTGGCTGAAGGACACCGCACACTGACGAAAGGCAAAACCAACACCTTGAGTGCCTATCTCAGCACCTCCTACACCTATCACGACCTGCTCACGCTCGGACTGACCGGCCGTTTTGATGCCTCTAACCGTTTCGGCAGCCGCAGCAACGAGAAATTCAATCCCGTCTGGACTGTATCGGGCAGCTGGAACATCCGCAATACCTTCTGGGGCGATCCCTATAGCGCCTATACAGATGACGCCGACAAAAACTTCTTCATCGACCGCTGGCGTCTGCGTATGTCATACGGCTACACGGGTAACATGCTCGACGGACAGACTCCCGACCTGCTTGTGCGCCTCGGCACACTTGACACCTATTATGGCGAAAATGTCTCATACGTGTCGTCGCTGCCCAACCCCGATTTGAAGTGGGAAAAGACAAGCGACTTCAACGTGGGAACGGAAATCGGTATGTTTGAAAGCCGCTTGAACTTCTCAATCGACTTCTGGTGGAGACACACCACCGACGCCATTGCCGCCACCGACGTGTCGACCATCAACGGCATCCGCTCTATTTATATGAACAAGGGAACGCTCGACAACCACGGTTTCTCGTTCCAGGTGAGCGGTTATCCCATCAAGACCAAAGACTGGCAACTCTATCTGTCCACGACCTACTCGTGGGCAACGAACAAGGTGGCCTCGGGTACCAACGAAAACTTCACCATCGACAACTACCTCAACGGTACAGCAGTCATCGACGGCAAGGCCATCGGCACATTCTATTCTTATGAATTCCTCGGCCTTAACCCCCAGACGGGTGTGCCGATGTTTGACGACTATCAAGACCGCCAGCACTTGCTCTCCGGCCTGTCGCTCGGTCAGGTGGTGCAGCGCGTGATGGTGGAGAGCGGCAATCGCGACCCGAAGTTCACCGGCAACCTCTACGCCACACTCACCTGGAAACAACTCTCTCTGCGTGCCAACTTCAACTATCGCGTGGGCTCTAAGGTGAGACTCTTCAAACTCTACACGCCCGTGCTCAGCGGTGTCTCTTCCGACAAAAACGTGCGCTATGAGTTCAACAACCGTTGGCGTAATCCCGGCGACGAAGCCTATACCAATATCCCCGTGTTGCTCTCGCCGAGCGATCCGCTTTATTCTCAATATGCCCAGCACTGGTCGAGAGGCCTCGCTGCCAAGATTGACAACATCCAGCCCTTCGCCGGCAACGTGTGGAATATGTATGACCTGTCTGACCTCCGCGTCGTCTCGGGCGACTACCTCAAGTTGAGCAATCTCTCGCTCTCTTACAACTTCGCCCAATCATTGCTCCGCAAGACGCCCATCAAGTCGCTGCGTCTGGACTTCTCCGTGACCAACGTCTTCACATTGGCTTCGAGCAAGCTCAACGGTCAGTCGCCGACTCAGGCCGGCTTCGCATCGGTCAACCTGTCAGACCGTCCCGCCTATACGCTGGGTCTGAACATCTCGTTCTGACATCAAAACCTTCATTCGAAGCATTCCGTACTCCTATAATAATATAAGACACATTTCAATGAAAAAGATATTTATTCCTTCACTCTTGGCCGCCGCTATGGTTTTGAGCAGTTGCGACGACTTCTTGAGCGCCTATTCTCAAGACCAGATCGTGGCCAAGGAAGTGAGTCATTTCGATGAAGTGATATTGGGCTCGGGCTATCTGCAGAGCGTGGCCATTGCCGACGGACCTTCTGTGGGCAATCTGGGCGGCTTCTTCAATGTGCTCGACGACGATGTCAACACCGGCCGCGACCGTGTGGTTGAAGGCCAGGGCGAGTCTAATGTGGTATCAAAGGCATGGCTTCAAGCCGTCGAGAGTCTCTATGGTTACTTCGGCTGGCAACAGGAAGTGGGCACCAACAGCGACGGTTCGCTCATCAGAGACGATGCCGGAACCTGGGACAAACTCTATGAACACATCAACGTGACCAATGTCATTTTGTATGAAATCCAAGACTTGCCCCACAGCACCGAAACCGACGAAGCTACCTTCTATCGCGTACAGGGTGAAGCACATTTCCTCCGTGCCCAATTCTATTTCACTCTGGCTAATCTCTATGGCGACGTCTACGATCCACAGACCTGCTACAACAAACCCTGTGTGCCGCTCAAGCTCAACCCCGACGTTGAATTTGAATTTACACGAGCCAGTGTGGGTGAAGTCTACGACCAGATTGTGGCCGACCTCACTACTGCCGAAGACTATCTCACCCGCAGTCCCCAAAATCCTGACCATCTTCTCCATCGTGCTTCACTCGAAGCCGTGCAGCTGTTGCTGAGTCGCGTCTATCTCTATATGCAGAAATGGGATCTCGCCGAGCAGAAGGCCAAGGCGGTAATGGACAGTGAGAACTTCTATCTGGCCCCCATCTCGTCATTCCAAAGCGATGTACCTTTCTTGACAGACGAAAACCAAGAAGTGATTTTCTCTCAAGGGTCAAACAATCTGAGCTGTCTGACCACCTTTACGGCACGGCCCGGCGACTTCTGTGTGAGCAAAGAACTTTATGATCTCTTCTCCGACAAAGACCGTCGCAAGAACTGCTTCTTTGCCACCTACTACAACGACGAGGGTTCCGTAGTGGACAACGACAGCATCCAGTTGGCTTATAAATACGAGCGCGGCAACTCCCTTAGAGCCCACATTTCAGACTGCTTCACCCTACGTATGTCAGAAGCATGGCTCAACCGGGCCGAAGCCCTGGCTATGCTCCATCGCGACGGCGAGGCTATGAACCTGCTCAACGAATTCCGCAAACAACGCATCGATGAATACGTAGACTTGGCTTATACCGGCAACGAAATGGTCGACGAGATACGCACAGAGCGCCGCAAAGAACTCTGCTTTGAAGGCCATCGCTGGTTCGACCTGCGCCGCTATGCCGTCAATGCCGAATATCCATACGCCAAGACCCTCGTGCACGCCTACAATGTGGTTGGCGATGGCGTGGGCTATATGTACACGCGCACTTTGGTGTTGCCTCCAGGCGACAAGTCCTACACGTTTGCCCTGCCCAAGTCAGTGGTCAACTTCTTCGAAGACGGTTCCCTCACCACCAATCCCCGTGACATTCGCACACCGCTCGAAGACCAAGAGACCGACGAACCCGAAGAGGGCGAAGGAGAAGGCGGTTTCCCCGATACACCCAATCCCGACGACACTGAGGAAGGAGCCGATGAGGCTAACTGAAAACCTCTGTTGACATCGTAAAACGCACTTTTCAACGAAAAGCATTAATCACAGACGTTATGAACAAATTCATCAAAATACTAATGGCGTTGCCGCTCATCGGCTTGCTCACAGCCTGTGGCGACGAAGACGAATTGACCAACAGCATCGACTTCACTTCGCCATACGCTCAGATTGTAGACGACCCCGACAATCTGGTGCAGCACGAACGCTATGAACTCTTTCAGGAGTTTGGCGTACCGGTCTACTTCAACGACACCATCGCCACCCGGGTGACCGGCAAAGACCTGCAAGGCAACGATGTTTACACCACAGAGACCATCGACCTCAACTGGGGTTTCCAGTCTCACGACAAAAACAGTGTGAACTACAAGTTTGACTATCTCACTACAGAAGACCAGCAACTTGGCGCACTTGATTTCGCCCGCACCTATCTCTCGATGACGACCGAGAAGATGCGCCCCTTCTGCCTCCTGCTCGTAGACACGCTCTACATCACCCGAGGCGGCGCCACGACCAAACCGGAATATCACACCAATTTCCGTGCCTTGGTGGTCAGTCAGCTCCAAGACCTCGACAATGCCGGCAAGCAAGAGCGAGCCACTAACATTCTGCGCGATATGGTTTTGTCCAAAGTCACACTCAATGAAGAACTCGTTGCCCGCTTCGGCGCCGTCTCCAGCCGCGACAAACTCTATGGACGCCCTTGGGTGATCAGCGGTTCAAATGGCGGTCTGGGCTGTGTATGGGGCGTACCTCATACCGGTTCGTGGTGGCATCCAGAAGAGCTCTACGATCCCGAAATGGGCGATGAGTATGTCGAAAACGGATGGTCGTCGGGTGTTTACTCGCTTGCGGCCTTTGAAGCCGAGCGTGCACTCATCTTTGCCCAAATCGGTAAATTTGGCTTCATCTGCGGCGACACGTCCTACAACAACCAGTCGTCACACCTGATGAGCCCGGCCAACATCTCTCAAGACCTCAACTATTATGTGACCCAAATGCTCCAGTTGGGCGAGACTGAATTCATGGCCCGCTACGGCGGCTCCACGATGGTCAAGAAAAAATACCAAATCCTTGCCGACTACATCACGGGCGAACTGGGCATCAATCTTGATTTCTAATCAACAAACCAATGAAAACCAACCTTATGAAATGGCGTAATATATTCCTTTCGTTGATGGCCGTCTGTGCCTTGGCCGCTTGCTCCGACGACGATGAGTTTGCGCTCAACACCTCACAGATTTCCGAAGCTCCTGACTTTGTCGATGCCCGCGATGGCCATGTTTATCGTTGTATTCGTGTGGGCAATCAGATTTGGATGGCCGAAAACTTGGCCTACTTCCTTCCCGGTGGCGCTGCCGACGGTTGCATCACGTGGGGAGAGAAGCAAGACATCAAACCCGAAGACATTGCCGTAGACACCACCAACATCACCGTCATTATCTCGGACGAGAAATATGCCGAAATCTATATGTCGGTGGTCAACGACCCCAACCACGACTGGCAGGCCGAGGCCGGCGTTTCCAATGCCTTGTTGGAAATGTTCTTGAGCAACTTCTATATCCCCTACGGCCAAACCCGCTTCACCGAGACTATGGCTTATTATAAGGCCTTCTACGACGTCTTGATTGTCAAGCTCGAGGCCGAACGTCAGGCTCAGCGCCAAGATTATATCGACCGCATCATTGCCGAAAAGGCTCAAATCCCCATCACCCACCGCGACAAGGCCGAGGCCTCAAACGGCGGATACATTGCAGAGAACGGCTACCTTTATTCATATGAAGGCGCAGCAAAAGCAGTACCCGCAGAAGGTGGTTGGCGCGTGCCGACCGATGCCGATTGGCAGAAGCTCGAAACGGCTTTGGGTATGTCGCCGGCCGAGAGCGGCCAACTCAACGCCTGGCGCGGCTATGGCCTGGGCTATGCTATGGCCAAAGGCGGCAGCGTGGGTTTTGACGTAATCATGAGTGGTTGCCAAGGCTATCAGCGCACCAATGCCGACCTCTTTATCAACAAGGGCGACTGCGCTTATTTCTGGACGTCCGACAAGAGTTCTTACAGTCAAGAAGAAGACGATGAAGACAATGTCAACGAAGATGGTTCGTCCAACAAGATTACCGTTGTCTACGAAACGGCCATCATCCGCCAGTTTGCCATCTATAAAAACGCCATCTGGCGTGGCACAAGCCGTCTCGACAATAAATACCGCAAAATTATGTATAGCGTCCGCTTGGTGCGTGATGCCGAGTAAAGATAACTAACCCACCACAGGTTGCCGTGCCGGTAGCATTACCACTGCACAGGCAACCTGTTTTTTGCCTACATATATGAAAACACGTCTTTTAAATGTAATGCGGAGCCTCCCTCTCGCTGTGCTCCTGTTGTGGCTGATAGGCGCCACCAGCCTGTCTGCCCAAGACACCAAACTCTATTTTGGCGATACGGCCAGAGTCTCGCTGGTCCAAGACCTCACTTCTTTCGACGAAGCGCTCAAGCAAGCCAAACAGACCGGCAAACCCATTTTCTTCAACTGCTATGCCTCTTGGACGCGTCCTTGTGTCGGTATGGACCAATACGTCTTCTCAAATCCCGACTTTGCCAACTATCTCAACCAAAACTTCGTCTGCCTTCGTGTCAACATGCAGACCGACGAGGGCAAGGCACTGGCCGAGCGATACGAGGTGAAGAGTTATGCCTGCTATCTGGTGCTTGACGCGGAGGGAGAAGTCATACATCGCATCAATCGTGGCCACGCTCTGCCGGAGTTCAAAGACTGGGTGGCACGTGCGCTGAGTCCCAAGACCTCGCTTAAGGGTACGAGGGCAATCTACGCCTCAGGCCAATACAGCAAAGAAGACCTCTATAATATAGTCGTCGCAGCCCAATTGGCCAAAGACCAGGACATGTACAATAAAGCTGCGGCAGAATATATCAAAGATATGCCGATGACTGAGTTTACCAAGCGCAAGAACTGGGTCTTCACCAGCCTCTTCAAGTCGCGCGATAGCGAGTTTTATCGCTATCTGATGACCCATAAGGCCGATTTCCTCAAAGAGCTCGAGCCCTTGACCGTCACCGACAAGTTTGAGTCGTTCCTCACGCCGCGCCTGATGAGCTACGCTTGTGGCGACATGCCCTACGATGCCGCCGACGTGCAAAAGATCCGAGAAGACATACAGACTTTCGGTATGCCCGACACCTGCGCCACAATGATACTCTGCCAGATTGCCGACTATCGCGGACAGGAGAAATACGTGGCTCTTGTCAACTATCTCGATGCCTATGGCCGCTATCTCGACAAATATTATAGCGTGCGGGCCAACATTGAGTTGACATTCAACTTTCCCAATCTCAAACCCGAAGAGAAGAAGCTCTTGGCCACCTATCTCACCGCCGCTGCCGAGCGTGAGCGTGGTCGCCGTGTGGGTGAGAGCCTGCGCAGCCTCGTGGCCGGAATGGGAGCCGAGGGCGGAGGCATTGAGTTTTTCGGCGGATCGTTTGCCGACGCTTTGGCCCGGGCCAAACAAGAAGGCAAAAACGTCTTTCTCGACTGCTACACCAGTTGGTGCGGCCCGTGCCGCATGATGGCCACCAAGATTTTCACCCGTGCCGACGTGGGCGATTATTTCAACAAACACTTCGTCTGCATCAAGATAGACATGGAACAGGGCGAAGGTCCGGCGTTGGCCAAGCAGTATGAAGTGAAGGCCTATCCCACCATGCTCTTCCTCAATCCCGAGGGCAAGGTGCTCAACACCGTGCGTGGTTCGCGGTCGGCTGAAATGCTCATCGAAGAGGCCCAAAAGGCGCAATAAGTCTTTCGGCTCCCTCGCCAAGAAACGACAAAGGCTTCCCACATCACGGGGAAGCCTTTGTTATAATGGTGTTGTCTGATTGCTTGGATTAGGCCTTTACGCGGTTGACGTATGAGCCGTCGCGAGTGTCCACTTCGATGATTTCACCTTCGTTGATGAAGAGAGGCACACGCACCTGGGCACCGGTCTCGAGCGTAGCGGGCTTAAGTGTGTTGGTGGCGGTGTCACCCTTGAGGCCCGGTTCGGTATAGGTAATTT
>JBJFGJ010000199.1:0-8271 GCA_051892575.1 Alloprevotella sp. | reverse complement strand
GATACAGCCAAATGTGGCAACACGTGGAGTCTGCTGTGGCAGCCGATCAGCCCAAGACGGCCCTCAATCATCTCCGACAAATCCGGCAAAAGGCTGAAAACGAGCAGAATATGTCTTGGAAACTCAAAGCCCTGCTCACCGAGGTACGTCTGCAAGGCGACATCGCTCCCGACAGTGCCAAGGCTGCCCTTTCGCGGCTGGAGACCGTGAGGCAAAGAGTGGGCAATCCACTCCACAAAGCCATCATTTCTGCCACTATGGCCCGCCTCTATGGCGGTCGCTATGACACGGCTTCGGTGGCTTTGGTACGTCGACTGACGCTTGAAGCCATGGGGCAGGCCAAGCCTTTGGCCGAAGCTCAAAGCCGCGACTACCTGCCACTGCTCAAACGAGGGGAAGACAGTCGCTATTTTGGCCACGATATGCTGAGCGTGGTGGTGAAAGAAGCCTTGGCCACAGGCAGTATGAGCCTTGACACCAAAACGGAAATAGTGGGCCGGGCCATTGACGTCTATCGGCAAATCGGTCGGCGCCAAGCTGTGCTTTTACTCACTCTCGACAGCATTGCCTTGACCGGTCCTCGAGCGCCGTCGTTTGCCCAAAGCACCGACATCGCTGCTTTGAAAAGACTGGCCCAAGAGATGGGCGACACAGAACCGGGAGTGGAAATCTATATCGCTCTGACCGAGGCCACCGACTATGTGGTTGACGAAGCCGACGTGAGGGCGGTCGACAGCATCAAAATCGCCTGGGCAGAAGAAGGACTTAGCCGTTTTGGCAAAACAAAACGGGCGGCTGTGTTGCGCAATTTCATTGCATCGCAAACACGTCCCTCACTCTCTCTTCATCTTGACTGCCGCACACTCTATCCCGGCGAAAGCTACCGGGCGGCCATCAGACACCAAAATGTAGAACAATGGCGCGTACGCTTCTATCGCCTTGAAGGCATCACTGCCGCCGATCCGCGACTGGCAGACGAAAAACAATGGGCGAAACTGCCTCGTCGTGAAGACAAAAAAGCCGCGGTGTCGATGACGGCTAAGGCAGACATTCCCCCTTATGTCACCACTACCGACAGCCTCGACCTTTGCCTGACCGAGCCGGGTATATATTATGTTGTGCTTGAAGCCGACGGCAAGACGCTTGACGGCCAGTTGGTCTATGTCTCCCGCATGATGCCATTGACTCTCTCTGTAGCCGGCGAACCGTCGCGAGTGTGTCTCGTAGACCGCCAGACCGGCAATCTGCTTGAAGGCGCCACCATCACCGCCTATCGTCGCGATGCCGGTCGACAATGGCAAATAGGGCGCTACAAGCCCGATGGTCAGGGTGAAATCACCATTTCGGCCACCCGTGCCGACATCTCGCAAAATCTCTTTTTCGCAGAAACGGCCGCCGACCATTTTTATCCTTCTTTCTCGCTCTATCCCGCCGGCCGACACTATGCCGCCGGCGACACACAGACTCACCGTCGTGTCAATCTCTTTACCGACCGAGCCATCTATCGCCCGGGACAGGAAGTGCTTTTCGGCGGATTTGCCCACAGTCAGCGCGGCGACGACGTGGCAGTCATTGCCGGTCTTGAACTCACCGTCACGTTGACCGATGCCAATGGTGAGCACGTGGCCGACACCACGCTGCGCAGCGACGAATGGGGAAGTTTTGGCGGCCGTTTTGTCTTGCCGCAAATCACGTTGCCGGGACAGTTCACGCTGTCAACAAGTGCCGGTGGCAGTGCAGCATTGAGCGTGGAAGAATATAAACGTCCCACTTTCTCCGTGACCATTCAGGCGCCGGCCGATGGGGCTCAGTTGGGGCAAGAACTGACGCTCACAGGCGTGGCCGAGACCTATACCGGTCTGCCCGTGTCGGGAGCCACTGTGGCTTATACTGTCAAAGAGCAGAGTTATTGGCGCCGGGGAGGCTATACTGCCGAAAGCACCGATGTCAGCGGTGCCACCACGACCGACAGTCTCGGCCGTTTCGCCATACCCCTCAGCCTCGTTTCCCGGACACAGCCACTTGCCGATGTGGGTCACCTCCAATTCCTCATCACGGCCGACGTCACCGCCTCAAACGGCGAGACTCAGACTGCCACCCATCACCTTTGGGCCTCACACCGCCCCTCGTGGCTTTCCGCCTCTTGGCCTTCCACGCTCTGCAAAGAGCAACTTCCCCAGGTGACAGTGGAGCATACAGCCAACACCGGTCTGCCCATCTCTTCACAAGCCCATCTCACCATCTCTTGCAATGGCCGTACGCTTTGGGCTGACACCATTACTACGGGTCGTCCATTTGTGCCTACAGCGCTTGCCGCTTTGCCGTCTGGTGGTTATGATTTGACGCTGACTGTTTCCGGGGCCGATACCCTTCGCCGGCGTTTCACCCTTTTCTCATCTGCCGACACCCGGCCGGCCGATAAAAGTGCAGCATGGTGGTTTAATGAGCAAAAAAATGCCACGGCCGACAGTGCTACAGTCGTCGTGGGTACTGCTCTTAAGGATGCCACCCTTTTCATTGACCGCTTCGACAGCCGGGGGCGTGTGAGCCATAAGGCCATCGCTCTCTCCGACACGATCTTGCGTTTCAATCTGACCTATCGGCCGGAGGTGGGAGAGGGTGAAAGAGTGGTATTCACTATGGTCAGAGACGGACAAATCCATACCGACCAGTCTACAGTGACCAAACCCTTGCCGCAGAAAAAACTTAACCTCTCTTGGCACACCTTCCGCGACCGTTTGAGCCCGGGCAGTCACGAAACGTGGCAACTCCGTGTGACCCATCCCGACGGCCGTCCCGCCGCAGCCTCGGTCTTGGCTCGTCTCTATGATGCTTCTCTCGATGCTTTGGCCGGAAGCCCGTGGAACTTCTCGCTGTCTTTCAGCCGGCCGATGCCGTTTAGCCACTACAACAAACCCTATGCCGGACGGTTCTCGCTCAACTATGTGGCCGACGTGAAATGGCGCACCCATCCTGCTCTCTCTTTCACCCGTTGGTTTGAAGAAGTAAGCCGCTCTATGCCACGTCGCTACTATACCAAAGCTGCTGCGGCCGGCACTGTGGCCGACTATCGGGTGAATATGGTTCTTCAGAGCCGTCAGGCAACCGATGCATTGATTATGACAGAGCAATCTGCCGCTGTCGACGACGAAGTCGCTTCACCGTCTGAGCCTGTCGTTACGCCCCGCTCCAACTTTGCCGAGACCGCCTATTTTGCTGCCACACTCACCACCGACTCTGCAGGGCTTGCGGCCTTAAATTTCACCTTGCCCGAGCGGCTCACCTCTTGGCGTTTCAATGCCTTGGCCCATACGTCCGATATGGCCTATGGCCGTCTCGATACCACGCTGGTGGCTCGTCGCGAATTGATGATTGAGCCGGCTATGCCACGCTTTGTCCGCTGTGGCGACCGCCTCGTTTTGCCCTACACCTTGCGCAGTCTGATCGCGTCGCCCGAGAAGGGGAAAATAAGCCTCACCATTACCGACGGCGAGAGTGGCAAGCTGCTATACAAACAAAACCAACCCTTTGCCGTCAAGGCAGAAGGCACAGTGGAGGGACAGTTTGAGTGGAAGGCCGAGACCGCAACCTCTTTTGTGGAAATCACACTCATCGCCACGGGAACTACGTTCAGTGACGGTGAGCGCCACCTATTGCCTATTTTGCCGGCCCGTGTAGTCGAAGAGCGCACTTTGTCGCTTAGTCTCGACGCAGTGGGCACTACCTCTTGGGCTATTGACACGCTCTGGAACAAAGCCTCCGGCGTTGCCGATCGCGAACTGCTCGTCGAGACCACCTCTGCTCCTATTTGGTCGGCCGTCGGTGCCCTGCCGGCTTTGGCAGAGCCGACAGGCGAAGGTGCTACTGAAGCCCTCACGTCGTACTATGCCGCCACGATGGCCGCCCATTTGGCTCGTCGATATCCCGCTTTGGCCCGTTTGTCGGCAGCTGGTGACCGGACTGCCCTGAGCGCTTTATCCCGGCATCCCGAACTGCGTCAGACCCTCTTGGCCGAAACACCTTGGGTGGCCGAAGCGAAGAGTGAGCGAGAGCGCTTGGCTGAGATTTGTCGCTTGTTTGATTCCCGCACAGTCGCCGCCTATCGCGCTACAGCCCTGGCTCATCTGCAAAAACTGCAAAATGCCGACGGCTCCTTGAGTTGGTATCCCGGCATGTCTGGCAGCCTTTATGTCACTCTCGACGTGGCTTCGCGCCTTTCACGTCTTTCGTCTCTTGTCCACGAGGCTGAGGCCGACCGGATTTTAGCCAAGGCCCGCACGTGGCTGGAGGCACAAATCGCTGAAGAAGTGAAAGAGATGAAGCGTCTCAAGCTCACTACTGTCAGCGATCATCACGTGGTCTATATCCATCTCGTGGCCCTTGCCGACGGGCGTTTCAATGCCACCACATCTTGGCTTGCCCGACAAGCCATGGATAGTCGGCCTTCACTCTCCATGCAGAGTCAGGCCCTTTTGGCCGAAGCTTTCGCCTTGACAGGTCAGAAGGCCGATGCGGCAGCGATGGTGCAGTCTCTCACCGAGCATTTGGTCACCTCTCCCGAGATGGGTACCTATTTCGACACCCATCGTGCGGCTCTTTCTCGTCAGAGTTATCGTGTGCCCACGCAGTGCGCAGCCATCAGTGCCTTGACGGCTGTGGATGCTCGGGCCAATGGACGTTTGGTCGAAGAGATGCAGCGATGGTTGGTTCAGTCGCGTCGCACCCAGATGTGGGCAGAGCCTCGTGCCGCTTGCGATGCCGTCTATGCATTGATGCTTGGTGTCGACAGTATGCCGGACCATCCCGCTCCGTTGCGTTACACCTTGAGTCGCGGTCGTCACATCCTTGCCGTTAATGCACCGTCTGAGGCTGAAGCCACCACCACTTTAGGCTACACCTTCGGTCGTCACGTCGATGCCGCAGTCACGGCCGACCGTTTCACCATCCACAAGGCCGACCCCGGTCTCTCTTTCGCCCAAATCACTTCCCGCCAGACTCTGCCCCTTTCGGCAGCCCGGCCAACGGCTTCGGGTATGCAGCTCACCTGTCGTTATGAGCGCTGGGACGGCCGTGCTTGGCAGGTGTTGGGAGAAGGGCAGCGTGTAGAGGCTGGTGCGCGAGTCCGTCAGGTGTTCATTCTCGAAACGAATCGCGACTACGACTTTGTTTCACTCACAGCCTCGCGTGGAGCCAATGCCCAGCCTCGCCGTGCTCTTTCGGGTTATGCCTCGTGGGGTAGTGTTTGGGGCTATCGTGCCGTTCGCGACGCTTCCACGTCATTCTATATGGAGCATTTGTCCAAAGGTACGCACACCTTCACCGAAGAGTTTATCATCGACCGTCCAGGCCGCTACACCTATGGTGTTTGCCGGGCCGCTTGCGAATATGCCCCCGAATACCACAGCCAGACACCGGCCTTTGTGATGGGACAATAAGCAAGGAGTGTAGAAACTAAAACAATAATCGAGGGGAGTCTGGTCTGCCACGACCAAGACTCCCCTCGATTTATATATCTCACGAAATATCCTTTCCCCTCACCCCTTCTTCCAAATGTCGTCGAGTCGGCGGCGGATGATGAAAAGGTCGAAGGCGGTGGCGAGGGCCATATAGATAAAGGCGAAGGCGAGCATGGGCCATACGGCGCCTTGGCCCAGACCGATGTCGACAAGCCCTTGGTCCCAGAATGGGCGGCACAACAGGGCGGCCGACAGGGACACCACAAGGGTGACAACGTTGGTGGTGACGACAATAAGGGCATAATAGCGGCCAATTTCACGCGGATGGTAGCCCAATAGCATCAGGCCTCGGAGGGTTTGGCGGCTCTTCTGCAGCAAGAGGAAGAGACTCAATACGAGAATGAAAAGGGCCAGGAGGCAGATGGTCAAACCGCCGGCTCCCACCACGCCCGACACCAGAGCGAGAAAACTGGCTATGTTGCCGGCGTCGTTTGTGTCGGCACTGCTTTCGATGCCGCGACTGGACAGATAGTCACTCATTCCCGAAGAAGCCAGCGGGTCGGTCTCGACGATGAGGCGCGAAGTGCCTTGTGGTTCGGTTTTGGCATAGTGGGCATTGGCCCAGTCCATAAAGCTCTGAGGCACGGCAATGGTGCCCAGACGAGATGAGAAGCCCACGATGGTGGCCTCAAGATATTCTTCTTTCATGTCTTCACCCGTCAGTCGCAGGGTGAGCGGCAGGCTGCCGATGATTTCTTCGCTCAACTGGGGCAGGCCTTGCGGGATGGCAAAACCGTAGTTGTAGAGCGTGAGATAGTCTTTACTCAAGACTACGGGTACGCGGCGGTCGCCGGGCGAAAAGTGCCAGTCGCGGGGTTTGATGTCAAAAAACTCGTCGGGCACAGACTCCACGAAGAGATAGGTGGACAACTCCTTACCGCTGAGTATGACCGAACCTTTGACGGCAAACTGCGACGCGGTGAAGCGGCCCACTTTTTTTACCCAGGGCTGACGCTCGAGACTGTCTATCTCTGCCTCGGTGAAGGTCTGGGCGGTGAAGCCGATGCCTTCCACCTTTTTGGACAGCACGATGTAATCTTGTGAGAAATAGCGGTCGGATGAGGCATTGTCGTGCTGACTGTCGCTATAGAAAAGCAAACCGATGAGCACCACAGAGAGTCCCACCACATTGGCCAGGGCATAGCCCAGCATTTGGCCGCGAGAGATGTTTTTGCGTAGCAGTTGCCAAACGGTTTTATCGTATTGCATAGTGATTTTATTATGAGACAAAGAGACAAAGAGCGTTGAGCGGCCAAGCCAACTTTTAATCTTTTAGTTTCTTAGTTTTTAGTCTCTTAGTCTCCTTATGTTACAAACAAATGGTTTGGGCACCTTCGAGTAGCAACCCGTGGCCGACGGAGGTAGACACGATGCCGGCACCGGTTCGGGCCGCTTCTTCGGCCACAATTTCAGCTACGATAAGATTGTTGTTGCGGTCGAGATGGCTCACGGGTTCGTCGAGAAGGATGAAGTCGAAGGGTTGGCATATGGCCCTCACGATGGCCACTCTCTGTTGCTGCCCGATGCTCAATTGGGCCACGGGCTTATCAGCTTTGTCGGCTATGCCCAGACGGTCGAGCAGAGTGAGCATTTCGGCCTCAGTCTTGTGCTGGGTGAGTTGGTTCTTGAGCCGAAGATTCTGCATCACGGTGAGCTCGGGGAAAAGGCGCATCTCTTGTGGCAAGAGGGCCAAGTGCCGGCGGCGTATCTCACACCAGGCCGCTGTGTCGAGGCCGCGTATGTCTTGACCGTCAAAGCTGATTTGCCCGTCGTAGTCTCCCCGGTTGCCGTAGATGAAGCTGAGCAGTGACGACTTGCCACTGCCCGACTCGGCTTGGATACACAGCCGGCAACCTCGCTCGAGTGTGACGGCGTCTTCAAGCCACACGGCCGACTGCTGTATGCGCTCGGCCGCCTCCATCCCCCGAAACACTTGGGGAAGGAGACGGCTGAGGCTGATGTGGAATATGTGTTGTGGCATCTTTACTCGACGGCTACACTGTCTTCTTCATAGTAACAATCGGGTTCGGGCTCATAGGGCAAAGTGTCGGCGGCCATATAGTCTTCGTAGTATTGCTGCCGGCGTTCTTCTCTCATTTGTTCATATTTCTTGCCCATTCCGATGACGCTGCGCACAAAGCGCTCTATCAGTCCTGCCTCGCCGTCGCCTGTCATCTTGAATTTCAGCACGGCTTCACCCGCTTCAGCGTCGAAAGCTATGGTGGCGGTGAGATCGCTCTTCACGTCGAAGTCGCGCATGAGCGGATTGTCTTTGCCCAGATGCAGGGCTGCGGCGAATATGTAGTCTTGGAAATTGACGTGCTCGGCCACGGGGTTGGTGCCTTTCTTGATTGGGTATGAAGAGAGAATGAGCATATTGTCTTTGGCCTCGAGCCACAGCGTGCCTATGTTTTTAGGGAGGTTGACTCTCAGGCCGTTTGCGGTCGATGTGTAGAAGATCTCGTTTTGGCTGCCGAGCAGTGACTTCACGTCTTTAATCATTGAGGCGGCTTTGCCCTCTTTGGTCTGTGCCACGATGGTGATGGGCAGGTGGTTCAACACTTCTTCGCCCTTGTCTATGGCCTCGATGGAAGCTTTGCCGTTTTTCAGGCCAACGCCTATGGCCAGTGTGCCGTCAAACTTCTCCAGATATGACTTTATAATAGTCAAGACACTTTTGTCTTGGCGCGAGAGACGGGCAGCCGAGGCGAATTGGTCCATATATTTGTCCCAATTCATGTTTTTCACGGAGACG
>JBJFGJ010000198.1:0-8336 GCA_051892575.1 Alloprevotella sp. | reverse complement strand
CGTCCACTCGCTCATCATGGCCATGCGCCACTTTAACCCCACATTCCACTTCATCGCACCGCGCGAACTGGCCATGCCCGAGGAATATAAAATCTATTGTCGCGAGCACGGCATCAACTTTGAAGAAAACGAGGGGTTTGACGAAGACGTCATCGCACAGGCCGACATCCTCTACATGACCCGCGTGCAGCGCGAGCGTTTCACCGACCTGATGGAATATGAACGGGTGAAAGACGTCTACATACTCAAACGGCAGATGCTCGCCAAGGCCAAAGACAACCTGCGCATTCTCCACCCCCTGCCGCGCGTGAACGAAATAGCCTACGACGTGGACGAAGACCCACACGCCTACTATTTCCAGCAGGCACAAAACGGACTCTATGCCCGCGAAGCCATCATCTGCGACTGTCTCGGCATCACCCTCGACGAAGTCAAGGCCGACAAAACCATACTCGGCTGACACACCAGACACACAACCGGCAAGACTTTCATCAACCCAACCAGACCCTCACACAAACACAATATGGACGCCAACAACAAGGCCAACGGCCAAGCCTGCACAGGCAAACAAAAACGACAAGGCGGCGAACTGCTCGTGGCCGCCATCAAAAACGGCACCGTCATTGACCACATCCCCAGCGTGAAACTCTTCCAGGTGATCAGACTGCTGAAACTCGACGACGTGAAAAGCGCCATTATGGTGGGCTATAACCTCAAAAGCCAGAAGATGGGGCACAAAAGCATCATCAAAATCGAAGACAAATTCTTCACCGACGAAGAACTCAACCTGCTCTCGGTGGTGGCGCCCAACGTGTCGCTCTGCATCATCAAAGACTATGAAGTGGTGGAGAAAAAACGCGTGGCATTGCCCGCCGACATCAAAGGCATAGTGAAATGCGCCAACCCGAAATGCATCTCAAACAATGAACCCATGGCCACACGCTTCCACGCCGTCGACGACATCAACGGCACGCTCTGCTGCCACTACTGCGGCAAAGAGCAAAGCCTCGAAAACGTGAAACTCGTGGGGCATTGACACACCTCCCCACCCTCACGACCCTACACGGCCGACTCGAAAGAATATTCACAATCAAACAATAAACACAATGGAAAAGGACACGAAAATCTTTGAACTCATCGAAGCCGAACACCAACGCCAACTGCGCGGCATCGAACTCATCGCTTCTGAAAACTTCGTGAGCGACGAGGTGATGCAGGCCATGGGCTCGTGGCTCACCAATAAATATGCCGAAGGCTATCCCGGCAAACGCTACTACGGCGGCTGTGCCGTGGTGGACCAAGTGGAACAACTCGCCATTGACCGCGTGAAGGAACTCTTCGGTGCCGAATATGCCAACGTGCAACCCCACTCGGGCGCTCAGGCCAATGCCGCCGTATTCCTCGCCGTGCTCAAACCAGGCGACACCTTTATGGGCCTCAACCTCGACCACGGCGGCCACCTCTCGCACGGTTCTAAGGTGAACACCTCGGGTATTCTCTACAATCCCATCGGTTACAACCTCGACAAGGCTACGGGCCTCGTGGACTATGACGAAATGGAACGCCTCGCCATCGAGCACAAACCCAAACTCATCGTGGGCGGTGGCTCGGCCTATAGCCGCGAATGGGACTACAAACGGATGCGCGACATCGCCGACAAGGTGGGCGCACTCCTGATGATTGACATGGCACACCCCGCCGGACTCATCGCCGCCGGACTGCTTGACAATCCCGTGAAATATGCCCACATCGTCACCTCCACCACACACAAGACCCTGCGCGGTCCGCGTGGCGGCATCATCCTCTTGGGCAAGGACTTCGACAACCCGTGGGGACTCACCACACCTAAGGGAGAAGTGAAGAAGATGAGCCAACTGATCAACTCGGCCGTATTCCCCGGCACCCAGGGTGGCCCGCTGGAACACGTCATCGCCGCCAAAGCCGTGGCCTTCGGCGAGGCACTCAAACCGAAATTCAAGCAATATGCCCTGCAGGTGAAGAAAAACGCCGCCTGCCTGGCCGACGAACTCACCCGCCGCGGCTTCACCATCGTGAGCGGCGGCACCGACAACCACTCCATGCTCGTGGACCTGCGCTCGAAATATCCTGAACTGACGGGTAAAGTGGCCGAAAACGCGCTCGTTGCTGCAGACATCACCGTCAATAAGAATATGGTGCCCTTCGACAGTCGCTCGGCCTTCCAGACATCGGGCATCCGCCTCGGCACACCGGCCATCACCACACGCGGCGCCAAAGAAGACCTGATGGTGCTCATTGCCGAACTCATCGAGACAGTGCTCAACGCGCCCACCGACGAAACCGTCATTGCCAACGTACGCGCCCGCGTCAACGAGGTGATGAAAGACTATCCTCTCTTTGCCTGGTAATAACGGCCAAGAGGGAGACGGCGCATTAAGGGTTGAAAGACAGTATTTGTGATTGGTTTTAATCATAGTTACGTGGTCTTTCAAGCCCTGAAAGGGCGCTACATAATAGCCCAGGTCGTCAGACCTGGGTATAACAATAACACTATAATTCCGGTCTGAAAGGTCGGCACATTAAACATACCATTACAATATATTATTTCAATTATTCATTTCCTCCACCCACCATGCCGAAATTCACACCACTGCCCGCCCCTATGATTGACGACATCAACGAAGCCGTCAAGGTGATGAAAGCCGGCGGCGTCATCATCTACCCCACCGACACCATATGGGGCATAGGCTGCGACGCCACCAACGCCGAGGCCGTGGCACGTGTGGTCGAGTTGAAGGGACGCGAAGCCTCGCAAGCCCTCATCTGCCTCGTCGACAACGAAGTGAAAATACAAAGCTACGTAGAGAAGGTGCCCGAAGTGGCCTGGGACCTCATCCAATGCTCGGAAGAGCCGCTCACGGTCATATACGACGGCGGACGCTATCTGGCTCCCGGCGTCACCGCCGCAGACGGGTCGGTGGCCATCAGGCTGACACGAGAGGATTTCTCGCGCGAACTCTGCCGCCGCCTCGGACGGCCGGTGGTCTCCACCTCTGCCAATCTGCACGGTATGCCTTCGCCCAAACGATTCGACGACATCGCCGAAGAACTGAAAGCGGCCGCCGACTACGTGTGCCGCTCACGACGCAAAGAGAAAAAGGCGACCACGGCGTCGCATATCGTCAAACTCGGCGCAGATGCCGAAGTTAAAGTCATCAGATAAACACCCTCACACACAAGACTAAACCTGTGACGAATACTACTCAAGACGTTTCTGCCATATTAGACTCGGCAACCGGACCAAAGCCGATTGCCTCCACCACTGAGCAAGAGCCACCACGCGGACATGCTGAGCGGTTTTTCGCCTATTTGGGCGAACACCTCTCGCCACGCCAATACATCCTGCTGCTCAGTTTCCTGGTGGGTGTCGGTGCGGCATTGGCCGCGCAGACCTTGAAATGGCTCATCCACCAAATCGAATACCTGCTCACGTCCCACTTCGACGCCACGTCGTCCAACTGGCTCTATCTGGTATTTCCCGTGGTGGGCATCTTCCTTACGGCCCTGTTCATCAAATATATCGTGCGCGACGACATCGGTCACGGCGTGACCAAAATTCTCTATGCCATCTCGCGCCGACAAGGGCACATCCGGCGCCACAACTGCTGGTCGAGCGTCGTGGCCTCTGCCCTGACCATCGGTTTCGGCGGTTCGGTGGGAGCGGAGTCGCCCATCGTGCTCACCGGCTCGGCCATCGGTTCCGACCTCGGGCGCATGTGCCGACTGGACCATAAGACGCTGATGCTGCTCATAGGTTGCGGCGCCTCAGGAGCCGTGGCCGGCATTTTCAAAGCCCCCATTGCCGGACTGGTCTTTACGCTCGAAGTGCTGATGATAGACCTGACGATGGCGTCGCTGCTGCCACTGCTCGTGTCGTGCCTCACGGCCACCTGCATCACCTATGCCCTGACCGGCACGTCGGCGATGTTCAGCTTCAATCTGCTTGACCCGTTCACCGTGGAGCGTGTGCCGTCGGCCATTGTCTTAGGCATCTTCTGCGGTCTCATATCGCTGTGGTTCACCAGAGCCATGAACGCTTTCGAGCAAGTGTTCGGGCGGCTCGGCGGCCTATACTCCAAACTGGCACTTGGCGGCACAGTGCTCGCCCTGCTCATCTACTTCTTCCCACCCCTATACGGCGAAGGTTATGGCGTGATTTCGACCATTCTCAATGCCAACGACGAGGCACAGGTGGCCGACGTGATGAACAACTCGCTATTCTACGGCCATCCGGAATACCTCCTGCTCTTCCTTGGGCTTATCATTGTGTTCAAGGTGTTTGCCACCACGGCGACCAACGGCGGTGGCGGCTGCGGCGGAACCTTCGCCCCGAGCCTTTTCTTAGGCTGCATCGGCGGCTACTTCTTTTCTTCCGTGTGGAATCACTATGGCATCCTGGGCATCCACGTGCCTCACACCAACTACGCCCTGCTTGGTATGGCCGGCGTGATGAGCGGCGTGTTTCATGCCCCCTTGACCGGCGTGTTTCTCATAGCCGAACTCACCGGCGGATACGCCCTCTTCATTCCACTCATGATTGTGTCGGTGGCGGCGTATCTGACCATACACACTTTTGAGCCCCACAGCATTTATTCGATGCGTCTGGCACGCAAGGGCGAACTGCTCACGCACCACAAAGACCGTTCGGTGGTGACGCTCATGACGCTTGACGCCGTCGTCGATAAGGAAAGGCCCAAACTGCAACCCGACATGTATCTCGGACAAATCGTACAGGCCATTGCCAGCAGTAAGTCGCTCCACTTTGCCGTGACAGACAGAGAAGGCTCACTCTTGGGCGTCATCAACATCAACAACCTGCGCAAGATTATTTTCCGCAGCGAACTCTACCGAATGTACAAAGCACAAGACCTGATGCAGCAACCGCCCGCCATCCTACACACCAACGACAGTATGACCGCGGTGATGGACACGTTCCAGGATTGCAGTGCCGGCACGCTGCCTGTGTTGACGCCAGACGGCAAGTATGTGGGCTTCATCTCGCGGACGCGCCTCTACGCCCACTATCGCCAAATTATGAAAGACTATTCAGAAGAATAACACTCCTATAATATATATAAGCACCCTAAGCCTATGCCTCCACATACCAAACAAAATCTCCGCATCGTCTATATGGGTACGCCCGACTTTGCCGTGGCACCGCTCAAACGCCTTGTCGAAGACGGCTACCAGGTTGTGGCCGTCGTCACAATGCCCGACAAGGCCGTTGGCCGGCATCAGAGCACACTCCAGGCCTCGCCCGTGAAGCAATATGCCGTGTCGCAAGGCCTCCCCGTGCTTCAGCCGGAAAAGTTGCGCGATGAGCAATTCCTCCAAGCCTTGGCCGCTTTCGACGCCGACCTGCAAATCGTCGTGGCCTTCCGTATGCTGCCCGAAGTGGTTTGGGCCATGCCGCGCCTGGGCACCTTCAATCTCCACGCCTCTCTGTTGCCGCAATACCGCGGTGCCGCCCCCATCAACTGGGCCATCATCAACGGCGAAAAACAAACCGGCGTGACCACTTTCTTCTTGGACAAGGAAATCGACACAGGCAAAATCATTGACAGCCGTCGCATCGCGATTGAAGAGACCGACACCGCCGGCACGCTCCATGACCGCATGATGGGCGTGGGTGCCGACCTAGTTTGCGACACCGTAGACCAAATCATCGCCGGAGCGGTGAAACCTGTGGCACAAGATACCCTACACGACGGCACCCTCAAACCGGCACCCAAAATCTTCAAGGAGACTTGCCGCATTGACTGGCAGCAACCGCTGGAAAAGGTCTACGACTTTGTGCGCGGCCTCTCGCCCTACCCCGCCGCCTGGACCGAACTGCACCACGCCAAGGGCGTCTCCGTCATCAAGATTTACGACACACATAAAGACTTCTGCACGCCCACCGAAGCCGCAGGCTCGCTCGTGACCGACGGCCGCAAAGTCATCAAAGTGGCCCTGCAAGACGGTTATCTGCATCTCGACACCCTGCAAATAGCCGGCAAAAAACGTATGACGGCCGCCGACTTCCTCTGCGGCTTTCACGCCGACGGCACAGAGCGTCTCGTCTGACCACATAGCCATAGCGCCTTTCCCATCAACCACCATAACCCATCCACATCCGTTATGAAAAAACGCATCCTTTTCATCATCAACCCCATTTCCGGCACCCGACGCAAAAAGAGAATGCCGGAAGAGATTGAACGCCATCTCGACCACAGTCGTTATGAGCATGAAGTGCGCTTTACGGCTCATGCCGGCCACGCTGCCGAAATGGCGGCCGAGGCGGCCAAAGACGGTGTCGACGTGGTGGTGGCCGTGGGCGGCGACGGTACGGTCAACGAGGTGGCCCGCTCATTGGTGCACACCTCGACGGCTCTCGGCATCATCCCCTGTGGCTCAGGCAACGGACTGGCCCGCCACCTGCAAATACCGCAAAACGCCAAAGGGGCCATTGAGATTATCAACCAAGGTGTCATCCACTGTCTGGATTATGGCAAAATCAACGGCCGGCCGTTTTTCTGTACGTGTGGTATGGGCTTCGATGCTTTCGTGAGCAAGAAATTTGCCGAAAGCGGCAAACGCGGCCTCATCCAGTATGCCCGCAACACCATCGGCGTGGGACTGACCTACAAACCAGAGACCTACACCATCACCGACGAAAACGGCACCCGCACCCAGGAGGCCTTCCTCATTGCCTGCGCCAACGCCTCACAATATGGCAACAACGCCTACATAGCCCCGACGGCTTCGATGAAAGACGGACTGATGGACGTGATTATCCTCGACCCCTTCAACACTATCGAAGGCGCCCACGTCTTGCTGCAAATGTTCACCAAAACCCTTTTGAGCAACAACCACACCCATCTCTACAAGTCGCGCCACCTGCACGTGACGCGAGAGAAAGAGGGAGCGGTGCACTGCGACGGCGACCCGGTGATGATGGGCCGCGAGATTGACGTGGAACTGGTGCCGCGCAGTTTCAACGTCGTGGTCAATCCGCAGGCTCACGACAAGCACAAGAACTACCTGCAAGAGTTTGGAGAAAATATGGAACGCATCTTCTCTCCCGACAACGACAGGAAACACAAAGATACTGCCGCCGACAACTATAATCTGCAGCGTTTCGTCGACGCGCAGCAAGGCATCTATGAGCGTGCCTTTGACGAAATAAGCCATGGCCGCAAACTCACCCACTGGATGTGGTTTATATTCCCGCAGATGAGGGGACTCGGCCACAGCGCCATGTCCAAGCATTACGGCATTCAGTCGCGCGAAGAAGCCGTGGCCTATCTCGAGCACCCCGTCTTGGGCAAGCGTCTGGCCGACATCTCACGCGTCTTGCTCACACTCGATTCCACGTCGGCCACAGAGGTATTCGGCCGACCCGACGATATGAAATTACAATCTTCAATGACCTTGTTCTCGTCCATCCTTGAAGAGGGCAATGTCTTTGAGCGTGTCCTCATCAAGTATTTTGAGGGACGGCCTTGCAAGCGCACTTTGATGATGCTTGAAGGCTAAGCCCCGTTCTTTTCCCCTATTTATTGCCATGAACGGCTACCTTTCCGTCTACACCGCATCGGCCGGATCGGGTAAAACATTTACTTTGGCTGTCAACTATGTGGCTCACCTGCTTTCGGGTGAGCCTATGGCGCATCGCCACATCCTTGCCGTGACGTTCACCAATAAGGCCACGGCCGAGATGAAGACTCGCATCCTGGCCGAACTTTGGAGTCTGGCCCACGGCGAGCCCGACCGGGATTTCCTCAACAAGTTGAAAGAACTGCTGCCCGGCGTTTCGGACGAAGAAATCAAGAGCCGCGCCGTACGGGCCCTGACCGAGCTCATCCACAACTATGAAGACTTCCGCATCGAAACCATCGACTCGTTTTTCCAGTCGGTCTTGGCTTCACTGGCCCGCGAACTGGGTCTCACGGCGAGTTATAACCTTGAGATTGATGACCGTAAGGTCATTGCCCAGGCCGTGGACCATCTGATGGCTTCGCTTGACGACCGTCCCGAACTGTTGCCCCGCATCATGTCTTATATGTATGCACGCATCGAAGACGACAAACGCTGGGACGTGAGTGCCGAACTGACGCAACTGGCCTCTGTCTTGACCAAAGAAGTCTTTCTCTCAGCCGAAGACAAAATACTGCAAATACTTGGCAATGAGGAAGTGATGACGCACTATGTCGCGACATTGCAAAGCATGAAGGCGGCAGCCATCAAGCAAATCAAGGCTGCGGCACAACGACTTGACGACAGCATCAAGCGGGATGGCGGATACGCCATCCTCA
>JBJFGJ010000197.1:0-31152 GCA_051892575.1 Alloprevotella sp. | reverse complement strand
GGAGTGCCCCATTCGGGAGCACCGTAGTCTTCAAGGTCAAAACAAACGAAGTCAACGCCCACGGCAGGAGCAAGTTGCTTGATTTGTCGGGCAATCTCTAACATCACCGCCACGCCGCTGGCGCCGTCGTTGGCCGCCATGACGGGTTGCCGTCGCTTGCTCTCGTCCGGGTCTTCGTCGGCCCAAGGCCGGCTGTCCCAGTGGGCGGCAATCACCACGCGGTCTGCCGCCTCGGGGCGATATGAAGCGATGATGTTGCGGCAGGTATAGGTCTTGCCGTCCCAGGTGGTAAGCGGAGTCTTCTGCTCAGTCACTTTAAGACCATATTGGCTAAAGGTGCGCACGATGTAGTCGCCACATTGCTCGTGGGCCGTGCTGCCGGGAACACGCGCGCCAAAGCCGCATTGCGTCTGGATGGAAGCAAAGGCCGAGTCGGCATTAAAGCGGACGGCGGTCAGTTGCACGGAGTCTGTCGCAGCCGCGTCGCCTTCGGCCGAATGACCAGCCTTGCAGCCGGTCAGACTCACCGTCGTTGCGCATATAAGGAATAATAAGTTGAAAAGTGTTTTCATATTGTTCGGGAGTGAAATACAGATGGGCTGAATAAGGATGAGCTTGGTGCTGTTAGAACTTGATGAAGCCGTTATACTGCACTTGGCTCATCACACGGATGAAGTTGCCGCCCCAAAGCTTGCGCAGGTGTTTGGGAGAGAGACCTTCGGCCAACAGATGCTCGGTCAGCACCAGATAGTCGGCGGCCGAGGCCAGACCTCTGACGCCGCCATCGCCGTCGAAGTCAGAGCCAATGCCCACGTGGTCTATGCCGGCTACGTCGATAAGGTGCATGATGTGTCGGACGGCGTCTGTGATGGTGGCCTCGCCGTCTTCGCGCAAAAAGCCTTGGTAGAAGGTGGCCTGCACCACGCCGTTGGCCGCCGCGAGTGTGCGCAGCTGGTCGTCGGTGAGGTTGCGGGGATGATTACAAAGCGCTCTCGATGAAGAGTGAGAGCAGATGACGGGTTGTGTGCTTTGGGAAATGGCCCCATAGAAACTTTCTTCGGAGGCGTGAGACAGGTCGATGATGATGCCGGTGCGGTTCATTTCGGCAATGACCTCTTTGCCGAAATCGCTCAATCCGCCGTGTTCACGCTTGGACTTGGAAGCGGCGTCGCAAATGTCGTTGTCGCCGTTGTGGCAAAGGGTTATGTAGATCACGCCTTCGCGGCGGTAGCGCTCCACGTTGCTGATGTCGCGCCCCAGGGCGTAGCCGTTTTCGATGCCAATAAGGATAGACTTTTTGCCCATACTTTTGTTGGCAAACAGGTGCTTGGGTGTGAGGGCTATCTGTGCTGTGGGGTATCGTCTCACCGACTGCTTGATTTGGGCAATAAGGTTGTCGGCCTGCAGGGTGGCATTGGCCAAAGCCTCAATCGTGCGTTCGCCTTGCGGCAAGTAGGCCGCCATGACCACGGCGTCGAGTCCGCCTTCGTCCATGCGGTGCAGGTCCACCAACACATTGTCACGGCGTTGACCGAGATTGGCGCCGCGGTCAAACCACATAGGCGTGTCGCAGTGGGAGTCTAACGTGATGAATTCAGTGTGCAGACCGCGGACATAGCGGAAGCGTTCGGCACGCTCCACGAAGTATCTGAATATGGGCGCCATCGTTTTGTCGCCCGCCGGAGCATAACATTCGGGATGCCATTGCACGCCGATGATGTCTTTCATCTCGTTGCTCTCGATGGCCTCGATGATGCCGTCGGCCGCCCGTGCCGTCACGTTGAAGCGAGGACCGGGCCGGTCTACCGCCTGATGGTGGAAAGAGTTGACGCAAAGCTTCTCGCCGAGCAGGTGGCCTAAGACGCTGTCGCTCTCAATGGTGACCGTGTGGGTGGAGATGTGGCGTGGCGCGCTTTGGCTGTGTTTGATGGTGGCGGACAGCGTCTCTCCGTCTGTGGAATAGATGTCTTGACGTACGTGGCCGCCAAGGGCGATGGCCAACACTTGGATGCCGCGGCAAATGCCCAAGATGGGAATGTTGCGGTCGTAGGCCAGGCGGGTGAGCAATAGTTCGCAGGCGTCGCGTTGTGGATTGATGCTGCCGAGTGCCTTTTGGGGCTCTTCGTTGCAATAGAGCGGATTGACGTCGGCGCCGCCCGAAAGTAGCAAACCGTCAATGCGGTCGAGCAGGGCTGTGAGCAACACGCGGTTGTCTGTAGGCGGGATGATGACGGGAATACCGCCGGCCTGTTCGATGCTTTGGTAGTAGCCTTCGGCCAGCGAGGCATTGCCTTCTGCATAGTTTCCACTGATGCCGATGACCGGCCTCGCCGTGTGGTTGGGGTAATGTGAGACTAAGCTTTCATAGTCTGCTTGAAAGTCAAAGTTGTTCATTAGTTTTTGGGTTAGGTCTTAAAAAAATTGGGCGGCACGTATTTGGGGCGTGCCGCCTCTTTGATGTCCCCTTTTGTGATATAATAAGGTGTATAAGGCGCGTGTGGCTGTTTAGGCCTTCGACTTGTCGTCGGGATAGTGTCGTTTGGGATTTTTGGGAAACCACCCTTTTTTCACGCGCTCTTCCTGTTCAAACAATTCCTTGATGGTCCAAAGCGAAGAGAAACCGACGATGCCGCAAAGGGCGCTCCAAAAGAGCGATGAGATGAAGAGAGCCGCTGCGGCGCCACCCAGCCCGATGAGCAGGAATATCCACCAGGGCCGTGTGCCGAAGTAGTATTCGGTCTTGACGACTACGGGATGGAAGATGCCAATGACGAGGAAGGTGGACAGTCCCAGCAGGAGGCCTTCAATATGAAGCATAAACAGGGTTGGTCTTGTTGGGGGTTATATGTATTCCGGACGCGGCTGTTGCTCTGTGGAGGTTAAGCCTTCTTGTTGCGTTTCTTGCCGGCGCTCACGCCTTCGCTTTCGTCAGGGTCGTCGATGATGTGGTCGGGCGACTTGAGCTTTTCGGCATACTTTCTGGCCGCCTTCATACCGTCGTCTTCGTCTTCGCTTGCCACCAAGATGGGCACTTGCCGGCTGAAACTTTGTTCGAGCGATATGAGCGTCTCTGTCGAGATGACGCCGTTGATTTCCTGGATGCGGTTGTTGAGCAGTTCCATGAGGTGCTCGTTGTCTCGGGAATAGAGTTTGACGAGCATCGTGTAGTTGCCGGTGGTGAAGTGACACTCCACGATCTCGGGAATTTTGAGCAACTCTGCGGCCACTTCTTTATACATCGATCCGCGTTCGAGCGTGATGCCGACATAGGTACACGTGCTGTAGCCTATGTGTTTGGGATTGACGTTGTAGCCTGAGCCTGTGATGATGCCGGCTTCGGTGAGACGTTGTACACGTTGATGGATGGCAGCGCGTGATACGCCACACACTTCGGCTACGTCTTTGAAAGGCACGCGAGCATCGACCGAAATAATCTGAAGGATTTTAAGGTCGAGTTTGTCTACTTTTTTCATGATAGGTATAAGGTTTCTGTTTTGTATGGCCTTGACAAGGCCGTGTTTAGGTTAGATTTAATAGCAAATATACGCCAAAAATAGTAACACAAAATAACCCGAGGTGTTTTTTCTCGCCTTTTTGCGTTCAATTTGACAAGATTAAGCGTTTTTTGTCCGTTTTCTGTCAGAGCCCGAGCTGTTTGGAGATGTCGAGCATACGTTCTATGGGGCGTATGGCGGCTTTGGCCACATCGGGGTCTACCGACACTTCGGGCCATTCGTAGCGCAGCGTGTTGTAGACCTTGGCCAGGGTGATGAGGCGCATAAAGTTGCACTCGTTGCAGCCGCACGTGCTGTCGTCGGGCGGTACGGGGATGAACGTCTTGCCGGGAGCTTGTTTTTGCATCTCGTGCAGGATGCCGCTTTCGGTCACCACGAGGAAGGTCTCACTCTCTGACTTGATGGCAAATTTAAGCAGGGCGGCCGTTGAACCCACGACGTCAGCCAGTTTCACTATCGGACCCTTACATTCGGGGTGGACGAGCACTTTGGCCGTGGGATGTTGTTTTTTCAGTTCTACGAGTTTCTCCACCGAGAAGCGTTCGTGCACGTGGCAGGCGCCGTTCCAGAGCAGCATGTTGCGGCCGGTGATGCTGTTGATGTAGCTGCCCAGGTTGCGGTCTGGGCCGAAGATGAGCGGTTGGTCTTTTGGGAAACTCTCTACAATCTGCCGGGCATTGCTCGACGTCACCACCACGTCGGTCACAGCCTTGGTGGCGGCCGAGGTGTTGACGTAAGAAATCACCTTATGGTCGGGATGAGCCTTGACAAAGGCGGCAAACTCGTCGGCGGGGCAACTCTCGGCCAGCGAGCAGGTGGCGTTGAGGTCGGGGATAAGCACACGCTTGTCGGGGCAGAGGATTTTGTCTGTTTCGGCCATGAAGTGCACGCCGCACATGAGGATGATGTCGGCGTCGGTGGCTGCGGCTTTCTGGGCCAAGGCGAGGCTGTCGCCCACAAAGTCGGCTACGTCTTGCAGGGCCCCTTCGGTGTAGTAGTGGGCCAGGATGACGGCATTTTTCTCTTTACACATCTGGCGAATGGCCGCGGCGAGGTCTATGCCTTCGGGGATGGGCTCATCGATGTATCCTTTGTTTTTCCAACTGTCTTTAATGGTGGTCATATCGTGATTGTTTTTTGAATGGCTGGTTTATCTGCCCAATGCTCCGAGGTCGTCGTAGGCCGTCTGGAGGAAGGCATGGGCGGCCTGTTGGCGCTCGGCCGAGGGTGTAGGGGTGTCGGCAAGGATGCTCGCCGGTTTGGTGAGGATGTTGATGGCGGTGAAGCCGGTCTGGTCGAGCCACCAGATGCCTTCGGGCCAGGCGTGGACGGCCGAGGGACGGGTATAGGTTTGCGAGAGCACGTCGCGGCTCCACTTGAAGTCGTCGTGTGGCAGCGACAGTTGCCCCAGCAGGGTGGCGGGCAAGTCGCTCTGGTTGCAGATCAAGTCTATCCGGCGCGGCTCTTTAATGGCGCCGCCGGTCCAAATCATCGGGATGTGGCTGCGTCGCAGGTCGGTCTCTCTGAGGCCTTCGGGATAGGCGATGCCGTGGTCGGGCAGGATGACGACAAGCGTGTTGTGCCATTGTGGCAGCTTCTTGAAAGCCTCGATGAATTGTCCCAGACTGTAGTCCAAGTAGGCCATGGCATTGGCCACTTTGTCACCCTTTATTCTGTCATAGGGCACGCCCCACGGCTCGTGGCTGGCCAGTGTCAGCAGGGCGGTGTGCCAAGGCCGGTCTTTGGGTTTGGCTTTGATCATCTCCAGTAGTCGGCCGAAGACGATATGGTCTGCCACGCCCCAGTTGTGGGTCTGTCGTTCGGTATGGCTGAAACTGGTGTCGCCGTAGGTCTTTTCGTAGCCCGTGGCCAGGAGATAGCCGTTGGTGCCGGTGAAGTTGATGTCGCCGCCGTAGAGGAAGTCTGTGGCATAGCCGGCCTGTTTGAGCGAATGGGCAATGCCGGGCAGGGTGGCGGCTTTGCCGGGCAGTTTCATTACGCTGACGTCGGGGAAGGCCGGATAGCCGCTCAAGGCACATACCGTGCCGCGGTCGGTGCGGAAAGAGTTGGCATAGCATTGTGTGAAGCAGACGCTCTCGTCGGCCAGTCGGTTGAGGTGGGGCGTCACCCGGGCGTCGGCCAGAGAGTCAATGGCGTGAACAAAGGTGCCGCCACAGCCTTCCATCAGAATGATGAGCACGTTGGGCCGGCTCTCTCTCAGCAGTGAGTCGGGCGCAGTGGTGGCGGTGTTGTAGCCCAGTGATTGGAAGATGCGGTTGCGTTGGGTCTCGTCGTAGACGTCGTGCATCTTGGCAAAGTCTTTGTTTTTGGTGAGCGAAGAGACCACGCTGAAAATCGGGTTGACGGCGGCGTGGTTGAGCGTCTGGTCTGAAGAGAAATAGACCATACCGACGTTGGCCGTAGACTTGCCCACTCCGCCACGGATGCCCAAAAACATCAGGCCGCCGGCCACGACAAACAGTCCGGTCTGGGCCCCTCGCCTGACGGTGGGCACTTCGACGTTGGTCCAGCACAGGCGGAGCCAATAGAAGATGGCCACGACACAGACAATGAACGTCAGCACCACAGCGGTGATATAGCCTCCGCTCACACTGGCGGTGGCGCCTCCGGGCGAGTCGAGATAGTTGAAGACCGTGCCGTCGAGCGGAAAGCCCCAGAAACCGTAGAGGCAGATGTTGCTCACAGAGGCCAGGGCGCAGAGCGCAGCCACCAGACCACACCATATATTATATAGGAGTCGGATGCGGGGAATGTTGACCCATATCGTGACGAGCATGACGAGCCAGATCAGCGCAGCGAGATAGCCGGCCGTGGCGATGTCGAGCGGCAGACCGTGCCACATCACGGCCAGCCAGTCGCCTATGTTGTAGCGACCGGCCGCCATCAGGAAGCACGGTTTGGTCAATGCAAAAAGCGCCACGAGCGCGCCGTAGTATTTCAGCAGGAATTTGATGCGTCCAAGCATATCGTTTAGTTGTCTTCGTCGCCTTCGTCGTTGTGGTCTTCGTCGCCGTTGTCGGGGTTTTCCCAGTGGATGAAGTGGGCGCCCCAGGCTTGTTCGGCGTGGCGCATCACGCCCACCGGCATACGGGGAATGGGCACACCGCTGCCCAGCACGCGCTCGGAGAGCTCTTCGTAGGCTTCGTCCCACAGACCGCAGTCAATGAAGGCCTGAAGCGTTTGGCTGCCACCTTCCACCAGCAGACTTTGCACGCCCTCACGGGCCAACGACTTCAGGGCAGTGGGGATGTCGGCAAAGGCTCTGAAACCGGCAGGCAGTTCGCCCTCTTCGACGCGTCCCAACACCACCTTGACGGGGTCTTGGCCGTGCCAATGGCGCACGGTGAGCCGGGGACGGTCGAGCCGCAAGGTGTTGTGTCCTACGAGGATGGCCTGATGACGTGCGCGCAACTGATGTACGCGGATCATAGACAGGTCGGTGGAGAGCCGCTCAGGCGGCGTGTCGGCATTGTCGCGCCAGGCGTCGATGAAGCCATCGGCCGAGGCGGCCCATTTCAGCGTGATGTAAGGGCGGCCTTTGGTCTGATGGGTGATGAAACGGCGGTTGAGTGCGCGACATTCTTTTTCCAAAACACCCACCACGACCTCAATGCCGGCCCGGCGCATGATGTCGACGCCCCGACCGCTGACGCGGGCAAAGGGGTCTATGCAACCCACCACCACACGCTTTATGCCCGAGCGCACAATCAGTTCGGCGCAAGGCGGCGTGTGACCGTAGTGGGCGCAGGGCTCAAGGCAGACGTAGAGCGTGCTTTGCGGCAGCAGATGGCGGTCGGCCGGTTTGACCGACTCTATGGCAAAGACCTCGGCATGCGGGCCGCCGCAGCGCCGGTGATAGCCTTCGCCAATGATGCGGCCGTCGCACACCACCACGGCACCGACCATCGGGTTGGGCGGCGCACCGGCAACGCCTTGGCGGGCCAGCCAGAGGCAGCGGCACATCCATTGCTCGTCGTCGGTGAGTGTCGGAGTGGTCTGTATGGGGGTATTTTCGTATTTTTGCAGCATGATTTCACCTTTATATACGACGCTTAGACAAGCTCTCGTGCCGCGCTGTGGCCGGCATGAGGCACAGGCCATGGCCTTGATGGTTTTGGAAGACGTTTTTGGCGTGTCTGTCGTCGATGTCTATGCCGACAAAGTTAGGCATTTTTCAGAAGAAGAGATTAAAAGGCTTGAAAATATCTCTTTGCGCCTCCAGGCAGGCGAACCCTTACAATATGTCATCGGCCGCGCGCGGTTTGACGGTCTCTCGTTCTGCGTCACGCCGGCCACACTCATACCCCGGCCAGAGACCGAAGGTCTTGTAGACCTCGCCACCGCTTTTGTTCGTCAAAACGCCATGCCGGAAGTGCTCCGTGTGCTTGACGCTGGAACGGGTTCGGGCTGTATCGCCGTGGCCTTGGCCCGGCGTTGTCAAGGCCTGCAGGTTGAGGCTTGGGACTTGTCGGCGGCTGCGCTCGAGGTGGCCGCCGACAATGCGCGACGGCATGGCGTCGAGGTGGACTTCAAGTGCCGTGACATGCTGTTGCCCAGCGACTCAGCTTCGGTTTTCGACCTCATCGTGAGCAATCCGCCTTATGTCCGGGAGTCTGAAAAGGGAGATATGGAAGCCCACGTCCTGGACCACGAACCGGCCACGGCTCTTTTTGTGCCCGACGACGATGCCCTGCGCTTCTATCGGGCTTTGGCTCGTTTGGCCTGCGGCAGTTTGCGGCCCGGTGGTGCCTTGATGGTCGAGGCCAATACGGCTCTGTCGACAGAGACCGCCGCCTTGTTCGAGACAGAAGGCCTCACCGGCGTCTCGGTGAGTGACGATTGTTTCGGCCGCCCGCGCTTTGTCACGGCTCGCCGGCGGTCTTGACCGGTTGGTCTCTTTGGGTCCGTGTCCTGCCTGTTTTCGTTCAAAAGGCCGTGGCTTGTGTGACAAACCTAAGCGTCTTTTGTGTTTTGGATAGACTATTTAACCGTTGCAGCTATTGGACGTTGAAAAGCGTTAAATCCTTACCTGGATTTTCTAACCTATTCATAAACAATCAGATGGCATCTTAAGAGACGCTGGGTGACTCACAGTATAAGCCGAAAACGGCCTTTTTCGTCGTCAGACGGCTCTTGATTTTTCTTGTCAGTAACCCCAAAACGCCCGGGCTAAGGCCGCGAAAAACTGTCCTTATGCCCGTAAGGCGTTGAAACACAAAAAAGAGAGGCTTAAAACCTCTCTTTTCTTATTTCCTACGTCAAAGATAAGCCTTTTGGCGGTAGGGGCAAAATGACAAAACACCCGCGCTAAGGCTTGATGAGCTCAAGCGCCTTTTTGACGATGTCGCTGCGTGTGTTGATGATTTTGAAATATTCCGAGCGGTCCCACGCGTTGTAGGCAATGAGGGCCTTGAGCATGAAGCGCAGGTCGGCGAGCGTCTCGTTGAGTTCGGCTTCGTCTTTGGCCTCAAAGCCTTTCTCTTTGGCCTTTTTCAGGATGTCGTCGGTCAGGGCTGTCGGCACTTCAAAGCGGTTGACAAAGTCGTCAAACTTCTTGTAGGTCTTCAAGAGCCGGGTGCGCTCCTTGTCGGTGTAGCGCAGAGCGGCGTCGGTGATGAGGTTGTTGCGGCTGATTTGGCGATAGAGTGGCGTGTAGGTAGTGGTGTCGAGCGGTACAAACACGTCGGGCATGATGCCACCGCCGCCATATACGGCCCGGCCCTCTTTGAGGGTGTGGAAGACTTGGGTAGAGTCGAGCCGGATGGAGTCGAGATGCATCAGTTCGCCATGTGAGAAGCGGTTGTTGATATCCTCGCTGTACGACTTCTTATCGCCCTTGACGTAGGGCTTCTGTATGCATCGGCCCGAAGGCGTGTAATAGTGCGACACCGTGAGGCGTATCATCGAGCCGTCGGGCATGTCGATGGGACGTTGCACCAAGCCTTTGCCAAATGTACGCCGGCCCACGATGAGACCGCGGTCGTGGTCTTGTACGGCACCGCTGACAATCTCGGCGGCCGAGGCTGTGTATTCGTCGACCAAGACAATGAGCTGGCCGTTGCGGAACAGACCGCCCGGCTCGGCCTTCAGCTCTTGTTTGGGGGCTTGGCGGCCTTCGGTGTAGACGACGAGTTGGTTGGCCTCAAGGAATTCTGACGCCACCTCGGCGGCTGCGCCGAGATAGCCGCCGCCGTTGAGGCAGAGGTCAAGGATGAGGCTCTTCATGCCCTCACCCTGCAGGCGCTTGATGGCATTGTGCACCTCCTCGCCCGACGTGGCGCCAAAACGCTCCAGCCTGATGTAGCCCACACGCGGCGCAATCATATAGACGGCATCGACCGTGTTGACGGGGATTTTGTCGCGCGTCACGCGGAAAGTGAGCAGGTCTTTCACGCCACGGCGCACCACGCCCAGATTGACTTTGGTGCCTTTCGGCCCGCGCAGGCGGTTCATGATGGTGTCGCGGTCCATCTTGACTCCGGCTATGGGCTGGCCGTCGACACTCACAATGCGGTCGCCGGCCAAGATGCCGGCTTTCTCGCTCGGGCCTTTGGCTGTGGGCTGGATGACTACAAGCGTGTCTTCGAGGATGTTGAACTGCACGCCGATGCCTTCAAAGTTGCCCTCGAGCGGTTCGTTGAGCTTTTTCGTCTCTTTGGCGTTGGTGTAGGAAGAGTGGGGGTCGAGCTTTTCCAGCATGCCCACGATGGCGTCTTCAACCAACTTGTTCTGGTCAACGCTGTCGACGTAGAGATTGGTAATGGCCAGTTGGGCGTATTGCAGTTTGCGCAAAAGGTCAATATCCACGTCGCCGCCGCCACGGCTTTGGGCCGTTACGGACAGGCTGCAAGACACTACGGCAAACAGCAGGGCAATGAATTTGGTTTTCATAGGGGGAATAAATAGAGAATGAGCCAAGACGTTGTGGCGCGTCAAGCGATATTCGGGCAGTCTTGGCAGTTAGGATTTGTGTGGAAGAAAGTCGCTGACGTCTTTGCCGAAGTCCATCAATTCTCTCACGACACTCGACGAGATGCTCGAGAACTCCGGTTTGGTAAACAGCAGGATGGTTTCAACGCCTGCCAGGCGGTCGTTCATATTGGCGATGTCGCGCTCATACTCAAAGTCCTTGACCGAGCGCAGTCCGCGCAAAATATATTTGGCGCCTTCGCGACGGGCCAGGTCTATGGTGAGGTCGTCATAGGCCACGACGCGCACCTTGGGGTTGTCGGCATAGAGGCGACCGATGGCTTCGACGCGCTGTGCCGGTGTCCGGTGGGCACGTTTGCTCTCGTTGACGCCCACGCCGATGACAATCTCGTCAAAAAGTGGCAGACCACGCTCCACGATGCTGGCATGGCCCACGGTGAAGGGATCGAACGAACCGGGAAATATCGCAATCTTTTTCATAAGTCTCAAAGTTGGATGGACTCTTCGGGAGCCGGGTCTTCTTCTATGACGAGGTTGTCGATGATGAAGTTCTGGCGCTCCATGGTGTTTTTGCCCATATAATATTCAAGCAGGTCGGAGACTTTGTCGCTCTTGTGGAGCGTCACCTGGTCAAGACGGATGTCGGGGCCGATAAAGTGCTTAAACTCGTCCGAAGAGATTTCGCCGAGACCTTTAAAGCGGGTGATTTCGGGGTCGGGTCCCAACTTTTCGATGGCGGCGAGTCGCTCTTCTTCGCTATAACAATAGATGGTCTCAAACTCAGAGCGGTCTGACGTCTTGGCTTTCTTCAGAATGGCTGCGCCGGCGCTCTTGTCGTCCACGCTTTTCACGGTGCCTGCCGAGCGTGTCTTCTTCTTTTTGTTGCGTACACGGAAGAGCGGCGTCTGGAGAATGTAGACGTGCCCCTTTTTGATGAGTTCGGGGAAGAATTGCAGGAAGAAGGTGATCATCAACAGTCGGATGTGCATGCCGTCGACATCGGCATCGGTCGCCACAATTACCTTGTTGTAACGCAGACCGTCGAGACCATCTTCAATGTTGAGCGCAGCCTGGAGCAGGTTGAACTCTTCGTTGTCGTAGACCACCTTTTTGGTCAGACCGAAGCAGTTGAGCGGTTTGCCTCGCAGCGAGAAGACCGCCTGAGTCGAGGCGTCGCGGCTCTTGGTGATGGAACCGCTGGCCGAGTCGCCCTCGGTGATGAATATGGCCGTGTCGAGCCGGGGGTCGCTCTCGGGCTCTTCGCCACCTTTCTTCGCTTTGGGAGCGGCATCGTTGAAGTGGATGCTGCAGTCGCGCAATTTGCGGTTGTGGAGGTTGGCCTTTTTGGCACGCTCGCGGGCCAGTTTGGTCACGCCGGCAATGGCTTTGCGCTCTTTCTCGCTCTCCTGTATCTTTTGCTGGATGATTTCGGCAATGTCCAGGTTCTTGTGCAGATAGTTGTCGACGTTTTCCTTAATAAAATCGCCGATAAACTTATTGACGCTCACACCCGAGAGAGGGAAGGGATTGCCGGCAGAGTCTTTGTCGGGGGCCATTGTGAGCGAGCCGAGTTTGATCTTGGTCTGGCTCTCGAAGAGCGGTTCGATGACGCGGATGGAGATGGCAGCGACAAGACCGTTGCGCACATCTTGCACGTCGAAGTTCTTGCCGTAAAATTCCTTCAGCGTCCGGGCAATGTGTTCCTTGAACGCACTCTGGTGTGTGCCGCCCTGTGTGGTGTGTTGCCCGTTGACGAAAGAGTAGTACTCCTCGCCATATTGGGCGGTGTGGGTGAAGGCAATGTCAATGCCCTCGCCGGTGAGATGGATGATGGGATAGAGACCGGGCGCCGTCATGTTGTCGTTGAGCAAATCTTCAAGGCCATTGCGGCTCATGATACGCCGACCGTTGTAGAAGATGGCCAGCCCGGTGTTGAGATAAGTATAGTTGCGGAGCATGTTTTCGACATACTCGCCGCGGAATTTATAGTTGACAAAAAGCGTGGGGTCGGGCTCAAAAAAGATATAGGTGCCGTTTTCGTCTTGCGTGTCACTCTCTTTGTCGCTGACTAAGGCTCCACGCTCGAAAATGGCTTCACGCTGCCGGCCGTCGCGCACCGAGCGGGCCACAAAGCGCACAGAGAGCGCATTGACGGCTTTCAGGCCCACGCCATTCATACCTACAGAGGCCGTAAAGACGGCCGTGTCGTATTTGCCGCCGGTGTTGAGGCGCGACACGGCGTCGACGAGCGAACCCAAAGGAATGCCGCGGCCATAGTCGCGGATTTCGGCGGTCTGGTCGTTTTTGATGTCCACCTCAATGCGGCGGCCAAAGCCTTCGTTAAACTCGTCGATGCTGTTGTCAATGCTTTCCTTGAGCAGGACATAAATGCCGTCTTCAGCATGCGAACCGTCGCCGAGGCGGCCAATATACATACCGGGGCGGGTGCGTATGTGCTCGGTGTCTTCAAGGTGGCGGATTTTGCTCTCGTCATAGACCACGGTGTTGGGTGCGGTCTCGGGCGCGAGATTGTCTTGTTGTGTCGTTGTGTTGTTGGCCATATTGTGCGCGGTGTCTAACCGCAGGTTGTTTGTAGCGTAGATAAGAGGGGCTTTCAAAGGTTGGCTTTGTAGCAGCGGCGGCGCTTGTGTTGCTCGGTCTTGAAATACTGCCACTGGTTTTGCACCTTGTCGTTCATTTCAAGTTCGGGGTTGCTCTCGGCATATTCAAAGCCCAGTTGCTGATAGACGGGAATGAGGTCGGTAAAGAGCAGGGCATTGACGCCTTTGCTCTGATAGTCGGGACGGACGGCCACAAGCAACAGGTCGAGCACTTTGGGACGTTTCCACATTAAGGCCTTGAGCAGGTGGAACCAGCCGAAGGGGAACAGTTTGCCTTTGGCACGCTGCAGGGCCTCAGAGAGCGAGGCCATCGATATACCCACAGCCACAATCTCGTGCTCGGCGTTTTCCACGATAGAGACCATGCGAAGGTCGAGCACGGGGATGTACATGTTGACGTACTTGTCGATTTGTTTTTCCGTCATCTTGGAAAAGCCAAAAAGCGGCGCATAAGCTTCGTTGATTAGGCGGAAAATCTCGTGGGCCACGCCCGACTTCTTCAGCCCGCGTTTGCTGGTGAGTTTGCGTACATGCAGGTCGTATTTGCGGGCAATGATGTCGGAGATGCGCTTATGTTTCTCTGGAATGGCATCGGGCACGTAAATCTTCATCTCCACCCAGTCGGCCGACTTCTCCAGGCCCAACCGCTCGATATGCTGAGGGTAGTAGGGGAAGTTATAGATGGTGGCCATTGTAGAAAGCTGGTCGAAACCTTCAATAAGCATACCCTCGGCGTCCATGTCGGTGAAACCGAGCGGTCCCTCAATCTCGTCCATGCCTCGCTCGCGGCCCCACGCCTTCACCGTTTCGATGAGCGCCTCGCTTACGGCAGGGTCGTCGATGAAGTCTATCCAACCAAAGCGGACGCATTTGCGGTTCCAGGTTTCGTTGGCGCGGTGGTTGATGATGGCGGCCACGCGGCCCACGATTTCTCCTTGCTCATTGTAGGCCAGAAAATAGTCGGCCTCACAAAACTCAAACGCCGGGTTCTTGGCCGGCGAGAAAGTGTTGAGCATATCGTCGTAAAGGTCGGGAACGGAGTAGGGATTTTCTTTATAAAGCTCGTAGTTGAAACGAATGAACTTCTTGAGTTCTTTCTTCGTGCTGACTTTTTTAATTTCTACGGACATAGGTTCCGGGATAATTGCAGCCCATCGCCTCATTGGGCGCTGCAAGGGTGAGAGTTAATAGATTGTTTCGAGAGATATAACTTAGAGACTGCGAAGTTACTCATAAAATTTTATTTTTTTATGGTCTTCGCAGTCTCTCTAAGCCGGCGAGACGACCAAGCCTCGCGCGCGTTAATATTTATGGTGTGTGTCTTTGAGTTCCTCTTTCGAGATTTCCTTTTTGTCTATGGCGTGCCAGGCGTGAGCAATATAGGCCAGTACAAAAGGAATGAAGAGCGACACCCAAGCCATCACGTTGAGCGTGAATTCGCTCGAGCAACTGTTGCTCAAAGTGAGTGAACTTTGCAGATTGGTCACCGACGGATAATAAGCCGTCTGGTTGAGGCCTGCCACTAAGAAAAGGCTCAACACAGTCAGGACGGTGCCGATGCCGGCCGGCCAAATGCCACGGGTGAACTTTTCGTTGAAAATGGGACGCAGGATACCCAACAACACCAATACGACACCGACCAGGAAAAGCACCAGAGTGACGGGCATCTCTATGAAATTGGTCAGGTATTTGTGGCCCACGAGGCTCACCACGCCATGCTCGTCGACCGCAAAGCCGTCTTTGCAGAGCAGATATCCCACAAAGGCCAGGAAGAAAATAAGGAAAGGAATGGCGTCGCTTATCACTTGCCGGCGGCAGCGCGGGCGCAGCAAGTCGTCGTTGACTTGATTGAGCAAGTAGAGGCCACCCAGGGTGCGCGACAAGAAGACGACAGCCATACCCAACACGATGTTCCAGGGATTGGCCAAGGCCTCAAGGCCATGCCATGCCGTGCCCCAGGTGCTGATGGCCGGCACAATCAGTCCCGTCTCACCCATCGCACTTTTTTCAATACAGAAGTCCGAACCGGTAAAGAATGTAGCCACGGCGGCACCTACGAGAAACGGCCCGGCAAAGCCGTTGAGCACGAGGGCGCGGCGGAAGAAGGCTTTGCCCAAGAAGTTGCCGTCTTTCGACTGGTATTCGTAGCTCACGGCCTGAAGCACAAAGGTCACCAAGATGGCCATCCAGACCCAATAGGCCCCGCCGAAGCTCGTGCTGTAAAAGAGTGGAAAGGCAGCAAAAAAGGCGCCGCCGAAAGTGACAAGTGTGGTGAAGGTGAACTCCCACTTGCGGCCGGTGGCATTAACAACCAGTTCGCGTTCGGCCTCGTTCTGGCCCAGTCGGAAGATAAGGCTGTTGGCGCCTTGGACGAACATCAGAAACACGAGGATGCCGGCCAGCAGCGAAACGAGAAACCACCAGTATTGTTGAAGGAATGTGTAAGTAATCATATCGGTAGTTGTTTATTCGGCGTTATGGCCTTTGATGGCGCGGCAGAGAATGCGCACTTCGCAAGCCAGGAGCACGGTGAATATTGACAGGAAGATGAAGAACGTGGTCTGAACGGCTCCGGCCGAAATGCCGGAGATGGCGGCGTTGACCGGCAGCAAGTCTTGGATGGCCCAAGGCTGGCGGCCCACCTCTGCCACAATCCATCCGGCCTGACCGGCGGCGTAGACCAGAGGAATAGACCAGAGACCGGCGTGGAGCAGGAGCTTGGATTGCTCGAGTTTGCCACGACGCTGTTGCCACCACAGACCGATGAGGATGAGCAAGAGCAGCGAGCCGCAGCCCACCATTACGCGGAACGACCAATAGACCAATCCCGTGGGCGGTATGAGATCTTCGGCTTTATCTATATAGCCGTAGCCGAAGTCGGCTTTGTGTTGTTCAAAAGTCTGTCGGGCTTCGTTCTTGGCCTTTTGGTCGCCCTTTTCATGAGCTTCGCGGAAGTCCTTGAAGGCTTGCAGGGCAATCTTGCCGCTGGCCATACGTTCTTTGGCCCCTCTCACGGTAATGGTCTGTCCGTCTTTCTCATAAGTGTATCCGTCGAGAATATCTTGAGTACCGGGCACATAGCCGTTGATGTCGTGCGTGGCGAGGATAGAGAGCACGCCGGGAACCTCCACGCCGGGAACAATGCTGAAGGCCGCGCCTTTGCCGCCTTTTTCCAAGCCTTCGGCCGCTGCCAGTTTCATCGGTTGGTTTTCGGCCATCTCAATGCCCGAGCGGTCGCCGGTGAACAAGACGAGCAGGGCCGAGACCACGCCGACGGTGGCTCCCACTTTGATGCTGGCCAATGCCATCTTCTTGTTGCGGCCCCGCAAGAGATACCAGCAGCTCACGCCTACCACGAAGACGGCGCCGGTCATCCAGCTGCTCGTCACCGTGTGGCAGAATTTGTTGACGGCTGCAGGCGAGAAGGCCACGGCGAAAAAGTCCATCATCTCGTTGCGGACGGTCTCGGGATTGAAGTCCATCCCCACGGGATGTTGCATCCACGAGTTGGCCACCAAAATCCACCAAGCCGAGAGCGTGGCGCCCAGGCCGGTGAGCCAGGTCGAAGCCAGGTGGAAGCGGCGGCTCACCTTGTTCCAACCGAAAAACATCACGGCAATAAACGTCGCTTCCATAAAGAACGCCACGATGCCCTCGATGGCCAGCGGCGCACCAAAGATGTCGCCGACAAACCACGAGTAGTTGCTCCAGTTGGTGCCGAATTCAAATTCCAGGATAAGTCCGGTGGCCACACCGATGGCGAAGTTTATGCCGAAGAGTTTCTGCCAGAATTGTGTGGTCTTTTTCCAAAACTCTTCCTTAGTTCTGTAATAGATGGTCTCCATGATGCCCATTACCAGCGCCAGGCCCAGAGTGAGGGGGACAAACAGCCAGTGGTAGCAGGCAGTGAGTGCAAATTGCGCTCTCGACCAGTCAAGCCCTTGCGAGCTGGCTACTTCCAAGATTGTCATAAGCGATATGTTTTTATTGATTTAAGGTTCTGTCGGAGGGGCTTCTTCCTGCGGTGGCGCGACGTTTCAACGCCGCATTTTAGGTTCTGAGAGTTCCCTGCCCACGCTTTGCTGCTTTTCCGTGTCGTCTTGGCCTGCGAGGGTGGGGCGGAAGAAGAACAGACGCAACACCAGGAACAGGACAATCAGTTTGACGATAATGATAATCCATAGCGTGCGCCCCCAGGTCATTTGCCTGAAACCGTCGTAGTAGAAGCGCCATATGGCTTTGAGACTGTGCGACAAACGTTTCATTGTCGCAAAAATAGTATTTTTTTGTCAAGACGGCCTAAAACTATGTGGATAATTGCACACCACAGGCTTCAGACTGCGGTCGGCAGACGTGCTCGGGCTTATACCGTTTTAATCGGCCGCCAAACTCTGCAACCTTGCACGACGTGGCAAAAAGGCCCATTTCATCGGCGTTTTTCAGATGTAGAGTAGGCTTTGCCACCCAGCACAGCCCATCGTCAACCCTACACGCCCGCCGTTTGATAGTTTTTTCGTAAGTTTGCACCATTGATTTGATACATTGACTGCAATGGCTGACACATTGTAGGCAATGAAAGACACAGCCGGCAGCACTTGAACCCGCCGCTGACGGTCGTAGTTCGTTTCGTTATGGAGCAGAAGAATACGCAAATACAGACCCAGACCACTGTGCAGCAACAGTCGGCCATGCAGGTGATGCTGGCAAGCCTCGTCGGTTTGCCCGTGATGGCCTTGGGTGAGCGCGTGGCCCAGGAGCTCACCGACAACGAAGCCCTGGAAGAGTCCGATGGCCCGTCCGACTATGACGAGCCAGCCGGTGACTCGGAGACAGAAGGCTATGATGAGACCGACGATATGGGCGGCCTGGCCGACACGCTGGGCGACTATGCCAACGACGACGAGACACCGAGCTATCTTCGCGAACAAGCCGATGCCGAAGCCGAGCGTCGCGAGCGTCCGCTCTCGGGAGGCACCTCGGCCCTCGAAGCCCTTAAGGCCCAGATGGGCGAGCACCACCTCACGGCCCATCAGAGTGAGATTGTCGATTGGCTCATAGGTTCGCTCGACGACCACGGTTATCTCAAGAAAGACGCCGACACGCTGGCCGACGAGTTGGCCATTTATCAAGGTGTGGACACCACGCCCCAAGAGGTGGAGGCTATGATTGCCGAACTTCAGACCTTTGAGCCTCGAGGCATCGGGGCGCGCACGTTGCAAGAGTGTTTGCGCCTGCAGCTCGAGGACCCCGATTTTGTGTCGGAAGTCAAGTCAGAGGCGCTGCAGGTGGTCAATCTCTCGTTTGCCGACTTCACTTCGCGCCGCTGGGATGCCATTGCGGCCCGCCACGGTTTTGACGAAGCTATGCTCGAGCGCGTCAAAAAAACGTTGACCCATCTCAATCCGCGTCCGGCAAGCCTTGTCGACGATGAAGTGCCGGGCGTGAACAACCAGCCTGTCATTCCCGATTTCCGTGTCACCATCGACGCCTCCGGCCGGCCCGACGTGAGTCTCAACGATGGCGATGTGCCCGAGTTGCGCATAAGCCGGTCGTTTCGCGACAGTCTCAACGCCCTTTCCAAAAACAAGAAAACGCTCACCCGTCAAGAGCACGACACCTATATATATATACGCGCGAAGGTGGAGTCGGCCCAGACGTTCATCAATCTGATAAACCGTCGCCGCCAAACCCTCTTGGCCGTGATGCAGGCCATAGTCGACATGCAGACCCCCTATTTCGTGAACGACGACGATGAGTCCCTGCTCGAACCGATGACTCAGTCGGCCGTGGCGCAGCGGGCCGGTGTGGACATCTCTACGGTGTCGCGCGTGGTCAACTCAAAATATGTCGAGACCGACTATGGCACCTATCCCCTGAAGTTTTTCTTTTCCACCGGCTATACGTCGCAAGACGGTGAAGAGGTGGCTGCGCGTAAGGTGCAGGCCGCCATTCGCGACCTTGTGGCTGCCGAAGACAAGGCCCACCCACTCTCAGACGAGGCCATTGCCGAGCGACTCTCGGCCCTGGGGTTGCCGGCTGCCCGCCGCACGGTGGCCAAATATCGCGATGTGCTGCGCATCCCCGTGGCCCGTCTGCGCAGGGAATAGACGGTTTGAGGCTGCAAACATAGCCGTTTGCAGGTCCGTCTCCCGCCATAAGAAAAGATAATGAAAGCTTTTGCAAATCCACAGATCAGATGAGAAACAGGTCAATCATACTTGCCGCCCGAGTCATATCGCTCGTGTTCTCGCCGTTTTATCTGCCTGTGGCGGCTTTTTTGTATCTGTTGTTTTTCAGTTACTTGAAATACACCTCGTGGTCTTATCGCGCCCTCGTGTTGGGCTTGGTCTACGTCTTCACCGTCGTGGTGCCGCAGGCCTTGATTTATTTCTATCGCAAGGTCAATGGTTGGACGCGTCGCGAATTGAGCCGTCGCGAGCGTCGCGTTGTGCCTTACGTGTTGTCCATCACCAGCTACGCCATTTTGTTTTATCTGATGGAAAACCTGCGCATGCCCCGTTTCATGTTGGGCATAGTGGCAGGCGCCTTGGCCATACAGGTGGTTTGTGCCTTGGTCAATCCGTGGCTCAAGGTGAGCACCCACGCCGCTGCGGCCGGTGGCGTGATGGGCACCATCCTGGCCTTCTCCTTCATCTTTGGCTTTGATCCGCTCTATCCCCTTTGCGGCGGCATCTTGCTGGCCGGACTGGTGTGTACGGCGCGCCTCATTTTGCGTCAGCACAGTCTCACCGACCTCGCCCTCGGCCTTGTCATCGGTCTGGTCTGTGCGTTTTGCCTGATTTTGAAAATATAGACTTCGTGTCATCAACCTTATAAGCCATAAACATTTAAGCAATGAAACCCCTCGTAAGTATTATCATGGGCAGCACCAGCGACCTGCCCGTTATGGAAAAGGCTGCCCGTCTGCTCGAAGAGATGCAGGTGCCTTTTGAAATGAACGCCCTCTCGGCCCACCGTACTCCGGCCGAAGTAGAAGCCTTCGCCGCCGGTGCCCAAGGCCGCGGCCTCCGTGTCATCATTGCCGGCGCCGGCATGGCAGCCGCCCTTCCGGGCGTGATTGCCGCTTCGACCACCCTTCCCGTCATTGGCGTGCCCATCAAGGGTATGCTCGACGGCCTCGATGCCCTGCTCTCCATCGTGCAGATGCCTCCCGGCATTCCCGTGGCCACTGTCGGCGTGAATGGCGCCCAGAATGCCGCCATCCTGGCCGTAGAGATGCTCGCACTCGGCGATGAAAATCTGGCAGCCCGCCTCTCGGCCTACAAGACCAACCTCAAAGAGAAAATCGTGAAAGCCAATGCCGAACTCTCTGAGGTGAAATACCAATTCAAGACCAACTGATCCGCGAAGTCCGGACAAGAGGAATTCTGTCGCTATGATTGACATCTTCAATTATCGTCCCCGCCGGTCGCATCGGGTAGAAGTGGGGCAACGCCCTCTCGGTGGCGACCAGCCCCTGCGCTTGCAGAGTATGACCACGGCCGCCACCACCGACACGGCGGCCTGTGTGGAGCAAATCAAAAAGATTGTGGCCGCCGGCGCCGACTATGTGCGACTCACCACACAGGGTACCCGCGAAGCCGAAAACCTTCTCCACATCAAGGCCGAACTGCAAAAGGCGGGCATCGACTGTCCGCTGGTGGCCGACGTGCATTTCAATCCGCGCGTGGCCGAGGTGGCCGCCACCATCGTTGAGAAAGTGCGCGTCAATCCCGGCAACTATATCGACCCGGCCCGCACCTTCAAGCAGCTGGACTATACAGACGAAGAATACAAGGCCGAACTTCAGCGCCTTGAAACCCGCTTTTGCGCCTTGCTCGACATTTGCCGCCAACATCACACGGCCCTGCGCATCGGTGTGAACCACGGTTCGCTTTCAGACCGCATCATGAGCCGCTATGGCGACACGCCAGAGGGCATCGTGGAGAGTTGTATGGAGTTTTTGCGCGTATGCGTGAAACACGACTTCTCTGACGTCGTGGTGTCTATCAAAGCCTCCAACACTGCCGTCATGGTGCAGTCGGTGCGCCTGCTTTGTGCGGCTATGGAGCGTGAAGGCATGGACTTCCCCCTGCATCTTGGTGTGACCGAGGCCGGCGAAGGCGAAGACGGACGTATCAAGAGCGCCGTCGGCATTGGCGCCTTGTTGGCCGACGGCATAGGCGACACCTTGCGCGTGTCGCTGAGCGAGGCTCCCGAATGTGAAATCCCCGTGGCCTATGCCTTGGCCGCCTACGTCACCGCCACGCGTGGCGGACATCCCGAGATACCTGCCCTGCCGGCTCCCGAGTTTGACTATCTGCATCCGCAGCGTCGCCCCACCTGTCCGGTGATGAACATCGGCGGCACCCACACACCCGTGGTCGTCTCTTACCGACCCGACGGCCGGATTGACGACCTCGGCACCACGCCGCCCGACTACATCTACACCGGCCGCCATCTGCCCGATGCCGCCCGGCGGCAAGAAGGCGTGGGCTATATTGTCGATGCCGACGTGTGGCAACCGCAGCCCGGCGTCTATCCTGCCTTCACGGCTGCCAATCTTATGTTTGCCGGAGCCTGTGGCGCCGTGCCGAAGTTCTTGTTTTTGAGCTATGCCACGCTCAACGATGAGGTGTCGGCCTTCTTGCGTCTGCATCCCGAAACCGTCGTCGTGGCCGGCACGCGCCATCCCAACGTCACCGCCGACCTCCGCGCCCTGGTCCATACCCTCTGGCGCGAGCGGCTCACCCATCCCGTAGTCTTCATGCTGGGTTACGGTATGGGCTGTGACCGTCGCGAGCAATACCAACTCCAGGCCGCGGCCGACGCAGGTGGCTTGATGTTTGACGGACTCACCGACGGGCTCATGCTCACCGCTCATGCACCTAAAGGCCAAAAGCCGCTCACGGCGCGCCAATGCGACGACACCGCCTTTGCCCTGCTTCAAGCCGGTCGGTTGCGCACCACCAAGACCGAGTATATCAGTTGTCCTGGTTGCGGTCGTACGCTCTATGACCTGCCCGGTACGATTGCGCGCATCAAAGCCGCCACCGGTCACCTCAAAGGTCTGAAAATCGCCATTATGGGCTGCATTGTCAACGGTCCCGGCGAGATGGCCGACGCCGACTATGGCTATGTGGGTGCTGCGCGAGGTTGTGTGAGCCTCTACCGCGGCAAGACCTGCGTGGAGCGCAACATCCCCGAGGCTGAGGCCGTAGACCGCCTGCTCGCTCTCATCGCCGCCGACGGTCACGCCGGCGCCTGAACGGCCGGCCGATTGTTCAAAACAGGCCTCGACGGTGACCATCTTTTTCACGCCGGCTTTGACTTTCAGCTTCCTTATAGAGAAAATGTCGGGAAAACCACATCGGGAAAGCCCGCTCAGGCCTTTTTCACACCGCAAAGCCACTTGAAACTTCCTGTCCCTATGGCAGAAAAAACGGGGCTAAGGCCGGGAAATCCTCTCCTTATCCCCGTAAACGACTGAAAACGAGAGAAGACGCCCCAAACAGGCGCCTTCTCTTCTTCTATACCCCAAAGATAACCCGAAACGGCCGACCATCAAAAGACAGAAAGGCGCCGGGCCAATCCGATAAAATGGCCGGCGGTTTGTGCTTGTTTCAAAAAAAATCTGTTCCTTTGCATTACCTATGCGCACGCGCATAGACGTCGCGGCCGTCGGCAGAGCTGCCGGCGCGTGGCAGAATGTGTTTCCCAGACGACAGTCAAATCATTTTCTTAACCAATATGTACGGTAAATTCCAATCACATCTCCAGGCAGAACTGGAGCAAATCAAAGAGGCCGGTCTCTACAAGAACGAACGCCTCATCGAAGGTCCTCAGAGTGCCGCCATCCAGGTGGCCGGCAAGGAAGTGCTCAACTTTTGTGCCAACAACTACCTCGGCCTGTCTAACAACCCCCGTCTGATCGCCGCCGCCAAGAAGGCTATGGACGAGCGCGGTTACGGTATGTCGAGCGTGCGCTTCATCTGCGGTACGCAAGACATTCACAAACAGCTCGAAGAGGCCATTTCGAAATTCTTCAAGACCGAAGACACCATCCTCTATGCTGCTTGCTTCGACGCCAACGGCGGTGTGTTTGAACCCCTGCTCACGGCCGACGACGCCATCATCTCCGACGCCCTCAACCACGCCTCAATCATCGACGGTGTGCGCCTCTGCAAAGCCAAGCGCTATCGCTATGCCAATGCCGATATGGAGGACCTCGAGCGCCAGCTCCAGGCCGCTCAGGAACAGCGTTTCCGCATCATCGTGACCGACGGCGTCTTCTCTATGGATGGCAACGTGGCCCCGATGGACAAAATCTGTGACCTGGCCGAGAAATACGACGCTCTCGTGATGGTGGACGAAAGCCACTCTGCCGGCGTGGTCGGTGCTACCGGTCGCGGTGTGAGCGAACTTTGCGGCACCTATGGCCGCGTGGACATCTACACCGGTACGCTCGGCAAGGCCTTCGGTGGCGCCATGGGCGGATTTACCACCGGTCGTCGCGAAATCATCGATATGTTGCGCCAGCGCAGCCGTCCTTACCTCTTCTCCAACTCTTTGGCACCGGCTCTCGTGGGTGCTGCCATGGAGACCTTCAACATCCTCAACGAGTCTAACGCCCTGCACGACAAGCTCGTGGAGAATGTGGCCTACTTCCGCGACAAGATGATTGCCGCCGGCTTCGACATCAAACCCACCCAGAGTGCCATCTGCGCCGTGATGCTCTACGACGCCAAACTCTCACAGGTTTATGCCGCCAAGTTGCAGGAAGAGGGCATTTACGTCACCGGTTTCTACTATCCCGTTGTGCCTCAGGGACAGGCCCGTATCCGTGTGCAGATTTCTGCCGGTCACGAGCGCGAACACCTCGACAAGTGCATCGCTGCATTCATCAAGGTGGGCAAAGAACTCGGCGTAATTAAATAATCGTCAATAATCCTTCACACAAAAGCCGTCGCATGGGCCCGCGAGTCTATGTGGCGGCTTTTATTTAGCCACACTTTGACCATGAAAAAACATTTGTTGACGCTGATGCTGTCGTTAGGCTTGGTGCCTCTGGCGGCACAGACCACGGAGCCTCTGCTGTTTTTCCCGGCCTCGCCTTATCTGCAAAATGTCACGCCTACGGGTGTGACGGTGATGTATCAGTCGGGTGGGAGTGTGCACTCTTGGGTGGAAATGGGTCGCGACAGTCTTCACACCGACACATATAGGCAACTGGCCGGCGGACAGGAAGTGGTGCACGACGAAGAACACCGGGTGAGGATTGAGGGACTTGAGCCCGGCGCCACCTATTATTATCGCGTCTGTGCCACCGAGATCTTGACCAACCAGGCCTATAAAAAAGAGTTTGGCCGCACGGTCAAGACGCCTTTCTACAAAATGACCCTGCCCGCCGACACCACGCGGAATTTCACGGCCATAGTGCTCAACGACCTGCATGGCGTGGGCGCACTTGTGGCACAGATGGCCCGCCTGGCCGACAGCATCAAGCCCGACTTTGTGGTGTTTAACGGCGACTGTCTTTCAGAGCCCGCCACCCGTCCACAGGCCTGGCGGATGGTGCACAGCCTGACGTCGGCCTTCCACGGCGCTTCGACACCCTGCATCTTTGTGCGCGGCAACCATGAGATACGCCATGCCTATTCGTCGGGTATGCTCAGCCTCTTCGACTGGCCGGACGGAAAGACCTATCACGCTTTCTCTTGGGGCGACACGCGCTTTGTCGTGCTGGATTGTGGTGAAGACAAGCCCGACGTCACGTGGGTGTATTACGGACTGAACGATTTCGCCGGTTTCAGACAAGAGCAGGTGGATTTCCTGCAAAAAGAGTTGGCCGGCAAGGCTTATCGCAAGGCCGGTCATCGCGTGCTCATCCACCATATCCCCTTATGGGCCGAAGAAGAACCTAAAGACCCGGGAGCCGTCAGCAGTCCGTGTCGAGAGCTGTGGACGCCGGTGTTGAAAAAAGCCGGCATCGACGTGGCGCTCAACGGACACACCCATCGCTTCCGCCATTATGACGCCGGCGAGACGGGAGGTCTCTATCCAGTCGTGGTGGGAGGCGGTCCGTCGCTGGACTCGGCCACGATGACCATTATCCGAAAACAAAACAAATCGCTCAGCCTTGAAATCATCAATGCCAAAGGTCAGACAATCAAAAGGATAGGGCTTTGAATGGTTAATTCAGAAGATGACATCCAAGATGGTCTGTCCTGAAAAAATATAATAAACGCGGGGAAGTTGGTTCTTAGCCTTTCCCCGCGTTTATTGTGATGGCGTCGGTATAGGTGAGATTTATTCTAACGCTGCCTTAGGGTCTGCTCCATAACGATTGGAACCCTTGACACCCGGCGTGAGCGCCGGCACAAAAAAGAGGACAATGAGATTGAGCGCCGAAAAGATGGTGGCGGCCAACTGCACTTTGGGATGCATAAAAAACGCCGTCAAACCAAACGCCGGAGTCGCCAGCAATCCCCACAAGAATTGCAGCAAAATAAAACTACCAGGCAGCCATCCCGTGATGCCGAAATCGTGGTAGCGCCGCATCTGTACGCAAATCCAGGCACCGATGAGCGGCAACTGCAAAATGATGACGAGCAGCATGGCGCCGAGTGGGTTGAGACGGACGAGGAGACCGCCCAACATCTGGATGAGCATAGAAACGATGATGTAGCCCAAGACAAAAAAACAAAAGACGCGCCGACGCACACGGCCACGCGGCGTAAACCATTGGGCGAACCAAGATGAGGTGAAGGTAGACATATATATTAAAAGGAGTATGAATAAACTTAGAGATTACCGCTCGCGAAATTACGTTTTAATTGGCAAACCGGCACCATATCGACCCGCTTTTTGTGATTGGACGTGACTGAACGCTCCAGTCACAGCAAAAGCCTAAGACACAAAACGATAGAACGCTGTGACTGTGTGATTGGAGAAAAGGCAAACTTTTGGGTATATAGGAAAATGGGCCTTTGAGACAACGGATGAGGCTTGTAATTGTCGCGACAATTTGCCGGTAGTATTTTTATTGCGAACGAACCAAACCAATAGCATCGAAAAAAGTTGGACGTCGTCACGCGGGAACAGTAAGAAAGTTGTACATTTGCAACGGATGCAAATGGAAGATGCAGGTATTCTTTGCTTACCACGCCGTTGCATGCAAGCACCGCAACCCACGTTTTTTATGATTTTTACACAGATAAACGCCCACTACCCGCAAATGGGGGGGGTATTGACGACACTTTATTTTGGCCCGGCGCTATGTTCCGCAGCCTTCGACCGGTATTGTACATCAATGCCGGTCGAAGGCTGCGGCGTTTTAGGGACGCAGGGCAAGGGGGCGCCTATTCTTAATCACTAAATACAACACAGACAAATGAGAACAACGAAATGGGCGGCCACACGGTGGCTGCTTTCGCTCTTGCTGACAGTGGGAGCTTGGTGTATGCTGACGTCGGCCATGCCACCCGCTGACATGGTTTTCATCTCCGACGGCACGGTCATTACCATGGACGAGTATTATGGCGGTCAGGTGGTCTATATTTCCGGCCGGTGCACCGTGGAAAAAGGGGCGAAGCTGACGGCCATGGAACTGTACGTAGCCTCGAGCGGCGAACTGCACAACTACGGCACAGTGGAGGTTTACGGCAGCGTTGACAACGACGGTACATGCTACAACTATGAAGGCGAATTTTTGTATGCCTATTGGCAAGGTGCCAACGCGATAGAAGTAGACTTGAACACGCACGCGTGGTCGGCGTGGGAAGTGCTGGAAGAACCGACGGCCGCCCTCTACGGCACCATGCGGCGCGCCTGTCCCGGCGACGACAAGCATGCCGCGCACACCGAACTCAAGGTGCTGCCGAAACTGCAGGACGCCACGGCCGAGCCGACGCCCTATAACGGGACGCCGCAGACGCCGCAGGTCATCACCGCAGACAACTACGCCGACTACGGGCTGACGGCCAGCAACTGGACTGTGTTTGAAGGCTACTACGGCATACGCACGGCTGAGGAGTTGCGGGGCTTCATGGATTTAACCTCAGGCATTACCCTCTCTGTGAAAGGCGTGCTGACGGAGAACGTACGCATCAACGCGCCGGGCAGCACCACGCATGAGTGGCCGCTGCGCTATCTGGACAAGGACGGCGTGTTCGACGGCACGGGCCACACGGTGGCCGGCATATACTCCGCTAACGATGCCTATAACGGCCTGTTCAGTAGAGTAGAAGCGGGCGCCATCGTGAGGAATGTAGGCGTGAAGGATGTGGTCTGCACCTCAGGAAGTTCCTATGCCGGCGGTATATGCGGCCTTTGTGAAGGCACTATCGAAAACTGTTTTGTGGTGGACGCTACCCTGAGCGGAGGATATGTCGCTGGCATCTGCGGCTATGCACACGGCATAGTGAAGAACTGCTATGCCGTGGCCGACGTAACCTCCGAGTTTGGCGAGGGGCTGGCGGTGGGCTATGTAGAAAGCGCCGCTAAAGTGGAGAATGTCTATGGAGCAGCCACGGTGGCCGAACTGGAAGGCGCCAATACCGGCGCACTGACCCACGCGCTGAACGGCCACAGGCAGAAGAGGCCCGTGGTATGGTATCAGCAGCTGGGAGCCGACGGCGATGCCCTACCCGTGCTCTACGGCACGCCGGCCACCATGGTCTACGGCGCCTACGAGCAATGCACCTGCGGCGGTGAGCCCTATGGCACGCCCACGGCCTACGCCAACACCCCCATAGGCGACCCCACACCCGACCCGCACCACTTTGCCCTGGATACCAGCGCCGGCGCCGACGGAGTGTATGGCTACACGTGCGAGGTGTGCGGCACGGCGAACGCCACCGAGAAAGAGGTGCACGACTTTAACGCCGACGGCGACATGCTCCCGCTGCAACTGGACGAGGACGGTACGTACGCAGCCGACATTATGCACCTGAACGATGCAGGCTACTACCGTGTGCCCGTGGATGTGGCTGTAAGTCAACTGACCTACGAACGGACGTTTGACCACACCCATTGGCAGGCGCTCTACGTACCCTTCGACATCCCATTCGACGAGATTAGCGGCGACTGCGACGTGGCCGGCATCAACAATATGCACCAGTATGACGACAATGAAGACGGCACCTACGAGCGCACCGAACTGGAGGTGCTGCGCCTGACGGCCGGCCAGACCATCAAGGCCAACATGCCCTATCTGATACGCCCCAAGACGGACGGCGTACAGACCATCAGTCTGAACGACGTAACGGTGAAGGCTGCTGCAGCAGGCAAGGTAGACTGCGCTTCTGTGAGCTACATCTATACCTTTGCCGGCACGTATGACGGTATCAGCGGTGCAACCATGCTCGACGACAACCTCTACGCTCTGGCCGACGGTGCCCTGTGTCGCGCCACCATAGCAGATGCCGCGCTGGGTGCCTTCCGCTGGGCTATGCAGGCTACGCCGCGCACAGGCTATGGCAGCACCGGCGCTGCGCTGCCGTCGCCCCGAATCGTCGTGATAGAAACCGACGGCCAGGGCCACACCACCGACATCAGTACCATCGGGCAGGAGGCAGCTGACCACACCACCGCCTACGGACTGGACGGCCGCCGCATAGCCCCCGCGCAGCACGGTCTGTCTAAAGGTATATACATTGTTAATGGTAAAAAAGTAATGAAATGAAAACAATGAACCCACGCAAATCTTACGTAGCGCCCCGCCAGTGCCTCGTGGCATTGGATGCCGCGCTGCAGATGATGGCTACCTCGAACTTATCCGTAGGTGGCAAAACAGATCATTTTGACACGCCCCACAAGATTAGGAACGATGAAAACTCTGACTGGGGTGACCACAATGATAACTGAACGAGAAACCCCATAATAGAATGCACCGCGCACTCATGATATATAATGATTGCGTGGTGCATTTCTTTTAATTGCAGCATCCTCGTTCACGTTACAAAGCATTCCGCGTCCTATCGCCAGACAAAAAAGCAGGCTTTTCGCCTTTTGATGCAATAATTGTAAATAAAAAAACTTGGTCAATCAGATTAAAAACTCTAACTTTGCAGGCCGAAAAGGTGTATTGTGCACCTACGAATACGCGAAAATAGAAAATAATAAATATATAACAAATTAAAAATCAAATCAATGCCTACAATTGAACAATTGGTAAGAAAAGGCAGAACCGTAGCAGCGGACAAGAGCAAATCGCCCGCTTTGGATTCTTGCCCCCAGCGCCGCGGCGTCTGCGTTCGTGTGTACACAACCACCCCTAAAAAGCCTAACTCAGCTATGCGTAAGGTGGCTCGTGTTCGTTTGACAAACTCTAAAGAGGTCAACTCTTACATCCCCGGTGAAGGCCACAACCTTCAGGAACACTCTATCGTGCTCGTGCGTGGCGGTCGTGTGAAAGACCTCCCCGGTGTGCGTTATCACATCGTGCGCGGTACGCTCGATACGGCCGGTGTGGCCAGCCGCACCCAGCGTCGCTCGAAATACGGCGCAAAGCGTCCTAAAGCCGCTAAGAAGTAATAAGGAATTATTGTTGGTTTGCAGGTAGCGTGAGTAAATCATCCGAAGGGAGGATTGAAGCGACTAATACATGCAACCTTAACTATCAAATCAACCACCTAACAAAAAATGAGAAAAGCTAAGCCTAAAAAGCGTGTGATCCTTCCGGATCCCATCTACGGAGACCAGAAAGTTTCCAAGTTTGTTAACCACCTGATGTATGACGGTAAGAAGAATATCTCTTACGAAATCTTCTACAAGGCCCTCGAAATCGTTGGCGAGAAGATGAAGGATCAGGAAAAATCTGCGCTTGAAATCTGGAAGACCGCACTGGATAAAGTAACTCCTCAGGTGGAGGTGAAGAGCCGCCGTATCGGTGGTGCCACTTTCCAGGTGCCTACAGAAATTCGTCCCGACCGTAAGGAGTCTGTGTCGATGAAGAACCTCATCAACTTCGCACGCAAGCGTGGCGGCAAAACCATGGCCGACAAACTCGCTGCCGAAATTATGGATGCATTCAACGAGCAGGGTGGTGCCTTCAAACGTAAAGAAGATATGCACCGTATGGCCGAGGCTAACCGCGCATTCGCACACTTCAGATTTTAATTAAGGGTTATTTCAAGACAATGGCAAAACACGATTTACATCTGACCCGTAATATCGGTATCATGGCTCACATCGATGCCGGTAAGACCACCACTTCAGAACGTATCCTCTTCTATACCGGTAAGACTCACAAAATCGGTGAGGTACACGATGGTGGCGCCACCATGGACTGGATGGCTCAGGAGCAGGAACGCGGTATCACCATTACCTCTGCTGCTACCACGACCTTCTGGAACTGGAACAACAAGCAGTTCAAGATCAACCTGATTGACACCCCGGGACACGTGGACTTCACCGCCGAGGTGGAGCGCTCACTCCGTGTGCTCGACGGTGCCGTGGCTACCTACTGTGCCGTTGGTGGTGTTGAGCCCCAGTCGGAAACCGTATGGCGTCAGGCTGACAAGTACAATGTACCCCGTATCGGCTACGTCAACAAAATGGACCGCTCTGGTGCCGACTTCTTTGAAGTGGTTCGCCAGATGAAGGACGTCCTCGGTGCCAATCCTTGTGTGATCTCAATTCCTATCGGCGCTGAAGAAAACTTCAAGGGTATCGTAGACCTCATCAAGATGAAGGCCATCTTCTGGCACGATGAGACTATGGGTGCCGAATATGAAGTGGACGACATCCCTGCCAACCTCCAGGACGAGGCTCAGGAATGGCGCGACAAGATGCTTGAAACAGCTGCCGAGTGTGACGAGGCTTTGATGGAGAAATTCTTCGAAGATCCCTCAACCATCACCGAGGAAGAAATTATCGCCGCAATCCGTAAGGGTACGCTGGCTATGGACATCGTGCCTATGACCCAGGGCTCTTCGTTCAAGAACAAGGGTGTGCAGACGTTGCTTGACTACGTTTGTATGTTCTTGCCCTCTCCCCTCGATACACCCAACATCATTGGTACGAACCCTGACACCGGTGCCGAGGAAGACCGCAAACCCAGC
>JBJFGJ010000196.1:0-2092 GCA_051892575.1 Alloprevotella sp. | reverse complement strand
GGGTTATAGCCGGATGTATTCGTGGGTGCTGCGCACGGTGGTGAGGTAGCGCTCGAAGTCGGGGCGGGCTATGACCACCGTGCCGCGGCTGTCGTTGGGATGGAACGACAAGGTGTCGGCTTGGCGCAGACTTTCGTCGAGCAGGAGGTGCACATCGCCGCCGGCGTCGTTGATGAGCCCAAAGGGCGACACACTGCCGGGAAGCAGGCCCAAAAGGCGCTCCATGCGCTCGGCCGAGGCAAAAGAGAGTTTGCCGCACGAGGGCAGACCCTGCCGGAGGAGAGAGGCACGAAGCGTGGCTTCGAGATGGTGGATGTCGAGGTTGAGATGGGCGGGGAGGCAAACGAGATAGTGGCGGTTGCCCCGGTGGTTGCGGAAAAACAGGTTTTTGCAATGCACGCTTCCGTCGTCGCGCCACCAGCGGCGGGCCTCTTCGATGGTGTTGCCTTCGGGGTGGTGGTAGATGGAGAAGGGGATGTGGTGGGCGCGGAGGTGGTTGATGACAATTTCTTCTCGGGTCATGGCTTGGGGGATGATGATGAAGGCCAAAAGTCACAGCGCCCTCACGGCTGCGATGGCGGTGAAGGCGCTGCGGATGAAAAAAATGAGCGGCTGGCGGCTTAGAGTTCTAGGTCGCCGTCGTGGATTTCGTGCCAGGGCAGGCCTTGCTTGTTCAGTTCCGCCATGAAGGGGTCGGGGTCGAACTCCTCGACGTTCCATACGCCGGGACGTTTCCACTCTCCGAGCATAAACAGGCGGGCACCAATGCAGGCAGGCACGCCCGTGGTGTAGCTCACGCCCTGCATGCCGGTCTCTTCGTAGGCGGCGCGGTGGGAGCAGTTGTTGTAGACGTAGTAGGTGTGTTCACGGCCGTCTTTGATGCCTCTGATGCGGCAGCCGATGCTGGTTTGGCCTTCATAGTTCTCGCCGAGGTCTTGGGGGTTGGGCAACACGGCCTTGAGGAACTGAAGGGGAACAATCTTCACCTTCACCGGTCCACTGCCGTCGGCGGCTTCGGCCACGTAGTCTATCTCGTCGATGCGCGACATACCGATGTTTTGTATCACGTCGAGATGTTTGATGTATTGCTCGCCGAAGGTCATCCAGAAGCGGGCGCGGCGAATGGTGGGGTAGTTCTTGACGAGGCTCTCAATCTCTTCGTGGTGCAGGAGGTAGCTCTCGCGGGGTCCGATTTCGGGATAGGTGAGCGGCTGGTGGATTTCGAGCGGCGCGGTCTCCACCCATTGGCCGTTTTCCCAATAGAGGCCCTTCTGGGTGATTTCGCGGATGTTGATTTCGGGGTTGAAGTTGGTGGCGAAGGCTTTGTGGTGGTCGCCGGCGTTGCAGTCTACGATGTCGAGATAGTGGATTTCGTCGAAGTGGTGTTTAGCGGCATAGGCTGTGTAGATGCTCGTGACGCCGGGGTCGAAACCGCAGCCCAGAATGGCGGTGAGTCCGGCTTGCTCGAAGCGCTCTTTGTAGGCCCATTGCCATGAATATTCAAAGTGTGCCTCGTCTTTGGGCTCATAGTTGGCCGTGTCGAGATAGGAGCAGCCGCTCTTGAGGCAGGCCTCCATGATGGTGAGGTCTTGATAGGGCAGGGCGAGGTTCATCACGAGGTCGGGCTTGAAGGCGTCGAAGAGGCGGCAGAGCTGGTCTACGTCGTCTGCGTCTACCTGTGCCGTCTTGATGTCGGGGCGCCCGATGGCTTTGACTATGGCATCGCATTTTGACAACGTGCGCGAGGCAATCATGATTTCGTCAAACACGTCGGTGTTTTGGGCCACTTTGTGGGCGGCCACTGTGGCCACACCGCCGGCTCCGATGATTAGGACTTTTCCCATGTGTGTGATTGTTGAGTTGGTTTTGAATGGTTATTGATTATTTGGTTTTGATGTTTTGTCTAAGGGTTGCGAGCGGCCTTGTAAGCCCTGTAAGGGCGTTACATAATAGCCCAGGTCGTCAGGCCTGGGTTTAACGATGTACGCTATTATTCCGGCCTGTAAGGTCGGCACCCCAAGCGGTGAGTGATTGAATATGCATAATGTTTCGGTAATGTGCCGACCTTACAGGCCGGAGATTAGAGGCGCTT
>JBJFGJ010000195.1:0-2126 GCA_051892575.1 Alloprevotella sp. | reverse complement strand
AGGCCTGGGTTAAATATGGCCTCCCATATTCCGGCCTGTAAGGTCGGCACCCCAAGCGGCGGATTATCAATATGTCATTTTTAATTATTTATTCCCGTATTGTGCCGACCTTACAGGCCGGATTTTAGGGGTGTGCCGCATACCCGGGCCTAACGACCCGGGCTGATATGTTGCGCCCTTACAGGGCTTGCGTGCCGCCTCTGCTTCGTCAATTGGGCTATTATGCTGCGCCCTTCAGGCCTTGCGTGGCAGCTAATTGTCTTTTTGTCTCTTAAACTTCAACCGATAGCATCTTCCTCGGTCCGGGCCAAGATGTCGTTCACGACGAGGGAGGCCAAGGTGAAACCAAACACGGCCGTGACGCAGACCAACGAACCGCCTGCGCGCCCGGTCTCTTCGGCCGTGGTCTGATTGGGGCGTGGCTGCTCGTCGGAATAGACACAGCGGAATTTGCGCGAGGGGAATTGGCCCTCTTTCTTGAACCGCCGGCGGAGGGCGGCGGCCAGCGGACAGCCTTTGACTTTCCAGAACTCGGCCACGGCGGCTCTAAGCGGATTGACCTTGCGCGCTGCGCCCATCGACGAAAACAAGACGGCACGGGTCGCGGTGGCGCAGCGGATGAGCAGGGCCTTGTCGGGCAGGGAGTCTATGGCGTCGATGACGTAATCGTAGTCTTGAAGGCAGAAACTGTCGGCCGTCTCGGCATTGAAGGGCTTGGCGATGGCGACGATGTCGGCGCTGGGATTGATGTCGAGCAGGCGCTCGGCGGCTGCCTCCACCTTGAGCCGGCCCACGGTTTTGGCCGTGGCGGGCATCTGCCGGTTGATGTTGGAAGGGGCCACGTGGTCAAAATCCACAAGCGTCAGCCGCCGGGCACCCGTGCGTATCAAGGCTTCGGCGCACCAGCTGCCCACGCCGCCGGTGCCAAACAGGATGATGCGGCTTTCGGAGAGCCTTTGCAGGGCCGCGTCGCCAAGCACGAGACGGCTGCGGCTCAAAGCGTCGGGTGGGGAGATGGGCATGATGGTAGGGGAGGGGTTAATGAGAGTGGGCAGCCGCAGTCCGACGGCGGCCGGCGCAATGGGGGCAGAGCCCTTTGACCACAAACGTGGCCGAGTGCATCACAAAGCCCTCGGGCATTTCGGCCTCAGGCACATGGAGCGAGCGCAGACAATAGGTGCGCCCACAGGCTTCGCAGAAGAAGTGCGTGTGGTCTGTGCCACCATTCTCACCCTCTTCGGCAGTCGTGGCCGAAAGGTCGTCGGAGGGCGCATATTTTGTCTGTCCCGAGCCGTCGTCCACGCCGTGCACCAGCCCCTGTTCGGTAAAGAGCGCGAGAGTGCGGTAGATGGTGGAGCGGTCGGCTGTGGCGAGTCGTGTCTCGATGTCGGCAAGCGACAGTGCGCAGTCTGACGTGCGCAGCGTGTGCAACACGAGCAGCCGCATGGCCGTGGGGCGAATGTGGCGCGACGTCAGGATGAGGGCTTCTTCTTTCATTGCAAAGGCAAAATTACGCTAAAAAGCCACAGGGGCAAAAAAACGCGCCTGTTTTTACGGTTCCGCTCCGGGAGGAGGCCGGGCCAAAACGCCGCCTTGCCGTCGCCGTGCGCCCACAGGCCGATGGGCTTTTGGGGGCTAAAGTCAAATAAATCAGGCCAAAGTTTGGTCTTTGCCCGTTTTTGCACTAACTTCGCCATCAACAGCTCACTAAGAAAGACAAAGAGTCAAAGAGACTAAAAGGCAAAAAGTCAAAAAGCGTTGACCGGCCACGGTGCGCCCTGTAAGGGCGTAACAATGAGCGAATGGGCACGGCCTGAAAGGCCAACAAGCTCATAGCCCAGGGCAGAGCCGAGCGAAGCGAGGCGGCACCCTGGGTAAAGACGTTAGCGAGAATGCGCCCTGTAAGGGCAAAAGCATGAATAAAAATATGAGCAAGGTTATCATAATAAAGAATCTTTTGCCCTTACAGGGCGAATATAATCGGCCATACCTACCCAGGGTGCCGTTCGCTACGCTCACTCTGCCCTGGGCTATGGTCTTGTTGGCCTTACAGGCCGTGCTTAGCCGCTCACGTCTCTTAGTCTCTTTAACTTTTAGTCTTATACATATATATAATAATCGAGACT
>JBJFGJ010000194.1:0-8759 GCA_051892575.1 Alloprevotella sp. | reverse complement strand
GTTTGTGTTTCGCAGATTGTTGTAGGTCTCGTCGTCCACCGGTTCCAGCCATTCGTTGGACGTTTTGTCGGCAATGTCAATATGTGTGGCCAAATGCTGGAACCACGAGTCGTAAGCGGCGCCGTGCCAATGTTTCACCTCTTCGGGGATTTCGATGATGGTTCCGGGTGTGAGCGCTATGGCGGGTTTGCCCCATTCCTGATACCATCCGCGACCGCTCACGCAAATGAGTATCTGCCGGGCACCGTGGTGAATGTGCCAGTTGTTGCGGCAACCGGGTTCAAACGTTACGTTGCTGTAGCCCTGCAGGCTGACGGCGCCATCGGGGAGGTTGCGGGGACGGATGGGGGCCAAATGACTTTGCCCCGTGAAATATTGGGCATAGGCTGTGTTGGGCGAGCCTTTCGGCCAGTCGCCGGCCGTGGCTTCTGCGGCATAGTCGGCACGGCTGAGCCCTTTTCGGCTCAGATGTCGGCATAGCGCCTCTACCTGTTCGGGTGTATTGCCCATATTCACGGCACCACGTTTGTGGGCTGCCAGTTGGCCCTCTACGCCTTCCAGTCCCGTCAGGGCTGCCACCGTCACCAGTTCGCGGTCGGCCGCCGTAAGTTGGTCGCTGGCAAAGATGTCGCCAAAGAGATGGCTTTTGAGATAATGCTCGTTTTGTGGTGAGAAGTCATTGCGGTATGGCCCGCCAACGAGTTGCTGCTGGACAGCTTTGCCATATTCATAAGCCGCCCCGGCATCATCCCATACGGCAGGACGCGTCCAGGCCTTGCCTTCGTTGTCAACTTTACCTTGCGCCCTGCGCTGAGTCATCACCGTCTGCAAGCGGCTTAATGCATTGAGCGATCGCGGGAAACCCGTGTAGGCATAGAGTTGTGAAAAAGCCTCTTTCAGTTCGTTCACTGTGACGCCTGCTTCGAAAGCCTGCCAAATGGCTACGTCGAGTCGTTCGATGTCGCCTTGAGCTTCAAGGCAAGCACATTCGGCCAAGGCAAGTTGGCGATGGGTCAATGTGTCGTTTGTGTGCATAATAGTGTGGTTTTGTGCCAAAAGACTGGCGGTTTGCAAGGCCATGGCGGCCAAAATGACGAAAAGTTTCATAGTAAAGGGGACGAATTATGACTACTTAAGGTAAGTCTTGAAGAAACTAATGATTCGCTCCCAAGGAATGCATTTGTTCGAGCCGCCGTCGTAGAGATCGCAATGCGTGGCATCGGGCACGATGAGCAACTCCTTGTTGCCAGCATAGTGGCCCGACGTCAATTTTCTGAAGGCTTCTTCGCCAAAATAGCGGCTGTGGGCTTTCTCGCCATGAACGATGAGCACCGGCGAGCGCACTTCATCGGCAGCAATCCAAAGACGCTGATTGAGACGCATCAAAGGAGTGGTGATGTTCCATCCCATATTGGAGTTGAGGGAGCGGGGATGATAGCCTCTGGCCGTATTTTTATAGTAGTCTACATATTGTTTGAAATAATCCGGTGCGTCGTCGGCCGTTTTCGCAGGCAGTCCGCCTTGCGGTTCAATCCGGCCTGAGCGGAACTCGTCAGTGCGCTGCGCTGCCAACCTTTGCTTCAACGCATAGCGGTCGTCTTCGGTCATAGTGTCGAAATAACCCTGCTGCGTCACACGGGTAAGGTTGTAGAGTGTCACCGGAACGGTCGCTTTGATGCGTGGGTCGAGTGCGGCTGCGTTTATGGCAATGCCGCCCCAACCACAGATACCCACGATGCCAATGCGCTCAGCATCTACGTCGGGACGGCAAGAGAGATAGTCTACGGCTGCACAGAAATCTTCGGTGTTGATGTCCATCGAGGAACTATAGCGTGGCTCTCCGCCGCTTTCGCCGGTGAACGACGGGTCGAAGGCGATGGTGAGGAAACCGGCCTCGGCCAATGTTTGGGCATACAGGCCACTGGCCTGCTCCTTCACGGCACCAAACGGACCGCTCACAGCCACGGCGGCGAGTGGTTCATGGACGCCTTTGGGTTTGTAGACATCGGCGGTCAGAGTGATGCCGAAACGGTTGGTAAATGTCACCTTATCGTGCTCCACCTTGGCACTTTTGGCAAAGGTCTTGTCCCATTCGGTGACGACGGCCGGCACGTTTGATTTCATAGTATGGATCACATTAGTTTGCCCTTTCAAAGACAAGGCCGTGAGGCAGGCCAGGGCATAGATAGACACGAGTTTTTTCATAGATTGTGGCAATGCTTTGTTTTCACCTGCAAAATTAAAATCGTCATTCCACACCTTTATTACCCCAAATTCGGTTGTTCTTACCATTATTCACGATAGTGCACAAAAAAGCCCGAGACTGTCGTCCCGAGCTTTTAATGTGGCGCCCTTGACGCGCCGCTGTGTCTGCGAGTGGGCTGCTGTGTTCAAAAGTGACTAATGTCTGACTTGCCTGCCTATCCCCCTTAGAAATGTATCATCAGTTCCACCACGGCCTTGTCGCGCTCAGAAGGCTTGGCCCGCGCGATGTCGTCGTAGAAATATTTTTCGTAGTTGAGGCGCAGGTCGGCCTGCAACGGACCGGCGAGGCTCAAGGTCACACCGCCCGTGAGACGCTTACGGGCGCCGTCGGTGAGGGTGAGTTGGCCGTTTTCGTCGGCGTTGCCGTCAGAGTGATCGTCCATCATATCGAAACGGGTGAGGAAACGGACGTTGCGAAACACCTTTTTCGTGGCTACGTCGTAGGCCGCAAAGGCGTCGAGGGCATTGACGTCATGAAAGCTCGTGTTTTCGTAGTGCTTGCGCAGATATTCGGCTTCGAGGGTCCAATGGCCTGCGTGGAGAGTGGCGCCACCGTCGTAGAGCCAAACATTGCCGCCTGTAGGCGAAATCTTTTGCATAGAGGCTTGCAGCGTCAAAACCTTGAAAGGTTGGTAGGTGGCTTTGGCCGAAAAGTTGAGCGACTTGGTCCAATAGTCTTTCTGGTCGGTCAGTCCCGAACCGTTGAAGAAGCCGCCTTCGAGCGTGAGCGGACAGCCCTTGAACTTGTAGGTCACTGCAAAACCCACATCGCGCACATTGCCCACTTGCTTGGCTATGAACGAGCGGTTGGCGAAGTATTGTACATGGGGCGAACGGTGAGCGTCGATGCTGAAAGGCACACGCATTTGACCGAGACGCAAAGTGAGGCCGGCGAGGGGTTTGAGTCCGGCATAGGCGTCGAGCATCTTGATGCGGCCCTCGTCTGAAAAGTCAATCTCGGCCTTGTAGACCACCGAGGGGATAATCTGTCCGTCGAAGGCCACGCGGGCATTGCGCACCTCAAAACGTCCCTCGTTTTCGTTGGGTTGGTATTCGCCTTTGGCGCGTATGGTTCCCGAGATGCGTGGCATCCAGTCGGGCCAGGCGATATTGACCGTCTGGTTTTGGGCCAAGCCCTGGCCACCCATCACGAGGGCCAAGGCAAGCAGAGAGCAGGTTTTTCGTTTCATGTCAAAAATCAATAGTTCTATAATTGCACCTTTGCCGTTGGCTTGCTCAAACATTCATAAGGCCGGTCTGGTGGAAGCGTTGCAAACCTTTGATGGTGAGTCGGAATTCCACACAGAGTTGTTCGGTCTCTTGGATGAGATGGAGCAAGAGCGTCTGGGCGTTCAGGTTGCTGCGTTGAGACTGAATGGCGGTGAGCACGTCGCTGCGCAAGCCTTTGATTTGCGACTTGAGGATTTCGGCCTTGTCCATAAGGCTCTCGATGTCGTCAAAGCGTTGGTGACGCAAGGCTTCAGCAGTCTCTTCCATCAGAGAAGAGAGTGTGCCACCCAAACGGGCAAAGGGCTCAATTGAGGCGGAGGGAATGGGAGTGAAATGGTTGTCGACGTGTTCAAGCGCCGGTTCGTTGATGCGTCGCAGACCGTAGAGTTGCTGTCGCAGTGCGTTGTGAGTCAGATGGAAAGGCGTCATCAGTGCCACGGCCTTCACCCCGTCGGTGCGGCGCAAACAGATGGTCTCGCGGCGGCGCAGGTTTTTCATCTCGCGGCCCATGCGTTCCAACAGGCGGCCGTTGCGACGCAGGCCGCGAAGGTTTTCGGCTTTGAGTCCGTCGATGGTTTCTCTCAATGCACCGGCGTATGCACACAGGGCCTCACCGGTGGACACATCGAGGTGACGGCTGAGCATCGGCACAATGGCCGTACGGTCGTGGGTGGTCAGCATTTCGGTGAAGAGCAGATCGCCGTTTTTCTCTTCTTTCTGTTTCTTGGCATAGCGGCGCTGGCTGTGGATGATGGCATAGACGGCCAATACCACAAGAATGATGATGGCCGGCATGCCGCCGAAGTTCATCAGCGTGGCCACCAGGAAGCAGGCTGTGAAGGCCACACCGGCCGTGAGGAACCATCCGCCCACCACGGTCAGCACGCCAGTGATGCGGAACACGGCACTCTCGCGACTCCAGGCGCGGTCGGCCAGGCTCGAACCCATGGCCACCATGAAAGTGACGAAGGTGGTGGAGAGGGGCAGTTTGAGTGAAGTACCCAGGGCGATGAGCAGCGAGGCTGTCACCAGATTGACCGAGGCACGCAAAAGGTCGTAGGCCGCACCGTCTTCATCGGCCTCGGCCGGACGCTTGAAGCGGCTGTCAATGAACTGCCCCACGGAAGCCGGCGTGTATTTCACCACCGTGCGTCCCACGGCGTTACCCCAGCGCACAAGGCTGCGGGCTGCACGCGACGAGCCGAACATCTCTTCGCCTTCGTCGCTGCGCGACAGTCCCACTTCAGTCTCAACCACCCGGCGGGCTTTCTTGGACGTGGCCAGGGCAAACACCATAATGGCACCGGCGGCGACGAGGAAATAAAACGGCGTATGGGCCGAATCGGCAAGGCTGTTCATCATAAAATCTGAAGGGGCTGCGCCGCCGGCATTGACACTGAAGTCTTGGAACGATGAGAAACCGGCCAGGGGCACACCGATGAAGTTGACAAGGTCGTTGCCGGCAAAGGCTGTGGCCAAGGCGAATGTGCCGCAAAGCACGATGACCTTAAACACATTGACGCGCAGGGCGTGGAGCAATTGCATCAACACCGTGGTCACTACCAGACAGCAACCCAGAAGGAGACCTATGTGGTCGGCAATGAAGGTCTTGACGTCTTTGCTCATGAACGAGAGGTCTTTCAGGCCCTTGAACAGCATGAAATAGATGATGGCGGTAAGAGCAATGCCGCCAAAGAGGCCGATCTTCCACGTCAGGCGACTCTTGATGTTGAAGGTGAAAATGATGCGCGTGACATACTGCACCAGCGAACCCACCACAAAGGCGATGGGTACGCTCAAGAAGATGCCCATTATCACCTCGAGTGCCTTAGACGTGTTGAGATAGTCGTCAAATCCCAATCCGGGCATAGCACCCACGGCGTTTTTGATGACCACAAAGGCAAACGAGGCTCCGAGCAACTCAAATACCATCGACACCGTGGTGGAGGTGGGCATTCCGAAGGTGTTGAACACGTCAAGCAGTACGATGTCTGTGACCATCACGGCCATAAAAATGAGCATCACCTCTCGGAAACTGAAATACTCCGGTGTGAAGATGCCGTGGCGGGCAATGTCCATCATACCGTTGCTCAACACGCAGCCCGCAAACACGCCCACAGAGGCAATGATTACCAGTGTCTTGAACCGGGCCGCTTTGGAGCCGATGGCCGAATTGAGAAAGTTGACCGCGTCGTTGCTCACCCCCACATAGAGGTCGAACGCCGCCAGGACGAAAAGGAATATCACTATTCCGAGAAACATGAAATCCATAATCTTGCTTTTGTTTAGGTGTAGGTTTTCGCCGCAAAAGTAGGCGGCCCATATTTTCACATCGTGACAAAACGGTTAAGAAAGTGTTACGACTGCTTTGGAGCATCAATGACAAGTATCAATACGGATTATGGCGGAACAAAAAAGTTTCTGAAAGGACATTTATTATATAAAGGAGTATCACACGAGCAAAGGTTTCCATAACATACCACAAACCGATGCCTACCCCGGCTCAGTGTACCAGCCCAGAAAAACTTCACACAAATTTAACAGCCTATGACGCGGCATTTTGGCGGTTAATGCCTAATATTGCACCATATAACACACAGTTGCGACCTCACGAAGGCTGCAACAAACGATAACCACGATTATGACAGACTATAAGATTTTGGTGGTGGACGACGAGCCGGATCTGCGGGAAATATTGCAGTGCAACCTTGAAAGCGCCGGCTATCGCGTGGATACGGCTGCCTCGGGCGAAGAAGCCATCAACAAACTCTCGCCTGAACATTCACTCATCTTGCTCGACGTGATGATGGGTGGTATGTCGGGGTTCAAAACGGCCGAGCACATCCGCAAGACACTCAAAAACAACATCCCCATCATCTTCCTTACGGCCAAAGACACCGAAAACGACCTGCTCACGGGCTTCTCGGCAGGGGGCGACGACTACATCTCCAAACCTTTCTCGCTCCACGAGGTACTGGCGCGCATAAAGGCTGTATTGCGACGTATGAACGCACAAAAACAGCCGGCAGCCACGCTCTCGCTCGACAATCTGAAAATTGACTTCGAGCGCAAACTCGTCACCGTAGACGGACGCGACGTGCGTCTCTCGCCCAAAGAGTTTGGCATCGTCTCTATGCTGGCAGCCAAACCCGGACGGGTCTACTCGCGCGACGAAATCCTCAAAGAGGTGTGGCGCGACACGGCCTACGTGCTCGACCGCACCGTCGACGTACACATTGCCCGCATCCGCCGCAAACTCGGCGGCGAGGCCCATCGCATCACCAACCGACAAGGCTACGGCTATTGTTTCATTTGAACGACTAAACTACCGACAAGCGCTTTGAGATGAAACCAATCACATACAAAGCCAAACTCCTCATCAACTTCACCCTCATCTTTGTGATCTTTGCCGTGGTGCTCGTGGTGTTCCAACAACGCCGCGAGACCACCTATCGCCGTGAACTGCTCGAAACACGCCTGCGCACCTACGCCGACCTCACGGCAGCCGAAGCCCAACAGACCTCCGACACCGGACAGGCCGTCTCGGCCACCGACAGCCTCGTGCGGCAAAGCCTGCTCGCAACAATGCCTGGCGATTTGCGCCTCACCATCATCAGCCGACAGGGGCACGTGCTCTTTGAGAGCGACGCCAAAGCCACCCGGCAGAGTGAAGACCATGCCGGAAGGCCGGAAGTGAAACGCGCTCTTACCCAGACGGAAGGGAGCGACATACGAAAATCAGAGTCTACCGGCGTCACCTATTTTTATTTTGCCAAGAACTATGGCGGTTTCATTGTCCGCATGGCCTTGCCCTATGACGACACCGTGCAAAACTTCATGAAGGCCGACAATATCTTCCTTTGGTTCGTCCTACTCATATTCCCCGTGGTGCTTGTCATGCTCATCCGTCTGTCAGACCGCTTCGGCAAGGCCATCGCCTCGTTGCGCCACTTCATCGACTCAGCCGAGCGCGGTCTCGTGGATTATGAGCACATCTCGTTCCCACATTCCGAACTCGGCGACGTGGGCCGGAAGGTGACCGACTGCTACAAGCGCCTCGAAGAGACCGGGCGCCAGATAGCCGCCGAGCGTGAGCGCCTCATCCGTCATTTCCACTATTTTGAGGAAGGCATTGCCATCTTCTCGGCCGACAGGCGGAAAATGTATGCCAACCCGCGCTTTCTTCAGTACGTCAACACCATACTCGACCGGCCTACAGCCGACCTCAACGCCATATGGACTGCCGACGAAATGAAACCGGCCGTGGAGTTTCTCGACCTCACCGACCGTCAACGCTCCTCTGCCGACGTGCCTTTCTTCAAGTTCAACATTGCCACAGGCGGCAACTGGTTTGCCGTGCAACTCCTGGTCTATCGCGACGCCACCTTCGAAATGACCATTGCCGACGTGACGCGGACTGAAAAAAACAAGTTGCTCAAACAGCAAATGAGCAACAACATCACCCACGAACTCCGCACACCCGTGAGTAGCATCCGCGGCTATCTCGAAACACTCACCGACTGCCCGGGACTGTCGGAAGCCAAAAAGCAATACTTCATCCAAAAAGCCCACTCGCAGGTGGTGCGCCTCACCGACCTCATACGCGATGTGGCCCTTATCACCAAAACCGAAGAGGCCCCCGAGACGCTGCCCAAAGAGCAACTCGACGTCTCTGCCGTAGTGGCCGATATTTTTGAAGAACTGCAACAACCTCTCCACGACGCCCGAATGACGGCCGTCAATGCCGTACCCAAAGGCACAATGGTGACGGGCAACTATTCACTGCTTTACTCCATCTTCCGCAACCTCACCGAGAACTCTCTGCGCTATGCCGGTGAAAACACACGCCTTGTGGCCGAATGTTACAACGACGACGGCGAATACGCCTACTTCCTCTTCTACGACACCGGCATAGGCGTGCCCGAAGAGCACCTCAAGCGTCTTTTCGAGCGTTTCTATCGCGTCACCGAAGGGCGCACCCGCGACTGTGGCGGCACCGGCCTCGGCCTGAGCATCGTACGCAACGCCGTGGCTTTCCACTCCGGCACCATCACCGTGCGCAACCGCAAAGAGGGCGGCCTCGAGTTCCTTTTCACGCTGAAGAAATAAGACGCAAACGCATTGTTTGATAAAATAGCAAAGCCCTTCAAAAGCTTGTCAGACCTTAAGCTTTTGAAGGGCCTTTGTTGATAGGTTTGTATTTAATGAGCGTTGAGAAAATCTGCTTCTGCGTAAGAGCTCTCGAGTGTCAATATGTTATGTTA
>JBJFGJ010000193.1:0-32367 GCA_051892575.1 Alloprevotella sp. | reverse complement strand
CAAAAACAAGACGACGGCCAGCGGTGGTTTCGAGCCGGAAAAAACCGGTGAAACGGTGCAGCCGTCGTCTTGGCCTCCACGCGGGAGGCGCTATCTACCTATCAAGAAAAACTGCGTGAGATGTGGATTTTCAGTTGAAAAGTCCAAGAGACAAAGAGCCGGAGAGTCAGAATGCGGCCTGAAAGACCAAAAACACTCTGCCCTGGCTGAGAGCTTACCGGGCTTTCTGCCCGTTTTTTGTCTTTGAGACTTTTAGTCTTTTGAACTTCAGATTTTGTCGAAAGCCTGGCTCAGGTCGTCGATGATGTCGTCGATGTGCTCCGTACCAATGCTCAGACGCACGGTAGAGGGCGTGATGTGTTGCTCGGCCAGCTCTTCGGGACTCATCTGAGAGTGGGTGGTGGTGTAGGGATGGATGACGAGGCTCTTCACATCGGCCACGTTGGCCAAGAGAGAGAATATCTCGAGCGCGTCAATAAACTTCCAAGCCGCTTCCTGGCCACCTTTGATTTCAAACGTAAAGATGCTGCCGGCTCCCTGCGGGAAGTAGCGCTGGTAGAGGGCGTGGTCGGGATGGGAGGGTAATGAGGGGTGGTTCACCTTGGCCACCTTGGGATGAGAAGCCAAGAACTGCACCACCTTCAAGGCGTTCTCCACGTGGCGCTCTACGCGCAGCGATAGTGTCTCAAGACCTTGGAGCAGGATGAAGGCATTGAAGGGAGAGATGGTGGCACCGGTGTCGCGCAAGATGACGGCACGGATGCGTGTGACAAAGGCAGCCTTGCCGGCCACGTCGGCAAAGACGGCACCGTGATAGGAGGGGTCGGGAGCGGCGAGGGTGGGGAACTTGTCGGGATAGGCCTTCCAGTCGAACGAACCGCCGTCGACGATGACCCCGCCGAGACTTGTGCCGTGACCGCCTATGAACTTCGTGGCAGAATGCACCACGATGTCGGCGCCATGCTCAAGCGGACGAAGGATATAGGGCGTGGCAAACGTGTTGTCTACGATGAGGGGCACGCCATGGCGATGGGCCACCTCGGCCACGCCTTCAAGGTTGGTCACGTCGGAGTTGGGATTGCCGAAAGTCTCTACATACACCGCCTTGGTCTCAGGGCGTATGGCGGCATCGAGAGCCTCAAGGTCGTTGACGGTGACAATGGTGTGGCTCACGCCGCGACGGGCCAGCGTGTGGGTGATGAGGTTGAACGAACCGCCGTAGAGGTTGTCGGCAGCCACGATGTGGTCGCCCGCGCCGGTGATGTTTTCGAGCGCATAAGTCACGGCGGCGGCACCGCTGGCCACGGCCAGACCGGCCACACCGCCCTCGAGGGCAGCCACACGGTCTTCAAACACACCCTGTGTAGAGTTGGTCAGACGGCCGTAGATGTTGCCGGCATCGCGCAGGCCGAAACGGTCGGCGGCGTGCCGGGAGTTGCGAAACACATAAGAGGTGGTCTGATAGATGGGCACCGCACGCGCGTCGGTGGCGGGGTCGGGCGTTTCTTGGCCTACGTGAAGTTGGAGTGTCTCAAAGTGAAGTTTTTTTGTTGCCATAGTGGTGTCTTTTTATTATGTTATTGTTTTGTGTTGATGCATTTCGCCACGTCTTCGGACTGTTTCGCCTTGGATTGTCCCGTGGTTTGTGATGGCAAAGTTATGGACTTTGGAAAAATCCTCCAAGAGTCTTTTCAATATAAGAAAATTAGTCTAACTTTGTACTAATTGAAAGAATTTGCAAAAGCATTTTACTGGTTATAGTTTCTCAAACAGAATTTTATTCTCCTCTTATGAACGCCCCTTTTCTTCCACAAGACGGCTCGTGTGAGCCACAGTCGGTCAAAACCGACAAACGCCGCGGCGGCGACACGCTCGATGTCACCGATCTGGCCATATTGCGTGCCCTGCAACAAGACGCCCGCCTCACTGTCAAAGAAGTGGCCGCCCGCGTCAATCTATCGACCACGCCCGTGTTTGAACGCATCAAGCGGCTCGAACAGCGGGGCTACATCAAGGGCTACGTGGCCGTGGTCGACGCAGAGAAACTGGGACGCGGTTTCTCTGTGTTTTGCAGCATCAAGATGAGCCAACTCAGCACCGACATTGCCAGACGATTTGCCGAAACCGTGCGCGACATTCCCGAAGTGACTGAGTGCTACAACATCTCGGGAGGCTACGATTACCTGCTTAAAATCCAGGTGGGCGACATGAAACGCTACCGCGAGCTGGTGCTTGGCGTCATCGGTCAGATTGAGCATCTCGCTTCGCTCGAAAGCACCTTCGTGATGGACGAACTCAAACACAGCTACGGCATCCTGGTGTGAGGCCGGAAGGGCGCTACGGCATACTTTTCGGCCGCACGGCCTGTTATCCGCGGTTTTTTGTGTACTTTTGTGCCTGTGTAGCATAAACACTCACGCGCGCACGCACGCGTTCCTATATTATTATATCAACAAACAAGAAAGATGAACAAAAGCGACAGCGTTGTTATCATTCCCACCTACAACGAAAAAGAAAATATCGAGAGCATTATCCGCGCCGTCATGGCCCTTGAGCATGGCTTCGACATCCTGATTATCGACGACGGTTCGCCTGACGGTACGGCCGATATCGTCAAGGGGCTTATGGCCGGCGACTTCAAGGGGCGCCTGCATCTGGTGCAGCGCGAAGGCAAACTGGGGCTCGGCACCGCCTACATAGCCGGCTTCAAATGGGCTCTTGACCACGGCTACGAATATGTCTTTGAGATGGACGCCGACTTCAGTCACGACCCCAACGATGTGCCCCGGCTCTACAAAGCCTGCGCCGAAGAGGGTGCCGATGTGGCTGTCGGTTCGCGCTATGTGACGGGCGTCAACGTGGTGAACTGGCCGATGGGGCGTGTCTTGATGAGCTATTACGCCTCAAAGTATGTGCGCTTGGTCACCGGTATCCCCGTGCACGACACCACCGCCGGATTTAAATGCTACCGCCGGAGCGTACTTGAGACCATCGACCTCGACGCCATTCGCTTTAAGGGCTACGCCTTCCAGATAGAAATGAAGTTTACGGCCTATAAACTGGGCTTCAAGGTGAAGGAGGTGCCCGTCATCTTCGTCAACCGCCAACTCGGCACCAGCAAGATGAGCGGCGGCATCTTCGGCGAAGCGCTCTTTGGCGTGGTCCGACTCAGATGGGCTGCGCTTTGGGGTAAAATCAAACCACGCAAGAAAGAAGACAAAGATGCTTAAACGCACACTCATATATAATGTCACGATGGTCAACGAGGGCAGACGCTTCAAGGGCGGCCTGCTCATCGAGGACGACCGCATCGAACGCATCTTTGAAGACGAGAGTCTCTTCAGTTCGCTGCCGGCCGGCACAGGCATCAACGCAGAGGGTTGCTACCTGCTGCCGGGTGTCATCGACGACCACGTACACTTCCGCGAACCGGGACTGACGGCCAAAGCCGACTTTGAGTCGGAAAGTCGCGCGGCGGCGGCAGGCGGCGTGACCACATATATCGACATGCCCAACACCCTGCCGCAGACCACCACGGTGGAGGCTCTCAAAGAAAAACGTGCCTTGGCCGCCCACAAAAGCCATGTGAACTATGGTTTCTTCGTAGGGGCCACGCGCGACAACATAGATGAACTGCGCAGCCTCAACCGGCGCAAGGTATGCGGCATCAAACTCTTTATGGGCGCCTCTACGGGGAATATGCTCGTGGACGATGCCGAAGCGCTCGACCGCCTTTTTGAACAGGCCCGTCTGCCTATTATGACCCACTGCGAAGACGGTGGGATAATTGCCGAAAACATGGCGGCTTATAAGGCCCAATATGGTGCCGACCCCGACGTGGCCTTCCACAGTCAGATACGCTCGGCCGAAGCCTGTTACGCCTCTACGGCAGAAGCCGTCCGGTTGGCCAAGAAATGGGGCGCCCGACTCCACGTGGCCCACATATCGACAGCCAAAGAACTCGAACTCTTCACGCCCGGCGACAGCCGCATCACGGCCGAAGTGTGCCTGCCTCATCTGCTCTTCACTGATGCCGACTATGCCCGGTTGGGCACACGCATCAAGTGCAACCCGGCCGTCAAAACGGCAGCCGACCGCAAGGCATTACGGGAGGCACTCACCGACGGGCGCATCAGTGTGATTGGCACCGACCACGCACCTCACACCATAGCCGACAAGAAAGGCGGTGCCGCACGCGCCGCTTCGGGAATGCCTATGTTGCAGTTCTCTCTTGTTTCGATGCTGCAACTCGTGGACGAAGGCGTGCTCAGTCTGGAGCGGATGGTGGAACTGATGTGCCACGCGCCGGCTCGTCTCTTCAATATCGAGGGCCGCGGCTATCTGCGAGAAGGCTATAAGGCCGACCTCGTATTGGTGCGCCCTCACTCTCCATGGATATTGACGCCAAACAAGATTGAGAGCCGCTGCAACTGGAGTCCGCTGGAAGGCAGACGCTTTGACTGGAAAGTGGAAAAGACCTTCTGCAACGGTTATCTCATCTACAACAACGGCCACTTCACCGACGAGACTTTCCACGGACAACCCGTGACGTTCGACCGATGAAAAAGACGCTGCACTATAGTCCCACGACGCTTCTGCCCTATATCAATTGGGACTACTTCTTTCACGCCTGGAGCATGCCGCCACGCTTTGCCGCGGTGGCTGCTGTGCATGATTGCGAAGCCTGTCGGGCCGGATGGGTGGCCACTCTGCCGGAAGCCGACGAGGCACAAGGACGCGAGGCCGCCAAACTCTATGCCGACGCCGTGGCGCTCTGCCGCGAATGGGAGGGGCATTATGAGATTGGTGCACGTTTCGGCCTTTTCCCGGCCTGGTCTGAAGGTGACGACATCTGCCTGCTGCAAGACGAAAGCCACGAGGCGCAACGCCTGCCCCTCTTGCGGATGCAACAGGTGAAGCGACAGGGTGACCCTTGTTTGTGTCTGGCCGACTTTGTCAGTCCGCACCGCCCTTCAACATCGGCTCTGGACCAACTGCCCGTAGAGAACGTGGTCGGGATTTTTGCCACAGCCGTGGCGCCCGAAATGGAAGGCCGACAAGACACCGACGACTATCGCCGACTCCTATCCCAAACCCTTAGTGACCGCCTGGCTGAAGCCGCTGCGGAGAAGATGCACGAAGATGTGCGCCGTCAGCATTGGGGCTATGCGCCGGATGAGCAAATGACCGTGAGAGACCTTTTTGCCGAACACTATCAAGGTCGCCGGCCGGCTGTGGGTTATCCCTCCTTGCCCGACCAAAGTCTCATCTTCGTTATGGATCGCCTCGCCGACTTTAGTGAGATTGGAATAAGACTCACCGACAATGGCATGATGATGCCTCACGCCGCTGTGGCGGGCCTAATGTTGGGACATCCTGCCACGCGACACTTCTCTGTTGGGCCTATTGACGAACAACAACTGACCGACTACGCCAAACGTCGGCGCCTCCCCACAGAATATTTGCGGCCATTCCTTGCGGCCAATCTGCGGCATCTGAAATAACGCCTTACTCACCGATACTTCTCTCAGCTATATGCTCACCCGCATCCTCTTTTTCCTCATCGCCCTCCTGCTTTTGCCGGCATGGGGAATAGACCGGTGCTGGCCCAAGCGCCGCCTCAGGGGAGCAAAGCGGCTTATATTTTATATGGTGCCTTTGGCCATTTCGCTCTTGATGGTATTCACGGCTATTGGTGAGCGATACACGCCCGAGGCCGACCGACAGAAAGCTCTGCTGATTTCGGCTGCGATTTTGGTCATTGCCCCGCAGGTGGTGTTATGCCTCTTCCTGCTTGTGGCCAAAGGTTTGGAGCGCAGATGGAAACAGGGCAGTGTGACCGCAGTCGTTATGGGCGGAGTGTCTTGCATAGCCGTTTTTTGTGCTGTCTTTTATGCCCTGACGGCCGGCTATAAGCATTTTGTGGTCAAAGAGGTGACCTATCAAAACGAGAAACTACCCAAGGCCTTCGACGGTTATCGCATTGTTCAGTTGTCCGATCTCCATTTGGGCACACTGCACGGCCGGCAGGATGTGGTAGAAGACATCGTGCAGCGGGTTAATGCCCTCAATCTCGACCTTATAGTCTTCACCGGCGACTTGGTGAACTATCGGGCCTCAGAAGCCGACGAGTTCGTAGAAACATTAAGACGGCTCAAAAGCCGAGACGGCGTGGTGAGCGTGATGGGCAATCACGATTACGCACAATATTTCCACTGGACTTCGCCTGCCGACAGTCTGGCCGATATCCGCCATCTGCAAGAGGCGCATCGCCGCATGGGCTGGAACCTGTTGCTCAACGCTCACACGACCATAGTGCGCGGTGCCGACACGTTGGCGATTGTCGGTGTGGAAAACCAAGGTCACGCGCCCTTTCCCGCATTGGCCGATTTACCGCAAGCCACTCAGGGGCTCTCACCCGCCACATTCGCCATCTTGCTCTCACACGACCCCACCCACTGGCGCGACCAGGTGGAGCCCGACACTGACATACCGCTCACGCTCTCAGGTCACACTCACGGCATGCAGTTGAAAATAGGTGCCTTCTCGCCGGCCTCGTGGTTTTACAAGGATTGGGGCGGCGCCTACCATAGTCCGGACGGCCAGACCCTCTATGTCAGTCTTGGCATTGGCTCTGTGCTCGTTCCCTTCAGACTTGGGGCGTGGCCCGAAATCAACCTTATCACTTTGCGCAAAGCCGCTCCCACAAGTCTATAATAAACTTTCAACCCTCGAAACCTATCAAGCGATGCAGTTCCTTTATAAAATTTACCAACTTCTCGTAGCCCTGCCACTTGGGCTCGTCTTCACGTTTATTGCTGCCCTAATCACCATCATCGGATGCCTCTTGGGCAATGCCCACTTCTGGGGTTACTATCCCGGGAAAATATGGTCGTGGCTGATTTGCCGCCTTTTGCTCTTGCCCATCAAAGTGGAAGGCCGCGACAACATAGACAAACATCAGAGTTATGTCTTTGTGGCCAATCACCAAGGACCAATGGACATTTTCCTGATTTATGGCTTTTTGGGCCGCAACTTCAAGTGGATGATGAAGAAGGCTTTGCGTCGCATCTTCCTGGTGGGTTATGCCTGCGAGAAAGCCCATCACATTTATGTGGACAAGTCAGGGCCGAAAAAGATACAGGCCACCATCGATCATGCCCGCCAGACGTTGCAAGGCGGCACCTCACTGGTGGTGTTCCCCGAAGGCTCGCGCTCGTTTACAGGTCACATGGGCATTTTCCGCAAAGGCGCATTCCAGTTGGCCGACGAACTGCAGTTGCCCGTTGTGCCCATCACCATCGACGGCTCTTTTGACGTATTGCCGCGAATGGCCGGTTTCGGTTTTGTGCGTTATCACAAAATGCGTCTCGTCATTCATCGCCCCATCATGCCTAAGGGCAAAGGCCAGACCGACGTGGCCGAGGTGATGCGTGAAAGTTACGACACCATCATGGCGGCCTTGCCTGAGCGTCACCAGGGTTACGTCAAGAACGACGACCAATAACAAATATCTGTCTGCCCTTTATATTAATATTGTGTAGTTAGTTCGCATCGCCGGGTCGTCTTTTCTTTTCCTCACATTAGTCTTTCTTCTTCCAACTTCTATTTATGACACAATATATCGTATCGGCGCGCAAATACCGTCCCACTACGTTTGACAGCGTCGTGGGACAGCAGTCGCTCACCACAACGCTCAAAAACGCCATCGCCACGGGCAAACTGGCACATGCCTATCTCTTTTGCGGTCCGCGCGGTGTGGGCAAAACCACTTGTGCCCGCATCTTTGCCAAGACTATCAACTGCCTCACGCCGCTTGAAAACGGCGAGGCCTGCAACCATTGTGAGAGTTGTCAAGCCTTCAACGAGGGACGCAGTTACAACATCCACGAGCTCGACGCCGCTTCAAACAACTCCGTCGAAGACATTCGCGGACTGATGGAGCAGGTGATGATGCCGCCACAAGTGGGACGCTATAAAGTGTTTATCATCGACGAGGTCCATATGTTGAGCACCGCCGCCTTCAATGCTTTCCTCAAGACGCTTGAAGAGCCGCCTGCACACGCCATCTTCATCCTCGCCACCACCGAAAAGCACAAAATTCTGCCCACTATATTGAGCCGCTGTCAGATCTACGATTTCAAGCGTATGGAAGTGGCCGACATTGTGGCGCATCTGGAGCGTGTGGCCAAGGCCGAGGGTATCAGCTACGAGCCGGAGGCACTCGGTGTCATCGCCCGTAAGGCAGACGGCGGCATGCGTGATGCCATGTCCATCTTCGACCAAGTCACGAGCTATGCCGAGGGCAACATCACCTATCGCAAGGTGATTGAAGACCTCAACGTGCTGGACTACGACTACTATTTCAAGGCCACCGACCTTTTGCTCGAGCACAATATTCCCGCTCTGCTTGTCTTGCTCGACGACATCCTTTCGCGCGGTTTCCAGACAGGGCATTTCATCAGCGGTCTTGCGGCCCATTTCCGCGATCTCTTGGTGAGTCGCGACGCACAGACACTCCCGCTTCTCGAAGCCTCTTCGGCCGAAGGCGAGCGCTATCGTGAACAAGCCGCTCGTTGCCGTCCGTCGTTCCTCTACAAGGCCCTGCGGCTCTGCAACCAGTGCGACATCAACCATCGCACCACCTCCAGCAAACGCCTTCTTGTTGAGATTACGCTCATTGAGATTGCGCAGTGCGAAGACGACGCCGAAGCGTGTGGGCCTCGCCCTACGCAGCAACTCAAACCCATCTTCAACCACGTCAAAGAGGCGGCCGCCACAGTCCAATCCCCTGTGCAGGCTCCGCAGAAGCAGACACAACCTCCGACATCCACTACACCGGCCGCCACACCGGTCACTCCGGCACCGGCATCTAAACCTCAACCCACACCGACCTACAGTGCCCATCGGCCCCTTGGCATACAGACCATTTCCATTCGTCTTGGAGATGCCCGAAAAGCCGACAACGCTTCCACTCCGGCACCTTCCACTCCGGCAAATGCTTCTGTGTCCACGCCTACGGCAACACCCACCACTGAGGAACGTGCCTTTACCGACGAAGACCTTGCACTCGAATGGCGCCGCTTTGCCGTGGCCCTGCCCGAAGAGCACCGCGCCATCTCCGGACGTATGCAAAACATCACACCCCGCCTCGCAGGTGAATGGACCGTCGAGGTGCCGGTGGAGAATGAGCAGGTGGTGCGTTTTATGAAGCCTTTCGAGCAGGCCATTGTGGCCCATCTGCAGTCGGCTCTGCATAACGGCCGCCTCTCCCTTAAGTTTAACGTCGTGGCCACGGCACCCAGCGAAAAAGCCTATTCGCGACGCGAACAACTCGAACAAATCATCGCCCGCCATCCCGCCGTCGGCCAGCTCGTCAGCACATTCCATCTTGAGTTTGATTAAAAAATGAGACCAAGAGACTAAGAACCGAAGAAACCACAAGTCAAATAGAAAAGAAAACCCTAAAAGCATTCTATACACCGATGACACAAAACAACCACCAGTACATCACCGTAGCCTACGACCTTTTTTCAGACAACAGCAAAGGTATCCACGAACTCATAGAGCGTGCTCCGGCCGACCATCCCTTCCAGTTCATCACCGGCTTGGGTGTGGCCCTCGACGCCTTTGAGCAGAAGATTGCTCCTTTGGCCGAAGGCGAAACCTTCGATTTCACGTTGAGCGTTGACGAGGCCTATGGTCCTTATGTCGACGAGCACGTCATCACGCTCGGCAAGGAAGTCTTCACCATCGACGGCCGTTTTGACGACAAAGCCATCTATCCCGGAGCCGTCATTCCTTTGGTCAATGCCGACGGCAACCGTTTCCAAGGCCTTGTGCTTGAGGTGAAAGCCGACGCCGTGGTGGTGGACCTCAACCATCCGCTGGCCGGTCGCGACTTGCACTTCCGCGGCACCGTCGTTACCTCGCGTCCCGCCACGGCTGAAGAGATACAGGGCCTGCTCAATATGATGAGCGGCGAAGGTTGTGGTTGCGGCTGTGACGACTGTGGCGGCGACTGCCATTGTGGCGGCCATGACGAAGGCGAACACTGCGGCGACCACCACTGCCATTGCCATCACTAATCAAGGCGGTGGGGCAACAAGCGCGTGAGTCAAGAACGCCAATGGTTGAGAAGTGCTCTTCATAGCCTTAGCCATTCACCTTCACCCTTGTTCCTCAGACATTTTTATGCTTGTTGGTCCGCCATTCTGCCTTGATACGATTACATATCCCTCCAACACATTAACGCCCCAACTACATCATGAACACCTTTGGCACCCTCTTTCGTCTCACCACCTTCGGCGAGAGTCACGGGCCCGGCATAGGCGGCGTCGTCGACGGCGTACCTGCCGGACTCGACTTCGACCTTGACTTCATCCAGAGCGAACTCGACCGTCGTCGTCCGGGACAGAGTGCCCTCACCACACCACGCCGCGAGAGCGACCGCGTCGAGATACTCTCGGGCGTGTTTGAAGGCAAAACCACCGGATGTCCCATTGGCTTCCTTGTGCGCAACGAAAACCAACATTCGTCAGACTACGACAACCTGCGCCAACTCTTCCGCCCGAGCCACGCCGACTTCACCTACTTCAAGAAATACGGCCTGCGCGACCATCGTGGCGGCGGACGTTCGTCGGCCCGCGAAACCATTTCGCGCTGTGTGGGCGGCGCCATTGCCAAACTGGCTCTGCGCCAACTCGGCATCAGCGTCACGGCCTACACATCGCAGGTGGGCTCCATTGCCATAGGCCGACCCTATACCGACCTCGACCTCTCGCTCGTTGAGACCAATGCCGTGCGTTGTCCCGACCCTGAGGTGGCCGAAGAGATGGCTCAGCTCATCAAATCGGTCAAAGCCGAGGGCGACACCATCGGGGGCATCATCACGTGTGTGGTGCGTGGCTGTCCCGTCGGTCTGGGCGAACCGGCCTTTGACAAACTCCATGCCGCCTTGGGTGCTGCCATGCTCAGCATCAACGCCGTCAAGGGCTTCGACTACGGTATGGGCTTCGAGGGCGTTGCTCAGCGGGGCAGCGAGCAAAACGACACGTTCATCCCCGACGTCTGTGGCGGCGTCACCGTGGCCACCAATCGCAGCGGTGGCATACAGGGCGGCATCAGCAACGGTGCCGACATCTATTTCCGCGTAGCCTTCAAGCCTGTGGCCACCTTGTTGCGCGAGCAGCCCACGGTCGACATCGACGGCAACGCCACGGTGGTGAAAGCGCGTGGGCGTCACGACGCCTGTGTGTTGCCGCGAGCCGTCCCCGTGGTTGAGGCCATGGCCGCCATGACCGTGCTCGACCATTATCTCCTTGCCCTCGGCAGCGGGACCTGTATCTCGGCTTTGTCCGTCTAAAACGACCCGCCAAAGGACTGAATTGTTAAAAAATAGCGGATTTACTAAAAAAATCTGCGGAACATTTGCATTTCTACAGACTTATTCTATATATTTGCCACATCAAGTTGTCGTGATGACAACGCACTTATAGTTTAGTTAAGTCTAGTTTAGTTTTTGTGTTGGTTAATGGAGGCCCGAAGCGACGGTGCCTCCATTAATTTTTTGTGCTTTCCTGCCCGGCCGGAGCCGCAAAATACCCGAAAGTGGGTAGTGTGAGAATGTCGGGAATGCCCTAATTTTGCCCTCGAAAATAAAAACGCGTAGTGTCCAATCACGTAAGTCCAGTTTTTGAACTTTTGTGTCAGACGCGAGCTTAGTCCTCCCAATCTTTGTCGGGGAACTATGTCAAGCCGAAGCCGAAAGAACATACCTATGAACTTCATGACTGAACGCTATTTTTTTGTCCCTGCGTGTCGGCTCGGTTGTGGAAGGTCTTTCGTGAGCGTCCAAGCCGACGGGCGGCATCGCACGGGGTCGGGAAAAGCGAAGCGTGACTTGCCCTACAAGATCAACAAAAACTAAACTAAGCAAGACGTGAAAATGAAAGTGTATGTGAATGCTATCTTGTATGTGTGTGGTGCCTTATGGTGTTTGGGGGCGGAGACCGTCTCAGCCCAAACGGCCGAGGCCGTGCTGACCGGCAGGGTGAGTGCCGACGATGCCGAGGCGGTGCCTTCGGCCATTGTGCGGCTCAAGGGCACCCATCGCCACACCGCCACCGACGCTCACGGCCATTACCGTCTGACCGTGCCCGAAGGCGACTACACACTGCAAGTCTCTGCCATTGGATATGCCACAATAGAGCAGAAAATCAGTATGCCAAAAGGGGCCAAGACTGTGAATGTCAAGCTGCATCCGCTGCAAGGCCAACTGGGTGAGGTGATAGTTTCGGCCGATGCCACCGACCGTGTGAACCAGTCGGCCTATAACGCCGTGGCCATCTCCACCACACCGCTCAAGCACACGGCTAAAAACCTGAGCGACGCTCTGGCGGCAGTGCCCGGTGTCAAGTTGCGCCAGTCGGGCGGTGAGGGGTCGGACATGGCTTTGGCCCTCGACGGTTACACCGGCAAGCACGTCAAGGTCTTCATCGACGGCGTGCCGCAAGAAGGCGTAGGCGAGGCGTTTGGTCTGAACAATATCCCCGTGGGCTATGCCGAGCGCATCGAAGTGTACAAAGGCGTGGTGCCGGTGGGCTTGGGCAGCGACGCGCTCGGCGGTGCCATCAACATCGTCAGAGACCGCAAGCCAGAAGGTTGGCGCACCGACCTGGCCTACACCTACGGCTCTTTCAATACCCACAAAACCCGTCTCGGCCTCGACTGGACCACGCCGAGCGGTTGGTTCGTTGGGGTCAATGCTTTCCAAAACTATTCAGACAATGACTACCGCGTCGACACGCCCGTGGAGCACTTCAACGCCGACGGTACCACCGTGCTCGACACGTCGGTGAAAGAACGCGTGCGGCGCTTCAACGACACCTATCACAACGAGACCGTGGAGGTGGAGGTCGGACTGGTGAACCGTCCCTGGGCCGACCGGCTGATTGTTGGCGCAGGCTATGCCCATATGTACAAGGAGATACAGACGGGCGTGGTGCAGAAGGTCGTCTTCGGCCGCAAACATCGCCACGGCCACACCTTCATGCTCCGTCCCGAATATGCCAAGCGCGACTTCGCCATCTCCGGTCTCGACCTCACGCTCAAGGCCGGCTACAACCACAACGTGACGCAAAACGTTGACACCTCGTCGGTGCGCTACAACTGGCTGGGGGAGAGCAAATATCAAAACGGCGCCCTCGGCGAGCAGTCTTATCAAGACAACCGTCTGACAAGCGACAACTGGAACGCTGTGCTCACGCTCAAATATCGTCTGGGCCGGGCCCACAGCCTGGTGTTTAATCACGTGTTCAACACCCTGCGCCGCTCAGTCACGCCCACGGCCGGAACCGCTACCTCGCAGGCCGACGGTTTCGACAAGTTGACGCGAAAAAACGTGGGTGGCTTGTCTTATGCCTTCATGCCCGCCGACAAATGCAGCTTTTCAGTGTTCGGGAAATACTACAACCAGCACAATGAAGGCCCGGTGTCGACGTCGGCCGGCGGGTCTACCGACTACGTGCTCCTCACCAACTCCACCCATGCGCTGGGCTATGGACTGGCCGCCTCTTATGCCTTCTGGCCCGACGTGCAGGCCAAATGCTCGTTTGAGCGAGCCTATCGCTTGCCCACAAACGACGAGCTGTTTGGCGACGAAGACCTTGAACTGGGCAGCATGACGCTCAAGCCCGAGAAGAGCCACAACCTGAACTTCTCTCTCTGCTACAACCACCGTTGGACAAGGGCTTCACTCTTTGTCGAAGCCACGCTCGTCTATCGCCACACTACCGACTACATCCAGCGGCGCATTGGCACCTACACCGGCAACAAGGCCTATGCCTCCTATCAAAACCACGGCAAGGTGCTCACCAAAGGCTACACGCTCACGGCCCGTTACGCGCTGGGCGGCTGGCTGAGTGTGGGCGGCAATCTCTCACACCTCAACGCCCGCGACAATGTCAAGACACTCAATGCCGGTTCGCAGCAGCCCAACCTCACCTATGGCACACGTCTGCCCAATCTGCCCTATTTGTATGCCGGTGGCGACGTGGCGCTGACCTGGCCCAATATCGACCGGCGCGGTGGCAAACTCAGCCTCACCTACGACAATCTTTATCAACACAGTTTCCCGCTCTATGCCGAAAATCTTGGTTCGAAAGACAGCAAGGAGATGGTGCCCGAGCAGTTTGTCCACAATCTCACGGCCGCCTACAGTGTCGCCGGAGGCCGATACAGTCTGGCCGTGGAATGTCGCAATCTGACCAACGCCAGACTCTATGACAACTACAGTCTGCAGAAACCCGGCCGGGCCTTTTATGCCACAGTGCGTGTGGCTTTGGGAAAAGACCGTGCCGACCGGCGCAAGTCCCACAAGCCTTGATGTGAAGGCCGGACCGCTTGTACGAGTTTTTTTCTGCTTGACAAATGTCGTACAACGGCCGCTGTATAATTAAACTCTGGCCGTGGTACGATTATACGCCAGCCGCTGTACAATCATACGCCGGCCGCTGTACGATAAAAGGCCTAAGGCCGGAAACGTCCAAGAGCCTTTTACTGAGCCCCAAAAGCCTTGAAAAAAGGTCAAGTTCGGTTTCCGCAACCACTCAAAAACTCAACAAACCTCCATTAACCATCCAACAACTCACAAAAACTACAACACCATGAACAAAAAACTGACTCAGGGCCTCGCAGCCCTTTCACTCTGTGCAGTCTTTGTGGCTTGCGCCGCCGACGAGGCCACCTCGCTCACTCCTCCTGCCGGCGACGGTCCCCTGTCGGCCTATGTCATTGCCGGACAAACGGCCGGGACCGGTGGCACTGCCGCCTATCTGCTCACCTCTGCCTCGCTCGACAGCGGCCGGGTATCGACCGTGGGCAATGGTTTCGAGACGGATTACACTTCAGCCACCACGTGGATTTTCTTTGGCCACGACTATCTCTACCGATTGGCCTACAACTATGGTTCGGCCGGCACCACGGCGGCCTATTACCTCGACGCCAACGGCAAAATCTGCCAGCGGCCCAAAGAATACAACATCCCCAACTTTACCACCTATGGCATTTATGGCAGAAAAATCATAGCTGCCGATGCCTCCTCGCCAACCGACGTTTGCGACGACGCAGGCAATGCGGCCTATGGCATACGCTTCTCGCTCATCGACGTGGACGCGGAGACCACAACCACACGCACGCTCATCTCTGAGGACTTCCTGGGCAACAAGGAGCGCGTGATGTTTTCGGGCCTTCTCGAGACCGGCGGCAAAATCTACACCGCCGTGGTGCCCCTCGGACTCTCGCCCTATGGCGTGGCAGCCGGTGGCGTGTTGCCGGGCAATGAAGACCTGGTCAATACAAGCAGCGGCGGCACCGGTGGTGGCGCTTACGAGGCCGGGACGCTCACCAATACGCAATATCCCGATACCTGTTGGGTGGCTGTGTTCGACGACGACACCTTTACCAATCCCACCATCATCAAGACCGGCGAGATGAGTTGGGCGGCCGGACGTATGCGCTCGGCTTACTACCAGACCATCTGGGCGGCCGACAACGGCGACGTCTATGTGTTTTCGCCCGCCTATGCCAAAAGCAACACCGACCCGCGCCAGCAGACCAGCCACAATTCGGGCGTGATGCGCATCAAGGCAGGGCAGTATTGTTTTGACCCCGACTATGCCTTCTTCAATGTTGAGGCGGCCTCGGGCGGTAATGCCCTGTTCCGCTCTTGGCACGTGTCGGGCGACTGTTTCCTGCTTCAGATGTACACCCAGGGACTCAACGTTCAGGGCAAAGGCACCACACGCCTGGCTCTCTTCGACGGCGAGAGCCGCAAGTTTCGTTACGTCACGGGACTGCCCGATGCCGACCTCATCTCTTCGTTCAGCAAAATGCCCTACGTAGAAGACGGCCTCTGCTACGTCACTGTGGTGACCACCGACGGCGCTCTGCCCACCGTCTACGCCATTGATCCCGCCACGGCCACGGCCACGCCGGGTCTCACCGTCGAGGCCGACGAGATTGGAGCCGTGGGTCGACTGGTTTGCCAATAGTGCAGGCCGATGATGGCCTATTGCCTCAAAAACTTGCCGGCTTTTTGAGGGAATGAATAATTAACTCTCAACTCCTAAAAACAATACATCCCATGATTAAAATCTTCCGTAAAATTCATTTGTGGCTCTCAGTGCCCTTTGGCGTGTTCATCACGCTGGTTTGCTTCTCGGGAGCCATGTTGGTGTATGAGCAGGAAATCACCCAGTCGGTGCGCCACGACCTCTATTATGTTGACGAGGTCAAGTCGGCGCCTCTGCCCATCGACAGCCTTATGGCCCGTGTGCAGGCCGCGCTGCCCGACAGCGTCCGGGCTACGTCCATCACCGTCCGGCCCGAAGCCAATCGCACCTGGCAGGTGGCCCTCTCACAGCCGCGCCGTGCCTCGGTCTTCGTAGACCCCTACACCGGAGAGGTGAAAGGTCGCAACGAGCGCCTGCCCTTTTTCGACACGATGTTCCGTCTGCACCGCTGGCTCCTCGGTCCCTCCCAGACGGCCGACGGCGGTATGTCGGCAGGCAAGTGGTTGGTCGGCACTTCTGTTTTGATGCTTGTCGTCATTCTCATCACCGGCATCCTCATGTGGCTTTGCAACAGACACAAGCCCCTGCGCAAGAGCCTGACCATCAAATTCAACAAAGGATGGCACCGCTTCTGGCACGACCTTCATGTGGCCGGGGGCATTTATGCCACCATATTCTTGCTGGCGATGGCACTGACGGGACTCACGTGGTCATTTGGTTGGTATCGCTCCGGTTTTTATGGCCTGTTTGGCGTGGAAGCCTCTGCCACTGGAGGTCACCAAGGCAGTCGGTCGTCGGGTCATGATGGTGGCCGCCACGGCGGTCGTCAAGGTGGTAGGGATAAGGGCCGCGGTCACGGTCATGGTCGCCCCGACAGCCTGAACGCGGCCGAGACTTCTCGCGTGGTGTCCAATCCGTCTGAAACGCCGATGTTTGCCCATTGGCAGCAGGTGTTTGAGCAGGTGGCCAAGGCCAATGCCGGCTATCGTCAAATCACCATCAGCGACGGTACGGCCGGTGTGGTGCCTGAAGGACGCCGCAGTCTGCGTGCCACCGACACCTACGCCTTCGAACCGCAGACGGGCCGCCTCACCGCCAATCGTCCCTATGCCGAAGCCGATCGCGGCACGCATGTGCGTGGTGGAGTTTATATGGTCCATACGGGCAGTTGGCTGGGTTGGTTCACGCGGCTGCTCAACTTCTTGGCCGCCCTCATCGGCGCCACCCTGCCGCTCACCGGCTATTATCTCTGGATCAAGCGCCTCTTGCGCCGTCGGCAAAATGGCGGCCGCAAGCAGCCGTGATAGACACCAGCCACACACTGCCGCCGAATTAAAACCGAAACAGGCTTTCGGCGAGTAGGCTGATTGTCAACCTTTGGCCCGTCTTTGTTGGGCACAAAACAACATTGCCCCACCTTGTCGCTGCAAGGTGGGGCAATGATTTATGGAATGATGTGAGACTTTCGGCGTCAGAACATCACCTTGGTGGACTGCTGCCAGCCGGCGCCGCAAATGACGAGCACATACTGGCCGTGGTCGAGACCGGCGGTGGAAATCACGTCGAGACCGCGGGATGAGCGGACGGCGCGGCCCTGGAGGTCAACGAGACGAAGTTCTTGCAGACCGGTGGCACCGTTCACGCGGATGGCGTCGTCGGTCACGGTGTAGGTGAGTATGCTTTGGCCTGCCACCTCACCGATACCGGTAGAGCGGGGCGAGAGAGCGATGGTGAAGAGATAGCTCTCGGCACGCTCTGTGCCCGTGTTGCCGATGCGGTTGCTGCTGAAGGTCCAGAAGTTGGTGCCGGCATCGCCGCCGTTGCGGATGGCAAATTGGCCGCCCACTTCGTCAAGTTCGTAGGTGTTCCAAGAAGCGATGTAGCTGTTGGTGCCAAACTCGCCCTTCTCGTTGATGTAGCGACTGTCGGCAGCCGAAACAATCTTATAGCGGTTGGTCGTGGCATCGACGGTGATGGTCCACTCTTGCGACTTGGTGCTGTCGGTGGCTTTCTTCGTCTTGAACTGCGGATAGCCGCCTGAGCCTTGAATGGCGGTGTTGGTGAGGGCGAGGTCGCCCACGGTGATGCAGTAGGTCTTGTCTGCCTCAATCACGGGATAAGTCTTTTCTTCATCTGTGGGCTGGATTTCGAAGATAAAGTTTGAGGGATTGTAGGCCGTGTTGGAGCCTTTGCTGATTTGGATGTTCGAAGCTGCCCAATAGTTGGTGCCTGCGCTGCCTGCGTTTTGGATGGCATAACGGTTGTTGAGACGATAGATATTATAGGAGTGCCAAGCCGGGTCGTAGGGGTTGGTATCGTCGCTCACGGTAAAGACGCCGTTCTCGTTGATGTAGCGGCCGTCTTGTGCGTTGGTGATTTTGTAGCGGCCTGTTTCGGCGTCCTGTCTGATGTTCCAGACTTGGCGCTGGGGCTTGACGTCGTCAATCGTAGTCTTGAAGATGGGATAGCCACCTGTGCCGCCGTCGGAAGTGTTGGTGAGCCAGCGGTTGTTGTATTTGAAATAGTAGGCGCCATCGTCGAGCACCACGGCGGGGAAGACGTCGAGGCGATAGTCAAACTTGCTCTTGTAGTCGCTGATGAGCTTGTTGAGTTCAGACTTGAGGAAGGGTTCCACATACTGAGCGCCCACCACGGGATGAGGATGCACAATCGAACCGGTGAAGTCGCGTGAAATAATCTCATCCTGCAGCGTCTGGAGCGAGTCAATCATGAGATAGGTGGCGATGAAGTTTTCAGGGTCTTCGTTGGCGAGGAAGGTGTGAAGGTTCATCACAAGCTGTCCGCGCTTTCCGATATATTCCATCACCTGCACCCACGGCGTGATCTCGCCCATCATTTCGGGCTCGTCGGTCGACGTGAGCAGTTCGTTGGCGGCCATCAGGATGGTGTCAAACTCAGTCTTCATTTGGGCTACGGCTTCGGCGTTGTATCCCTCGGTCATGGCAGCCTGATATTTGGCCAGACCCACGCGGAAGGCAGCAGACTCACCTTCGCGGCGAAGGCCGTGGGTGGTGACGCCGAGGTCGATGTTGTGTTCGCAGAAGGTGCGGAATGCCCAAGTATGTGTGGGCATCAGTTCCTTCATGGCGAGTTCCCAGGAAGCGGCATCGTCATAGTCGGCCATATTCCAGGTGTAGTCGGCAATGCTGAAGAGCGACACTTTTGAGGCTTCGGCATATTCCATAGGGTTGGAGGCGAAACCGCTGAGCTGCTCGGCGATGTTGAGATCGTTGCCGTAGGTGCGGCCCATAAGCAGGTGAGAGCTGCAATAGTCGGTGACGGGATAGTTGAGCCAGATGAAAGCGTTGCGGCTAATCTGGGCGTTGATCCAGTCCATATCGCTCTTGTTGATCATATCGACCACGCTGTTGCCGGTCCACATGATGCGCACTTCGGGGTACATCTGCGTGCCGAGCGTAGTGAGGTAGGTGCCGCTTGTCCAGCTGCGGTTGTATTGCGTGGGGCACATAATGAGCGGCGCTACGTCGGAGTGTTTCTTGACAAACTCGTCGGTGACGTAGTTGAGCAGTCCGGCCTGTTTGTCGGCCTTTTCGCCTTCACCATAAATATCGTCGAAGAAGACGGCAAAGGTGCGCACACCGGCGTCGTACATTTTCTCGAGTTTATTCACCACGTTGAGGCTGTCGGCATTGGTCCACTGGATGTCGTTGCCCGGGTGGATGGCCCAGACAAACTGCACCTTGTTTTTGGAGGCTTCGGCCACGAGCTCCTTAATGACGGCCAGTTCGGCGGCAGGGTAGGGCTCGCGCCAGCGTGCACGGTGGTAGGGGTCGTCTTTAGGGCCGTAGACGTAGATGTTCATTTTGTTGCGGCCGTAGAACTGGAACTGGCGTTTGCGGTCGGTGGTGCTCCACGGGTTGCCATAGAAGCCTTCGATGGCGCCGCGTTCAAGCACGTCGGGCCAGTCGGTCACTGTGGCCGACATTACTTGCGGCTGTGAGGCGATGCGCAAGAAAGTCTGCACGCCATAGTAGGTGCCGACCGAGTCGTTGCCGGCAATGACCACGCCTTCGGGGCCGACGCTCAGGTAATAGCCCTGGGCTTTGGCCGGTATGAGGCTCTCGACGCTGCTCACGGCGGCGTCGCCACGCTCACCGATGGTGATGCTCACGCCCGTAGAGCCGATGGTCAGGGTTTCGCTCAGCAGGGCCACGGCGTCGGCGTCGGCCGTTTCGCCGCCTGTGAGCACATAAGAGGCGGGACTTGCAAAGGCCTCTGCGCCCCACGTGATGGAGTGAGGCTTGGGCGAAATGTCCACCACCTGGGCACTCAGGCTGCCCGAAAGGCCGCCAAGCGCCAGAAGAGAAAGGGTAACTAAGGTTTTCTTCATTTGAAAATAGCGATTAGATTATTTGGTTGATTTATGAGTCATGATGTCGAGCACGAGTCGGTCTGTTTCGTTCATGGCGTCGGCGCCTATGGAGACGAGATTGCGGATGCTGAGGTCCACGTCGTCGTCGATGATGCCTTCGACCGCCGACACACATTCGCCCTGCATGGCCAGCATGGCCGAGAGTACGGCCGTGCTCACGCCGGTGGTAAGTTTGAGCGCGCAACTTGGTTTGGCGCCGTCGCAAATCATACCCGTGAGATTGGCTATCATATTTTTTACCGCAGCCGACACTTCGGCATATCCCCCGCCCATAAGCAGCGTGATGCCGCAACTTGAGCCCGTGGCGGCCACCACACATCCGCACAGTGCCGAGAGGGCACCGAGATGTTGTTTGATATAGATGGCCGTGAGATGGCTGAGCATCAGAGCACGTGTGAGCTCTTCAGGCGTATTGTGGTTTTCGCGCGCAAACACCACCACGGGGTTGGTGGCGCAGATGCCTTGGTTGCCCGAGCCGGAGTTGCTCATCACGGGTATCATGGCGCCGGCCATTCGTGCGTCGCAGGCCAGAGCCGTGCTGGAGAGTATGTGTGAGAAAATGCTCTCGCCCATGATGCCTCGGCCGAGTGGTCGCGACAGGGCTTTGCCCAACCTGTGGCCGTAGTTGCCTTCGAGCGATTTCCGGGCCGCTGCGTCGTTGAGCCGCCGGGCTTCGTCGATGAAGGCGATTTCTTCAAGCGGTGTCGTGGTGGCATAGTCAAACACTTTCTTCAAAGAGAGTTGGGGCGCGTCGTCTTCGCTGCCGCTCTCCGCTGTGCCTTCTGTCACGGGCGTGTGGCCAAGCGGTTTCCCGTCTCTTTCGAGTCTGACGAAGTGGGTGTGTTCGCAGGCAATCACGGCCAGCGCCTTGTGGTCGTCGGCTGTTTTCAGTTCGGCCTCCACATAGAGTTTGTCGGGCGCATTCTCGGCCAGGGCGATGGAGATGGCTCCGGAGTTGACAAAGTCCTTGCCACGCTCCACGTCTTCGGGGCGGCAGTCGCGCAGACATTCCAGACCGTATTCCGAGCGTCCCACCAAGACGCCGAGGGCCACGGCAATGGGCAGTCCCACCATACCCGTGCCGGGTATACCCACGCCCATAGCGTTTTTCAGGATGTTGGCACTCAGGCGGATGTCTACGCTGCAAGGCGTCTGCGAGAGCAACTCACGGGCCTTGCATACGGCCAGAGCCACACAGATGGGTTCGGTGCAACCCATGGCCGGTACCACCTGTCGGTGCACCAGTCGGGCTATGTCGTTTCGTTCTTTTTGTGGGAGCATAAATCAGAGAGAGTGATTGGGAACTAAAACTATGGTTTGGGGCAACAAGTGGCAGACTCGTTGGCTTTGGCCCTCAGACTTTCACACCGCCGCTTCGTTCGAGCCGTTCAGGCGATAGTGGCGTGGCGTGACGTGATAGGCTTTTTTGAAAGCCAGATAAAAAGCCTGTCGCGACGAGAAGCCCGCCATGAGTCCGATTTCTTCGGCCGTCATATTGGCATAGTGCGCACTTCTCAACATTCTGCAGGCGTCGCGCAGGCGGAAACCGTTGACCAGCGTGTTGTAGTTGCCGCCCGAACCCAGCGCGATGGCAGCGGCCAGGTAGCGCTTGTCTGTCCCAAGGTCGGTGGCGAGCTGTGCCGCCGAATAGTTGGGGTCGCGATAGCGTTTGCCGTCAATGAGTCGTGCGAGAATATCCACATAAATTTTGTCGGCTTTGTCGGCTTTGACTTTGGCGTGATAGGCAGGTGTTTTCTTTGGCGTGTTTTTCATAATTACGGGTCTGGCTGCATCTCGGCCTTCGGGCGGATAGATGCAGGCGTGTCGACTTAAGGTTGTACCGGCAAAGGTACGATAATTTTGACAAACGGTATTTTTTAGGACAAGAAATGTGGGCGGAGGCGGAAAAAGCGCAAAGGGAGTGCAGATGAGGGACCTTGACCACGTAGGGCGCAGGCCGTCTGACATCGCGCCGGCGCCGTTCTGTCTTTTTATTCTCCCTGTTTTCGGCTTACCTTTGAGGTATGAAAAGAGCGGAGAGGGCCGTTTGGGTCTTCTCCGCTCTTTTTTAGAGGGTTGCGGGGCTAAGGCCGGGATTTCCTGTCCTTATTCCAGTAAAAACTGTCCTTATCGCCGTTTCCCTTATCCCTGTTTTTGACGTTTCAAAAGTGTTTTGGCGTGATTTTGTGGTCTATTCTGCGACGTCGTGTCAATCATGCCGCTTCGGCTGGAAGTTTTTTGTGAAAAAATATTTCCGATGTGTCACGCTCAGCGCGCCGTTCTGAACATTACGCCATTGCCCACCGTTCAGTCGCGATAGGCGAAAATGGGCGAGTTGGCCAGTTCGGTCATGCTGTGATAGAGCAGGTTGGGCCGCTCGGCCAGGAGCACCTCGTCGGGCAGAGGTCCCGTGTTGACGGCAATGGTGAAGATGCCTGCCGCCACGGCGGCCCGGATGCCGAGAGGGGCATTTTCCACCACGATAGCCTCGTGGGCTTCTACGCCCATCTTGTCCAATCCGCGCAGGTAAGGTTCGGGGTGGGGCTTGCCTTGGGTCACGTCGGCGCTCGATACGATGCTCTCGGGCGTGAAGCAGTCGGGGAAACCGGCCGTCAGACGGTCGAGCAGCGATTTTTGTCCGCTGCCCGTCACCACGCCTATCTTCAATCCCTCGGCCACGGCCCGTCGGGTCACCTCGTAGGCTCCAGGCATGCGCACGGCTTCGGGGCAGGCGTTGAAGGCTTCGCATTTGGCCGCATAGATGTCGCGTATCTCGTCGGCTGTGGCTTCGCGACCGTGATAGCGTTGCATGAGGATGTTGATGGTGGCGGCGCCGGTGCGTCCTTCGTGCATATAGGCCTCTTCCGGACTCATCTTCAGTCCAAAGCGGGTGCAGACGGCCGCCCAAGAGGTGGCGTGATGCGGCATTGAGTCGAAGAGCACCCCGTCCATATCAAAGAGCACGGCTCTCGGAGCGAAGTGGCCCCGGCCGTGCACTTGGTCGTATTGCGCAATGGCCGAGACGATGTGCTCGGCCATTGGCGTAGGGTTTTGATTATGCATTGTCAAGCGTTGACTTATTTGCCGAGACGTGCTTTTATGGCCTGGCTTTCGGCTTCGTAGCCGGGCTTGTCGAGCAGGGCAAACATATTTTTCTTGTAGGCCTCCACACCGGGCTGGTTGAAGGGGTTGACGTCGAGAATGAGACCGCTGATGCCGCAGGCGTGCTCGAAGAAGTAGATGAGTTCGCCCAGGTGGTATGCGTTGAGGGCCGGCATCACGAGACGCAGACAGGGCACGCCGCCGTCAACGTGGGCCAGGCGCGTACCGAGTTCGGCCATTTTGTTCACTTCGTCCACGCGCTTTCCGGCGAGGAAGTTGAGGCCGTCGAGGTTTTCGTCGTCGGCCGGCACGTGCAGTTCGTGGCTCGGCTCTTCGACAGAGATGACCGTTTCAAAGATGGTGCGCTCGCCTTCCTGTATCCATTGACCCATTGAGTGCAGGTCTGTGGTGAGGTCGACGGCTGCAGGGAAGATGCCCTTGCCGTCTTTGCCTTCGCTCTCGCCGTAGAGCTGTTTCCACCACTCGTTCATGTAGTGGAGTTTGGGTTGGAAGTTGGAGAGGATTTCAATCTTCTTGCCTTCTTGGTAGAGGGCATTGCGCACGACGGCATACTGCTTGGCGATGTTTTGAGAGAAAGGCACGTCGGCTGCGGTGGCTCGCTCCATGGCTACGGCACCGGCCACGAGGGCGTCGATGTCGAAACCGGCCACGGCGATGGGCAGCAGGCCCACGGGGGTGAGCACAGAGAAGCGGCCGCCTACGTTGTCGGGGATGATGAAACTGCGGTACCCTTCTTTATCGGCCATGACGCGGGCTGCACCTTTCTTGGCATCGGTAATGGCCACGATGACTTCGCGCGCCGTTTCCTTGCCACGGGTCTCCTCACAGAGCGTGCGCAGCAGGCGGAAAGCCAGTGCGGTCTCGGTGGTAGTGCCGCTCTTGGATATGTTGATGATGCCGAAACGGCGGTTTTTGAGGAACGCACAAAGTTCTGAGAGATAGTCTTCGCCAATGTTGTTGCCTGCATAAAGCACGAGCGGATTGCCGTCTGTGGCCTTGAGGGCTGCAAAACTGTCTGAGAGGGCTTCAATCACGGCACGGGCGCCGAGATAACTGCCACCGATGCCGGCCACCACTACGGTGTCGCATTTTTCGCGCAGCGTGGCAGCGGTTGCCTTTATTTCTGCAAGCAGTTCGGGCGTGATGGAAGAGGGCAGGTGGAGCCAGCCGAGGAAGTCGTTGCCGGGACAGGTGTTGTCTGCTAAGGCTTGAGCGGCCTTGTCGGCGGCCGGACGGAGAGCCTCAAGGGCAGAATCTTTAATGAAAGGGGTAGTCTGGTTAAGTTCCAGGCGGATAGTTTTCTCCATAATATAATAGATGTTTGTAGTTGTTGTTTCGCGATGTGTGATAATAAAAGAAAAAGCAGCCGGCCTTAGTCGGCTTTTTCGGCTGCAAATTTACGATTATTTTCGGTTACGGAGTCAATTTTCTACACCCAACATCACCTGCATGGTCTGCAGGGCTTGCTCAACGGAGTTGACGCCGGTGACGGTCATGCGGCGCTTGCCGTTTTTTTCGTCAAGTTTGCAGCGGCGGTAGTTTTTCGTGGCATAGTCGATGATGCGCCCGAAGGTGTCGCTACCGTAGAAGGGACTGTCGGTGTCGCCCACGAAATAGAGCGTCATACGGCTCTTGCCCAGCGTCATGCGTTGCGCTCCGGCTTTGCGGCCCAGGCGGCGCAGTGGGACGATGCGCAACAGGGCTTCGCCCTCTGCCGGAATGGGACCGAAGCGGTCTACGAGTCGCGTGCGGAAGGCCTCGAGCGCCGTGTCGGTGGAGATGGCGTCGAGCTCGCGGTAGAGCAACATACGCTCTGAGGCACCGGGCACGTAAGTCTCGGGGAAGAAGGCGCGATAATCACACTCGATGTTGCATTCGTCTACAAAGAAGTCGCCCGCCGGGATGCCCGTCTGCTGCTCACTGTCGGCATAGAGACTGGCAAACTCGTCGTTTTTCAGTTCGGCCACGGCCTGGGCCAAAATCTTCTGATAGGTCTCATAGCCCAGGTCGGCGATGAAGCCGCTTTGCTCTGCCCCCAACAGATTACCGGCCCCGCGAATGTCGAGGTCTTGCATGGCAATGTGTATGCCCGAGCCCAGATCGCTGAAGTTCTCGAGCGCTTCAAGCCGGCGGCGGGAGTCGTCGGGCAGGAGGGAGAGCGGCGGTGCCAGCAGGTAGCAAAACGCCTTGCGGCTGCTGCGTCCCACGCGGCCACGCATCTGGTGGAGGTCGGAGAGGCCGAAATGGTGCGCGCCGTCTATGATGATGGTGTTGGCATTAGGGATGTCGATGCCGTTCTCTACGATGGTGGTCGATATCAATACGTCGTAGTCGTAGTTGATAAAGCCCGTGATGATTTCCTCCAATTGGCTCGGCGGCATCTGGCCGTGTCCCGTCGCCACGCGGGCATCCGGCACGTATTGCTCTACGAGATGTTGTAAGTGGGTCAGGGCCGCGATGCGGTTGGTCACGATGTAGACCTGTCCGTTGCGGCTCATTTCAAAGTTCACGGCGTCGGCAATCACCTCGTGGCTGAAGGGGTGCACTTCGGTCTGTATGGGGCGGCGGTTGGGCGGCGGAGTCTGGATGACGGAAAGGTCGCGGGCGCCCATCAGAGAGAATTGGAGGGTGCGCGGGATAGGAGTGGCCGACATCGTGAGGGTGTCGATGTTGGTTTTGAGGGTACGCAGTTTTTCTTTGACGGCGACCCCGAATTTCTGTTCCTCGTCGATGATGAGCAGTCCCAGGTCGTGCCATTTCACCGAAGCCCCGATGAGCTTGAGGGTGCCGATGAGAATGTTGATTTTCCCTTCGGCCAACTCCTTTAATATCTGTCGGGTCTGTGCAGACGTACGGGCGCGGCTCAGATAATCCACCTTGACGGGAAAGTCCTTAAGCCTCGAGGCAAAAGTGTGGTAGTGTTGGAGGGCCAGGACGGTCGTGGGCACGAGCACGGCTACTTGCTTGTTGTCGGCGGCGGCTTTGAGGGCGGCGCGCACGGCGATTTCTGTCTTGCCGAAGCCCACGTCGCCACACACCAGGCGGTCCATGGGCCGCCGGCTTTCCATGTCGGCCTTCACCTCGGCGGTGACGCGCAACTGGTCGGGGGTGTCTTCATAGGCAAAGCCGGCCTCGAGTTCGTGTTGCATAAACGAGTCGTGGCTGAAAGCGAAGCCCTCGGCCTCCTTGCGGTTGGCGTAGAGACGGATAAGGTCGCGGGCGATGTCTTTAATCTTCTTCTTCGTCCGCTCCTTCATCTTCTCCCAAGCGCCCGTACCGAGCCGCGAGAGATGAGGCGCCTGGCCTTCGTTGCCCTTATATTTCGACACCTTGTGAAGCGAATGTATCGATACGAGCACCACGTCGTCGTTTTGATAGGCCAGCCGGATCATTTCGCGCATAGACCCGTCCTCGCCCGGCACGCGCACCAGACCGGTGAAGCGCCCCACGCCGTGGTCGATGTGTACCACGAAATCGCCCGGCTTAAACTGCATCAGTTCGCGCAGCGAGATGGCCATTTTGGCGTCGCGGGCGTGGTCGGTGTGGAGGCGGTATTTGTGGAAGCGGTCGAAGATTTGGTGGTCGGTGAAGAGGCACAGGCCGAGCTCGGTCTCGACAAAACCCTCGTGGAGCGTAGGCTCAACGGGCGTGAAAGCGGTGGCCTCCGGCGGCAGTCCTTTGCGCTCGGCCTCTTCGGCGAGGATGTTGTTCAGACGCTCGTTTTGCTTGTGGCTGTCGGCCAGCACGAAAATCCGGTGACGCTCTGAGAGATGGTGCATAAAGGTGTCGGCCAGCAGCGTGAAGTTTTTGTGGAAGAGCGGCTGGCTCTCAGTGTGGAAACAGAGGCGGGCCTGTGCCACGTTGCCGGGACGCACCGACGTTTCGATGCGTTGCAGGGCGAGCAGACCGGGCAATACGGCGACACTGTCGGCGAGACAGTTTTCCTTAGACGGCACCACGGCGTTCTCAGTCGCCTCGTCTTGCCACACGGCCTGCGGCGCAAAACCGTCGTCCCATATCTTGTCAATCATTTCGCCCGTGAAGCCGAGGTCTTTGACCCACAGCAGCGTGTCGGGCGGCAGACAGTCGGTGAAGGGAATGGCTCCGGCGTCGCGCAAGGCCGGACTGCCCACGACGGTGACGCTGTTTTTGCGCTCTTTGGAGAGTTGGTCTTGCACCTCAAAGGTGCGTATGCTGTCGATGTCGTCGCCGAAGAAATCGATGCGGTAGGGCAGTTCCGACGAAAACGACCACACGTCGAGCAGACTACCACGCAGGGCATACTCGCCGGGTTCGTAGACGTAGTCTTTGGGTTGGAATCCCAGGTCGAACAGTTTTCGGGCCAATTCGTCGGGATTGTGTGTTTCGCCTTCGGCAAGGGTGAGCGTGGTGGCCTGATATTGTGAGGGTGGGGCTATGCGCTCGGCCATCGGGGCCGGGTGGGTCACCACCACGACGGCATCGCCCTGTGCGAGGCGGCCGAGCACCTCCGTGCGGAGTATCTCGTTGGCGGCGTCGCGACTGCCATATTTGGCCGCACGTCTATAGGCCGAGGGGTAAAACAGCACCCGCTCGTCGCCCAGCATAGTCGTGAGGTCGTGGTAGAAGTAGCCGGCCTCCTCTTCGTCGTTCAAGATGCAGAGCACGGGCCGCTTCGGCGTGAAGCGGTGCATCATGGCGGCCACGGCCATAGGCGCAGCCGAGCCTTTGAGGCCTTCGACGAGAGTGACGGCCGGACTCTGCTGCTCCACAATGCGGCCCAGGGCTGCGATTTGCGGGTGCCGGGCAAAGAGGGTGACGAGGTCGGGAATGGTCATGGCTTTGGCGTGGAACGGGAAGGGTGGGCGAGAGATAAAAATTAGGAATTAGGGGAGACCCCTAACTCCTAATGGTGATGGTCTTGCAGTGTCGGTCTATCCGCAACGGCTGGCGCCGCAGTGTTTGCAGATGAGACAACCCTCTTGGTAGACGAGTGTCTCGTGGCCGCAGTTGGGGCACTTCTGACCCTGGGCAATGGTGCCGTCTGAAATATATTTCTTCAGCGCGCGTGCCACACCGACCTTCCAAGTGTTAATGTTTTCACTTTCGAGCTGTAGGCTGTCAACAAGTTTGATGACGTTTTCGAGCGGCATGCGGTAGCGGAGCACACCCGAGATGAGTTTGGCGTAGTTCCAATATTCTTTGTTGAACTTCTCCGACAGACCCTCGACGGTGGTCTTGTAGCCGCGTTTGTTTTCAAACTGGAAGTCGTAGCGTTTCGAACCGTCTTCGGAGTTGATATGCTTGACGATGCGGCCCTTGGTCACGGTCTTGGGCAGCACGATGCCTTCGTCGTCGTCTTGCAGACCGGTGAAGATTTCATAGGGACGGTCTTCGAGCAGACCCACAAAGGCCACCCATTTTTCTTTGTTATTCTGGAAACGCACCACATCGCACTCCAGCACGTCGGGACGGCGCTCGGTCACTACGGGCGGTTCGCAGGGCGGTTTGGGCTCGTCTTTCTTTTTCACGCTGATCATGACGCCCGAGCGCGAGCCGTCGCGATAGATGGTGCAACCCTTGCAGCCGCTCTTCCAAGCCTCGACATAGAGTTTGTCCACGAGGTCTTCGCTCACGTCGGAGGGGAGGTTGACGGTGACGCTTATGGAGTGGTCCACCCACTTCTGTATGGCGCCTTGCATCTTCACTTTCATAAGCCAGTCCACGTCGTTGGCCGTGGCCTTGTTGTAGGGTGAGCGGGCCACGAGCGCGTCGATTTCTTCCTGCGAATAGTTGCGCTCGGTGTCGATGCCCTGTGCGCGCATCCAGGTGAGGAACTTGTGGTGGTAGACAATATATTCTTCGAAGGCGTCGCCCGACTCGTCGACAAAGTCCACGCGGACCTCGGGGTCGTTAGGGTTGACCTTGCGGCGGCGTTTATAGACGGGCAAGAAGACCGGCTCGATGCCGCTTGTGGTCTGCGTCATGAGGCTGGTGGTGCCTGTGGGTGCAATGGTGAGGCAGGCGATGTTGCGGCGGCCGTATCGGCACATGGCCTCATAGAGTGCGGGGTCGGCCTCTTTGATGCGGAGAATGAAGGGGTTGTTGGCTTCGCGTGCGGCGTCGAACACTTCAAAGGCACCGCGCTCTTTGGCCATTTCCACGCTCGAGGCATAGGCGGCCAGAGCCAAGGTCTGCTGCACTTTCACGGCCATGTCGGTGGCCTCTTTAGTGCCATAGCGCAGCCCCAGAGCGGCCAGCATGTCGCCTTCGGCCGTGATGCCCACGCCCGTGCGTCGGCCCATAGCCGTCTTGCGCTTGATTTTCTCCCACAGTTGCAGTTCGGTGTGTTTCACCTCGTCGGTCTGGGGGTCGCTCACCACCTTCTCGATGATGCGGTCAATCTTTTCCTGCTCCAGGTCGATGATGTCGTCCATGAAGCGTTGGGCCAGGCGCACGTGACGCTTGAAGAGGTCGAAATCAAAATAGGCCTCGGCGGTGAAGGGATTAATGACGTATGAGTAGAGGTTGATGGCCAGCAGTCGGCAGCTGTCATACGGGCAGAGGGGGATTTCGCCGCAGGGGTTGGTTGATACGGTCTCGAAGCCCAGGTCGGCATAGCAGTCGGGAATGCTCTCACGCTGGATGGTGTCCCAGAAGAGCACGCCGGGCTCGGCGCTTTTCCATGCGTTGTGCACGATTTTGCGCCACAGTGCGTGTGCGTCAATCTCTTTGCTCACCTGAGCCGTCTCGGGTGTGGCGTTGACCGGGAAGGTCTGCATATAAGGCTTTTGGGCGATGGCCTGGCGCATGAACTCGTCGTCGATTTTCACCGAAACGTTGGCGCCCGTCACTTTGCCCTCTGTCATCTTGGCGTCGATAAAGGCCTCTGCGTCGGGATGTTTGATGCTGACAGAGAGCATCAAGGCGCCGCGGCGGCCGTCTTGTGCCACTTCGCGTGTGGAGTTGGAGAAGCGTTCCATAAACGGCACGAGGCCGGTGCTGGTCAGTGCCGAGTTTTTCACGGGCGACCCTTTCGGACGAATTTTCGACAAGTCGTGACCCACGCCGCCGCGTCGTTTCATCAGTTGCACCTGCTCTTCGTCTTCCTTCATAATGGCCCCGTAGGAGTCGGCGTCGCCTTCGATGCCGATGACGAAACAGTTGGAGAGCGAAGCAATCTGATAGTTGTTGCCGATGCCGGTCATAGGGCTGCCGGCGGGCACGATGTACTTGAAATGGTCGAGCATTTCAAAAACTTCGTCTTCGCTAAGCGGATTGGCATATTTATGCTCAATGCGTGTGATTTCCTTAGCCAGACGGCGGTGCATGTCGGTGGGTGAAAGTTCGAAGATATGCCCGAATGAGTCTTTCATGGCATATTTGTTCACCCAGACTCTGGCGGCGAGTTCGTCGCCGTTGAAGTAGTCGAGCGAGGCCTTGAACGCCTCTTCGTACGAATAAGTCTTAGGTTCCACGGGGATTTAGAAGGGTTATTTTGTTGTTTATAGAAGTTTTTCGTGGTTTGGCACGGCGCACCGCCGCAGTAGAAATGTGTTTTGGGACTACCAAAACCGATTGCAAAACTACAGAGAAAAAACGACGCATACAAATATTTTTTAAGGTATATTTAGGGCGAAAAATTAACCCTTTATTTACCACACACTTACGGCTGTTTGCGTAAAGCGAAAGGCGAAGTTTTCCGTTTGAAATGCATAAAAATCTGATTTTTAGCGTCATTGTGCTTTTCGGAAGTTGCAAAAGTTGTCCAAAAAGTAACATTGGCGTTTGAGGCCGGTTGTCGCAAAGGACCTTGTCGCAGAGTCGTTGAGGGTGTAATGTCTCAGGCCTTTTTGGCAGTGGGGGAGGAGGGAGGGAAAACGGGATGGTTTCGCGTCGGATGTTGTCATCTTCGTCCTCCATACCGACGCCTCCACGCCGCCGGCAGTTCGGCTCTCTTTGCCTTTTGTTCAGAAATTCTCCTCTTGTGTGACGCCGTCGGCTCAATATTCAACATTCATTGAGATTAGAACAGAAAACGCGTAAAATAGGTTAAACTCTCGCCGGGTCTCTCTGAGTTTTTCGTAAATCGTTGGCAATGAAAATGATAAGGCTGAGAGCGACCTGTGCGATGCGGAAAATCGTCGGCGGAAGACTTGAAAATTCTCGTGGCATAGGCTCCGGCGTGCCTGTCATAAGGCCGGAAAAAACTGTCAGTATCGCCGTAAGCCACTGAAAACCAAAAAAGACCGCCTTCACGGCGGTCTCTCTCTTTTTCTTTACTCCAAGATAACCCTTTGGACCGGGCCGGAAAAAGACAAACGAGATTGGGGTGCCTCGCGCCGCTTTTTCGCAGTCACGCCTTGCCGCCCGAAAAGATTTTTGCACCTTTGTAGTCAGACCAAAAGCCAGGTTTGTGCCGGGCAAAGACAGAGCGTCACTTCCCTATCAGGCCCGTCTCTGCCCCTCCTCCGCCGACGGGACTTTTTCCAAGAACAGCAATCAAGATGGCAAATACCAACCTAAAAGAGGCCAAGGCGGCCAAAAACGATGAGTTTTACACTCAGTTTCACGACATAGAAATGGAGATGAATGCCTATTTGGAGTTCAACCCCGATGTGTTTCGCGGCAAGACCGTGCTGCTGCCGTGTGACGACCCTGAGTGGAGCAATTTTACCCGCTTTTTTGCGGCAAAGTTTGACGAGCTGGGTTTGAAAAAACTCATTTCCACGAGCTATGCGCCCGATGCTAAGAAATACAAGACACCCTATCAGCCCA
>JBJFGJ010000192.1:8232-32479 GCA_051892575.1 Alloprevotella sp. | reverse complement strand
GTCGTTGAGGCGTTGCGCACCATACACCTTTAGCTGGTTCACCACAGCGGCTTCGCGGGCATTGCGTTCGGGCAGGATGAGGAAGTCAAACCCCATCTCTCTGGCTTTGATGGCAATGGGCAGGGCCCCTTTCACCGGGCGCAGACTGCCGTCGAGGCCCAGTTCGCCCACAAACACGCCGCGTTGCAGCTTGTCGCTTTCGAGCAGTTCGGTGGCGGCGAGCAGTCCGATGGCTAAGGGCAGGTCATAGCTTGAACCTTCCTTGCGCACGTCGGCAGGGGCAAAGTTGATGGTCACGCTGCGTTGTGGCAGGTGATAGCCCGAGTTGGCCAGTGCGCCATTCACGCGCAGGCGGCTTTCACGCACGGCGTTGTCGGGCAGTCCGACCATAAAAAACTCCATGCCGCGCCCCGCGTTGATTTCCGTCACCACGGGCATGGCAGTGAGTCCGTTGAGGGCGGCTGTATTGATTTTGACTAACATATTTCAGGTCTGTGGGGTCACTTGAGCAGTTCGCCGATGCGCTGTTCGAGTTGTTCGGGGGCAACATCTCTGGCAATGATGCGGCCGTGTCGGTCTATGAGGGTGCAGCCGGGCACGGTTTTGATGCCGAAGGCTTTGCACACAGGGCTTTCAAAGGCCAGTCCGTCGCACACGGTCAGGGCCGTGAGACTGTCTCTGTCGGTGGCGCGGCGGCAGGCTTCGATGTCGTGGTCGAGCGAGACGGGCACGATGGTGACTTTACCGCCGTAGCTGTTTTTCAGTCGTCGCAGCAGGCTGAGCGTCTGGATGCTTTTGCTGCTCCAGGTGGCCCAAAAGGCTATGACCATAGGCTTCCCTGTGCTCTTCCCGCTCCCTACGCTCTTGCCGTCAAGCGTTGAGGCTTCAAAGTCGGGTATGTCTTGACCTTTGCTGCCCCCCATACGGGTCTTGATTTGGCTGTCAAGTAGGGTGAGTGCGGCGTTTTTGGGTTGCGCTGTGCGCAGGTCTTTGAGCAGTGAGGCCACGGTGGCGGGGTCGGGCTCTTCTGCTGTGGCAAAATAGCGTTTCAACACGGCCACGGCCGCCAGTGTCTGTTTGTTTTGGCGAATGAAATCTGTCGCTGCCAGTCGGGCTTCGGCCTCATTTTTGCCGGCAATTTTGGCACGGAAGTCGGTGAGCAGTTGGTTTTCGTCCGACCCGCTGATTTGGGCCTCTCCGAGTTTTGAAGCGTCGCCGTCCATCTTGATGTGCGCGCCCGGTTCGGCCACGATGTAGGTCTGTGAGTAGTTGGGATAGAGCAGGGTGAGAATGGCCGGCTGCTTGAGGTCTTTTTCATAGACGAAGTGGCCGTCTTGTATGCGGATGGTGTCCATCCCGCTGAAGGCGGCGTCTTCAAAATAGGCAAAGATTTCGGCTTGGTTGACGCCGGCGATGTCGCCTTCGAGTCTGAATTGTGTCCCGGGCGAGCTGCAGGCGGCCAGACACAAGGCGGACACGACCTGTAGCAGTCTGATGAGGTTCATAGGTCTTTTGAAAAAGACAAGGGACCAATGGTTTGCCCACACGTCTCGGCGTGCAGGCAAGTCCTAGTCCCTTGCCGTTGTTGATGTCTTCACCAGCCGGTATGACTGGTGAAGGTGAGCGTGTCTGTGATTATTTCACAAGGCTTTTGAAGGTGCTGTTGCCCCAGAGTGACACGAAGTCCATATCGGTGGCGGCACGAGCCTTGAGAGAAGCGTCTTTGGCCACGGCGTCTTTGAGGTTGCTCAGGGCCGTAGAAGCCTGCTGCGTGCGTGCGGCAACGATGGCCTTGAGGTAGCTCGTGGTGGCATCGGGCTGAGCGATGGCGCTGAGCGTCTGAGTGGCAGAGGCGTAGTCTTTGTTGAGGATCTGGGCCAAGGCGGCGCTGTTGGATTTCACGCCGGCCAGGTTTTGTGCGGCCTGTGCGTAGTTGCCTTGGGCAATGTTGAGGTTACCGAGCACCTCCTTGTAGTTTTTGGCGGCAGTGGCTTTGGAGAGAGCCGTTTCGGCAGCGGCCACATTGCCTTCTACGATGTTCACCAGTGCGGCATTGGCATTAGCCTCAGCCGAGCCGGCTTCTTTGTTGAGCGCCTGTGAGAGGTAGTTCTTGGCAGCGGCCATATCGCCGTTCTGGAAGGCCAGCTGAGCCAGGTTGTTGAAGGCGCGGCTGTCTGTGGGGTATTGTTTGGCGGCGGTGGCGTAGATGTCTGCCTTTTCAGCCTTGTCGTCGGTCAGTGTGGCGGCATAGAGCAGTTCTTCGACAGAGAGCTGTGAAGCGTCGGCTTTGTACTGGCTCTTGATTTCGTCGTCGCTGCGGCCGATGAGATTGTAGTTGACGGTGAGGCGGGCGCGACGCAGTTCGGGCAAGATTTCGTTGGCCAGTTCGGTGAAGGCGCTTGAAAGGTTGCGGATTTGGGCTTCACGCTCTTCGGGGTCTTCATACATAGAGAGCACGCGTACGATGACGTCTTTGTCTTGGATATTTGAGGCGGCCACGAGTTCCTGGAAGCCTTCCCAGTCTTCGGCGGTATATTTCTGCTCGAGTTCGGCGTCGAGGCTGAGTTCTTTGAGTTGCTTCTTCACGTAGTCGCTTGAGGTGCCCTGACGTTTCTCGGCCAGACGGGTGTTGAAGTCGAGAGCGCCTTCGGGAGAGGCATAGGCTGAAACTTCGATGCCGTCGAGCTGATAGCCCTTAGAGTCGGCTTTGATGTCGCGGAGGGTCTTGACGAAGTCCTGCACAGAGACAGATTTGAGTTCGCTCGTGCGGATGTTGGCCTGGTTGATGAGGTATTTGATCTGGGCCTGCTTGGTCTGGGCGATGGCATATTGGTATTTGTCTTCGCCGGTGGCGCCTTGAGCGCCGGCAGCCGTACGGCCGAGCAGGGTTGAGGTGGCGATGACACCGTCGGCCACTTTCACTTCGGGCACCTTAACGCTCTTCTTGCCCACTTTGGCGTCGAAGGTCAGATAGAGTTCGCTCTTGGCCATTTCGGGTACGTAGGCGAAGGTGTTTTTCATCGTGTAGTTGCCGCCAACCTTGTAGGAGATCTCCTGGTTGTTGCCCTGCACTTTTTCGCCCTGGAACGTGGCAGCCTGACCGGCGGTTTCGCCGCCTTCATAGCGCAACACGGGCACTACGGTGACCTGAGCTTTCTTTTTCATGTATTTTTCGGGGAAGCGACCGTTGATGGTCACGGGCACCTGATTGCTCACCTCCTCAAGCGGAGAGGGCGTCACGGTGAAGTTGTCGGCAGAAAGCTCGCCGAGCTTGCTGCACGAAGAGAGCACCAGCCCTGAAGCCAGTGCGACAAACAAGAATGATTTGGTTTGCATAAAGATTAATGTGTGGTTAGTAGATTTCGGCGTGATAATGCCCCCGGCAGTCTCCCTGCCGGAGCGGTTGGCCCGGCAGAAGGCTTGACATACGATGCGTGTGGGGCGGAAATGCAGAGCAAAGTTAATCATTTCTTGTGCCTTAACGCCAATTTGGCCTCCATTTTTTAGATGTGCGGCTCTGCAAGCGCTTAAAAAGCATTAACATCCGGCATTTTTATCCGTCGCATTGATAAAAAATGTAATTTTGCGGGCTCCAACCACTGTGGTTGTCAAGCATAAAAGCTATTCACATTAACTCAAAACAGACTGAAAGATGAAAATTGCACAAGACATTCATTATGTAGGCGTCAACGACCGCACCAAACACCGCTTCGAGGGACTGTGGTTCCTTCCGGCCGGCGTCTCTTACAATTCCTATATTATCGTAGACGACAAGGTCACGCTCATCGACACCGTCGACGTGGCTTTTTTTGCTGAATATCTGGCCAACATTCGCGAGGTCATTGGCGACCGCCCCATCGACTATCTCGTCATCAACCATATGGAGCCCGACCACTCCGGCTCATTGGCTCTCATCAAAGACAAATACCCCGAAATCCGTCTCGTAGGCAACAAAAAGACGATGGAAATGGTGCAGGGCTTCTATGGCGCGGCTTCGGCCGACGATGTCGTGGTGGCCGACGGCGACACCCTCGCTTTGGGGCGCCGCACGCTCTCGTTCCATCTCGCCCCCATGCTTCACTGGCCCGAGACTATGGTGTCTTATGTGGAGGGTGAGGGCATTATGTTTTCGGGCGATGCCTTCGGCTGCTTCGGTGCGCTCAATGGTGCCGTTGTCGACCGCGATATGGACATCGAGCCCTACCTGCCCGAGATGGAGCGCTATTTTGCCGCCATTCTCGGCAAGTTCTGCACGCCCGTGCGCAATGCACTCAAGAAGCTCTCCGGCCTCGAGTTGCGTATGATCTGCCCCACCCACGGTCCCGTGTGGTCAGAAAAAGTCGGCGAAGCCGTCGAGGTCTATCGCCGCATGAGTCACGGCGAGAGCCAGAAGGGTCTGGTGGTTTGCTACGGTTCGATGTATGGTCACACGCGTCGTGTGGCTGAGGCCATAGCCCGTGGTGCTGCCGAGGCCGGTGTGCGCAAAATCATTGTCCACGACCTCAGTGTGTCGCAGCCGTCGTTTGTTTTGGCCGACATCTTCCGCTACAACGGCCTGGCCATTGGCGGTCCCACCTACAACGGTGGCGTCTTCCCCGTGGTCGAGGACTTGCTCAAACGATTGGCCGGCCGCGACGTCAAGGCCCACAAGCTGGCCTGGTTTGGTGGCTTCACTTGGGGCTCAATGGCCGTAAAGACCATTGCCGCCTACAACGAAAAGATGGGGATGACGCCCGTGGGCGAGCCCCTCGAGTGGAAACAAGGCACCAGTGCCGACACGCTCGACCGTGCCCGTGCCCTCGGCCGCTCGCTTGGCGAAGCCATTTTGGCCTAACGGCCGACAGGGTGGCGCGAGGCGTTTCATCCCCTCCCCCACCCTATCCCGTCTGTACAAAATCAGGGCCATCGTGACGCGCCAATATTTTTATTTAACACATCACGCTCCAAAGCCGGCTGCCATGCCATGCATTGGAGCGTTTTTTTCTGTGCAATAATCGCGGTGCCCGACTTCGTGTCGCCTTGCATAAGCCTGGTTTTTCCTGTCAGTAATCCCGTTTTGCCTTGTGCTTATTTCCGGAAAGCTTTGAAAAACAAAAAGAGAGGCCGTCGGGCCTCTCCTTCTTTTTTTCTACGTCAAAGATACGCGTTGAGGCTCGACGGTCAAAAGACAAAACGGCCCGGCATCTTTCGCGCGGTTCATTTTGGTTCATCTTCCCCGCAAAAAAATCAGAAAAACCCGCGAAATGTTGCATAGTAATTACAATTTATCTAATTTTGACGCGTGAAAGTGGGCCTGTATGGTCTCAAAAGGGCTCGCCGCGTTAACCCGCCCAATCTGAAAAACAACAAAATTCCATTCATTTAATTTTATACCTTAACAACAACCTTATGAAAAAAATCTACTTTTTCTTGGTGGCTGTTCTCGCGCTCTTTGGCGCCTCTACAGCCCAAGCCAAAGATGTGGTGACGTCTATCGGCCATCACATTACGGCTCTCTCTGAGTTGCAGCAAGGGCAGAAAGTGCTCTTCTTCAACAATGGCGGTCCCGAATTCCATGGCCAGGCTGAGCGTAAAGCCTTCCTTCTCGAGGATAGCGAAGGCCTGATGTGGATTCAGCGCAATCTGCCCGTGGGCACCATTGAGTCTAATGCCTACATCTGGACCATCGAGACTTTGACAGTCAATGGCGATGCCCTTGAGATTACGCTCAAGAGCGCTGCCGGCAACTATTTCGCCGCTTTCTCGGCCAACAACGCTCAGGGTAAGACCGGTTCCGAGCCCGGCAACCTGACCATCACGCAGTCGGCCGAAGGCGACTCGCTCTTCTTCATCCAGGATGCCAACGGCATTTACTTCAACGGTCAGAACACCGATGGTTACGGCGCCGAAAACGGTCGCGCCAAGTTTGTGGGTTGGAACCAGTCTGGCGACAACTCCAACTATATGATCTACATCCCCGAGATCGAAGACAAGACCGTGTTCCAGGCTTACTTCCAATTGCAGGATGAGGTCGGTACACAAATTCAAGAAACTATCGTTAAAGACTACACCGCAGGTGACTCTGTCTATGCTCCCGTCATTGAAAACTACACCTATCTCTCTGCCATGACTGGTGAAATGGAAGACATCGAGTTGCCCACCATTATGCCCGAAAACGACCTCGAGCTCATCTTGACCTACAAGAAATGGGCCCTCGTCGACGTGATTTGCTACGGCCAGAACAACGGCGTGCTCTACACCACCTCGACCTACTATAAGCAGGGCACTCAGTTCGTATTGCCCACTGAAGACAATGTAGGCGTAGGCTATGTGCTTAACGAAGAAGACGCCGCCACCTATGGCAACTACACCATCACCGAAGATGTCACCATCGAGTTGCACTACACCTACGATCCCGCCCACGGTCTGCCCTTCGTGCCCACTACCATCGCCGAAGGTGCTTTCGCCGACGACACGCACTACTACACCATGAAGATTCGTGGTGGCAACTACATCTACGTGACCGACGACAGCAACGACGTGAAGATTGGCTCGACCATCGACACCGAAAACATCAACAACTACCTCTGGGCCTTCACCGGCAACTGGGCTTCTGGCGTAGCCCTCTACAACAAAGCCAAAGGTGCCACTCTTATGGCCTATACCGCCGATATGTCAAACGGCGCTCAGGTGACACTCGGCACCAGCGAAGCCATCGCTCAGATTGAAGCTGCAGTCGACACCTTCAACATCATCAAAAACGGCGACGGCTTCTCCTTCGTAGCCGGTAGCAGCGCCGCTATGAACCACTATGAAAGCGGCAACCTGCTCAAGCTCTGGGCCAGCAGCTGGTCGCTCACCGATGCTGGTAGCGTCATCACCTTCGCCGAAATCACGCAAGAAGACATCGACGCCATCAAGTGGGCTCCCATCAAGAACTATCTTGGCGCTGAAGACTGCGTAGGTGGCTGGACCGCCGCTCAACTCGCCGACCTCAAGGCCGCCATCGAGGCTAACAACCTCGTCGAGGCACAAGACGCCGTAGCTGAACTCGCCGCTCAAGACACCATTGCCTTCGATGCCGGCAAGACCTACTACCTCATCAGCGGTTTCAAAGGCTTCGCTGAGAAACAACCCGGTGTGTCTTACGCCATCTATGCCAACGAAAGCGACTCTGTGAAGTGGGATGTTCTTCAGGCCGACAACGACGCCTACAAGTGGGTGTTTGAGGCTGTCAGTGATACCACCTACCTCATCGGCAACGTGGCCAAGCAGAACGCCATTGCCGGTTTCCGTTATGGTAGCAGTGCCATCCTCGCTACTGGTGAAGCAGAAGAACTTGTCGAGGGCAACATCTGCGCTGTGGGCGAAAAGGCTCCCTTCCAGCTCATCAAGTCTGTAGACACCCCCGCTGCCTACTATATCCGTCACAACTACGGTGCTTCCATCATCACCCTCGCCGCCAAGATGAGCGTAGGCACAGGTGAAGAAACCTCTGGCAGCATCCAGACCTACAACACCAGCAATGGTCAGTACATCAACGCATGGCGTCTGAAACCCGCCGGCGACATCCCCACCTCTCTGGGCAGCGCCATCGAGGCCGACAACGCCGCCGATGCCACCATCTACGACCTCAGCGGTCGCCGCGTGGTGAACCCCGCCAAGGGTCTCTACATCCAGAAAGGCAAGACCTTCATCGTGAAATAAATTCGCGATAAGTCTTAACCCATAATCCGCGCCCGTCGCACTCTGAGCAGTGTGGCGGGCGCTTTTTGTATGCTTTTGGCGCTTTCTCCCCCACCCCACGCCTTGTCGGCGCAAAAAAATCGCCTTGATAAATTGGCCGTCTCGCCGTTTCGGCTTAATTTAGCAGAGTTTTTGAAAACTAACGCATTACTTACCTTTATACACATGTTTTTATCTGCAACCGCGGGTGGAGCGCTCTCCGACCCGCAGACCGTGAAAATCATCATCACGCTTGCCACCTTCGCCGCCACCATCGTGGCCTTCATGTTCAGCAAGGTGCGCTCCGACATCATTGCGCTTTGCTCCACCGCCGTGCTCTTGGCCACGGGCGTCATCGACTCTAAAGAGGCTCTCGCCGGTTTCTCCAACTCGGCCGTCATCATGATGGTGGGACTCTTCGTCGTGGGTGGGGCCGTCTTCCAGACCGGCCTGGCCAAAATCATCAGCGGCCGACTCCTCCACCTCGCCGGCACCGACGAGAAGCGCTTGTTTTTCCTCGTCATGCTCGTCACCTCTGTCGTGGCCGCCTTCGTGAGCAACACCGGCACCGTGGCGCTCTTGCTCCCCATCATCCTGGCCATGTGCAAGACAGCCGGCATCAGTCCTTCCAAACTCCTCATCCCCCTCGCTTTTGCCAGCTCGATGGGTGGCATCCTGACCCTCATCGGTACGCCGCCCAACCTCATCGTCAGCGGCTACTTGGCCGACCACAACAAACCCCAGTTCTCTTTCTTTGAGTTTACGCCGATTGGCATCATCTGCATCATCGTCGGCATGATTTGCCTCTGGCCGCTTTGCCGCTGGTTCCTGAATAAGAAAGGTCGCGATGGCGCACAAAAAGACGACGACAAGTCGCTCGCCGGCTTGCTCCACGAATACCACATCAACGACTGCGTCTTCCGCCTCCAGACCAAGCAGGGCCACGCCCTCATCGAGGGCAAGACCGTGGGCGAACTCGAACTCCGTTCGCGCTATGGCGTCACCGTGCTCGAGGTGCGCCGCTCAGGCCATAACCTCTTCTCCGGCGTCACACAAGAGATGGTGCGTCCCGAGACGGTCTTCACGGCCGGCGACACACTCTACGTGCTTGGTCGCCGCTCAAATGTGGAGGAGATGGCCGCACACCTCAATCTGGAGGTATTTGAAGACGCTGAGCGCGCCGGAAGAGCCAAGCTGGACTTCTATGAGATTGGCCTCGCAGAAGTGCTCATAACGCCCGAATCGGCCCTTATCAACCGCCCGCTCAAAAAAGCCAACTTCGGCGAGCGTTACGGCCTCAACGTCCTTGCCATCAAGCGTGGCGGACGTTATATCTTCGAAAACATCTCCGACGAACTGATTTGCACGGGCGACATGCTCCTGGTGCACGGCCGCTGGAAAGGCATTGAGAGCCTCGCCAAAAAGACGCGCGAATGGCTCGTCATTGGCCGTCCCGACGAGACGGCTGAGAATGTGGCCCTCGACCACAAGGCACCCATTGCGGCCATCATTATGGTGGCTATGGTGCTGGCCATGGTCTTTGAAAAACAGATTGGCGTGCCCTCTGTCGCCAGCGTCATCATAGCCGGTCTGCTCATGGTCTTGACGGGTTGTACGCGCAGCGTCGACGGCGCTTACAAGATGATTGGTTGGGAAAGCATTGTCCTGATTGCCGGTATGATGCCGATGAGTTCGGCACTCAGCAACACCGGCATTTCCAAGTGGCTCGCCGAGACGCTCGTAGGCTCGCTTGGCACCTTCGGCCCGCTCGCCATTATGGCCGGTGTCTACGTCGTCACTTCGTTGCTCTCCACCTTTATCAGCAACTCCGCCACGGCCATTCTTGTGGCTCCCATCGCTTGGGGCGCCGCCGAAAGTGCCGGCTACAATCCCCAAGCCTTTATGATGGCTGCCGCCGTGGCCGCCTCTGCCTGCTTCGCCACGCCGATTTGTACGCCGCCCAATGCCATGGTGATGAATGCCGGCCACTACACCTTTATGGACTATGTCAAGGTGGGTCTGCCGCTACAAATCATCATGGGCATCGTGGCCGTGCTCACCATTCCCCTCTTCTTCCCGTTCTGAGCATAGGGAACGTCGAAAACGCCGGGGCGCTTGTCTGTGGTTTAAGCCATAAGATGATTAGTCAAGGTATGAGCGTCCTCGTAAGCCCTGTAAGGGCGCCACATAATAGCCCAGGTCGTCAGGCCTGGGCTATTTAATTGCTCCTCCATCATCCGGCCTAAGATCGGCACATCAAGCGTCGAAATTTTGATTGAAGCGCGTATATCATTCCGTTTAGTTTCCTTCCATTATTCCCCCCACTAAAATATAAACGCTGCTATATTTATAAAACCAACAAATTCCCCGTCTCTTCCCCCCAAATTGTTGCCTTTTCCCCAATCACACAATCACGCTCTTGTAAGCGGCCGAGAATGAGGCCGTTGCTGTGATTGGACGCTTCGGTCACCTTCAGTCACTTTCCGTCACGCCAAGCCGAAAAAATATAAACGGCCCCGCAGACCATTTTGGTCGGCGGGGCCGTTGAATGACGTTTTTCTCTGCGAAAGAGGGTAGGGGATTACGGTTTCACCTTGACCACTTCAACCTTGAAGATGAGGGTGGCGAAGGGCGGTATGTTTTGGTTGCCGCGCTCGCCGTAGGCCAGGTCGTAGGGAATGAAGAGTTCCCACGTTGAGCCTTCGGGCATCATTTTGAGTGCTTCGGTCCAGCCCTTGATCACCTGTGTAGGCTTGAAGGTGGCCGTCTTGCCGCGCTGGTATGAAGAGTCAAAAATCGTGCCGTCGATGAGTTTGCCCTCATAGTGCACTTCCACGTCGGTGGAGTCGTTGGCCACAGCGCCTTTGCCCTGTGTGATGACGCGGTATTGCAGACCGCTGGGCAGCACTTTGACGCCTTTTATCTTGGCATTGTTGGTGAGGAAGGCCTGGTTGGCGCGTTTCAGCTCCTGACGGTAATAGTTCATCTGCTGGTCGGCTATTTTGCGGGCCGAGTCGGCGCTGATGGTGTTGCGCTGCATGAGACCGTCGCAGAGACCGCGTGTGAAGATGGCGATGTCGGTATAGGTGGTGTCTTTTTTGCCTGTGGCGCTCTGGTTGAGCGAGGGCACGACTGAAGCCTCGTTCATCATGGCAATCTTCAGGCCGGCGGCATAGGCCAGTGCCTTTTTGCGCTCGGCTTCTGAGAGCTGGAGTGATGTTTCGAGCGCCTGGGCGGCTTGAAGCAACTGCAGGCTGTCGAGACCTTCACGCTGTATGAGGTAAGCCTTGAGCGACTCGCTTTCGGCCACACCCATGGCATAGCTGAAGTCTTTGCCATCCACCGGTTTTACGCGCTCTTCAGTCGCGATGGGCTTCACGTCTTTGCGTTTGCGCTGCGTTTGCGCCTGAGTGCCCAGGCAGACCACGCAAAGCGCCAAGGCCAAAATGGATTTGTAGGTCATTTTTGTGTTGTTTTAGAGGGATTAGTTGGCAGGCTTCTTGTCTTCTTCGATGCTCACGAGCGTCACGGTGAAGATGAGGGCCGAGTAGGGCTTGATGACGGGCGATTGCTGGTCGTTGTAGGCTTGGTCGTAGGGGATGTAAATCTCCCAGGTGGAGCCTACGGGCATAGCCTTGAGTGCAGCGTTGAAGCCGGCAATCATTTGGCCAACGACCATCGGGTTGCTTTTGCCGTCGGGACCGGGGTGTTGGGCCGAGGCGTCAAACACGGTGCCGTCGGTGAGTTTGCCTTCATAGATGACGTTGACGCGCTGGCCGTCTTTGGGGGTGGCGCCGGTGCCTTCTGTCAAGACTTTGTAGAGCGTACCGCCTTCGAGTTTATTCACACCCTGTTCTTTGCTTTTGGCTTCGATGAACTTGGTAGATTGCTCTTTGTTGGCAGCAAATTTTCTTTCGGCGGCAGCGGCAGCCTCTTTGTTGATGCGCTCGTTCACGTCCATCATGGCCGTTTGGCGGTCGATGAGTTTGCCGTCAATCTTCAGGTGGGTGCGTTTGCCTTCCATTCCGGCCTTAAATCCGGCGAGGAAGTTCTTGACGCTGAGGTGCTTCGTAGAGTCGTCGGCATAGATGGCTGCTTCCACTTGCTTCATACCCATTTTGAGTTGTGCGCCAGCCTGCAAACCGGCGAAGTATGCGGCTTTCTTCTTGTCGCCACCGGCTTCGATGGCTTCTCTGAAGCCTTTCATGAATTCTTCCACATAGGCCGAGTCGCTACCTGTGCGGGGATCGCTGAGATACATTTTGAGTTCGGCCTCGCTGGGAGCGTTGCTCATACCGAGTTCATAGCTGATGGTGTCGCCGGCACTCTCCATTTTGGGGCTGGGCGTGTTGTCGCCGCAAGCGGTCAGCGCAAGGGCGCCTGCTGCCAGAGCAATAGAAAAAATCTTTTTCATGTGAGGTTATTTTTAAGTTTTGATGTTAAACGACTTCAAGCAGCTCAACGTCGAAGATGAGGGCTGCATAGGGCGGAATGCTCTGTCCGGCACCGCGCTCGCCATAGGCCAGGTGGTAGGGGATGAAGAAGCGGAACTTGGCGCCTTCTTTCATCAATTGGAGGCCTTCGGTCCATCCGGCAATGACGCCGCCGAGGGGGAAGGTGGCGGGTTCGCCGCGACGATATGACGAGTCAAACACCGTGCCATTGGTCAGTGTGCCCTCATAGTGGCACTTCACGCTGTCTGAGGCTTTGGGCTGGCGGCCCTGGCCTTCGCGCAACACGGTGTATTGCAGACCGCTGGGCAGCACAACGACACCTTCTTTGCCGGCATTCTCCTTGAGGAAAGCCTCACCCTCGGCGCGTGCGGCACGGCTCTGGGCTTCTTGTTGCTCAGTGACGAATTGGTTGACTATCTGTTGTGCTTCGGCGTCTGCCATAGCAGGTTGCTGACAGCTGATCACGGCCTGGACGGCCTCGGCAAAGTCAGCACTGTTGATTGTCTCGATGTTGAGCCCTTTGAGGTTGTGGCCAATGACGATGCCCAGGGCGTAACTCAGTTTGTCCATAAAATGTATTGTTGCTAATATAAGGTTTCAATCGGCGCAAAATTACAATTTTTATTTCAAGTGGTCACTAAAAATCAAACGTAAGCGTCACAATGTCCGATTTTTGCGTCGGCGGGCGCGCACTCGGTATCTCCACAAAGACAAAAAGACGCCCAAGAGTGACATTCAGCCACGTAGTTTTTCCTTTCTTTGATGTAATGCCGTTTCCATTATGGCTTTGCCGGCCCGTAATAAGGCTTTTGATGCACACCTCGGCGTCTCGGCAATTCTGTCATTAGCCCGGCAATTTCTGTCATAAGGCCGGTCGTTCCTGTCCTTATCGCCGTCACGCCCGAGAACCCAAAAAAAGAGGCCTCGTGGCGAGACCTCTTCTCTTAGCTTACTTCAAAAATAGCCTTTCCGCCTCAGACCGAAAAAGACAAGATAGCCGGAGGGTGGGGTGGGGCGGTGTCAGTCTTTGATGTACTCGGCCCAGTCGGTCAGGCGCATATCGCCTTTGCGGCGGTAGGTGTCGTGCATGGCAAAGGCTGCGTTGAGCACGTGGTGGGTGTGGCCACCATAACGCTCGGCCAGTTTGAGATAGTCTTTGAGCAGGGGGCGGTAGTCGGGATGGGCAATGGCGATGAGCGCTTCGGCCTTTTCGAGCGCCGATTTGCCGCGGAGGTCGGCCACGCCATACTCGGTGACGATGGCGTCCACGTAGTGCTCTGTATGGTCCACGTGGGAACAGAAGGGTACAATACTGCTGATTTTGCCGTCTTTCGTCGTAGACCCGCAGGTGAATGTGGCCAGCATGGCGTTGCAGGTGAAGTCGGCCGAGCCGCCCACGCCGTTCATCATCTTCGTGCCTGAGATTTTCGTGCTGTTGACGTGGCCGTAGATGTCCACCTCAATCGCCGTGTTGAGTGAGCAGATGCCGAGGCGGGCAATGATTTCGGGACAGTTTGAAATCTCTGACGGGCGAATGAGCAAACGGCCGCGGAAGGCATTGATGTCTTTATAGAGGGCCTGCAGATGCTCGGGCGAGATAGTTAGTGCACCGGTCGAGGCCGACACCACGCGGCCCTCGCGGATGAGACGCAGCGGCTCTTCCTGGAGCACCTCGGTGTAGATGTTGAAGTCGGGCACCTCCGCGCAGTTGCCCAAGGCACCGAGCACGGCATTGGCACCACTGCCCACGCCGCTCTGGAGGATGAGTTTTTTGCTGTTGATGAGACCTGCGCGCATATTCTCCACAAGGAAGTCGGCCGTGTGCTGTCCGATGCTGTTGGTCACGGGCGTCGGCGGCGTCATGGAGCGGGCTTCGTCGGGCTGGTGGGTGGTGACGATGCCCAGGATGTGTTCGGGCGACACCTCGATGTAGGGCATACCGATGATTTCCACCGGCTGGGTGATGCGGATGGGCGAGCGGTACCACGGGGCTTCAATCTCGTAGATGTCGTGCATGCCGATGAGTTTGGTAGAGTGCCACGTGTTGAGCTCGATGAAGACGCCGCGGCGTGCCATATGGGTGATGGTCGGCGCGATGCCGATGCCCGCCGTCAGGTAAATGCGTATGCGGCCACGCACCTCCTGTATGTCACAAGCCTCGATGATGCCCCAGTCCACGGGGCCGGTGATGCCCTGTCGCAGGAAGGTGGCGTTGTCTGAGAGGTTGAGGTCGGTGTAGCGCACGCGGCCGCTGTTGTAGGCCTTGCGGATTTCAGGGTTGACCGAAAAGGGCAGACGGCGGTCGATGGCATCCACTGCCGCCAGTTCGCCGTCGCAACTGGCACCGATTGAGGCACCCGTCACAATGTTCACCTTGAACGGTCGGCCGGCTTCGTGCTCGGCACGAGCTTTGGCCGCTATGGCCGGCGTGATGCTCTTGGGCGCACCCGCAGGTCCGAAACCGCCCACGCCAATCCAGTCGCCGTCGTTTATCATCGCGGCGGCTTCGGCCGCCGTAATCTCTGGAATATTCATATTTTATGCGATTTTGGCGCAAAAATACGAATATTATTGCATAATGCGCCCTTTTGCTTGAAAATATTTACAATTTGGCAGGATAGGGGAGTGGGGACTTCATCCCACCTCAATGCGGCTGCGGCCCTCGCCGGGCAGGCGTACCAGGCGGATTTGCGGACTGATCTGTGAGCGTATCTGGTCGGTATGGCTGATGACGCCCACTTTGCGGCCCTGGTGGGTCTCGAGGTTGGAGAGTGCCAGCATGACGAGGTCGAGCGAGGCGCGGTCGAGATTGCCAAACCCTTCGTCGATAAAGAGACTGCCGATGTTGAGGTTTTGGCTCGACAGCGACGCCAGTCCTAAGGCCATGGCCAGGCTCACCACAAAGGTTTCGCCGCCTGAGAGCGAACTGACGTAGCGGTGCTCGTCAAACATGTCGCGGTCGATGATTTCGAGGGTCAGTGTGCCGGGAATGGGGCATAGTTCATAGCGTGGCGTGAGCTGTTTGAGGTGGCAGTTGGCCTGTTCCACAAGGAAGCCGAAGGTATAGCTTTGTGCCAGTTCGCGGAATTTGCGGCCGTCTGCGCTGCCCAGCAGGTCGTTGAGTCTTTTCCACTCTTCGGCATCATTATTGGCAGCCTTCAGAGCCTCGTCGTATTGGGCCGCCTGTGCCAGACAGCTGTCGTGTTGCTGCAGGCGCAGACTGATGGCCATAAGGCGTTCGGCGGCTTGGCGGCGTTTGGCGTCGAGCTGGGTGGCAGTCTCGTTGAGCGCCTCGCGGGTTTCGGCACCCGTCTGTGAGGGCCGGTCGGGCCGGCTTTGCAGCAAAAGCAGGTCGTGACGGGCTGCTTCGAGCGCCTTTTCGGCCAGGGTACGCTGTTCTTTAAGTGCGTCGAGACGTTGCCGCAGCGCGTTCCAGTCGCGAGAGTCTGAGAAGATGCTTTCCAGTTCGGAGAATTGCATAGGCGAGTGGTCGGCGTTGAATTTCAGTATCCAAAGGTCGAGTTGGGCCATTTTCGTGCGATACTCCTCCTGGCTTTGCAGGCGGTTGGTCTGGAGTGTTTGTTGTTTGCCCTCGAGTGTGCTGAGTTGTCCCGCCGCCTTGTCGTAGGTCTGTCGGGTCTCGACCTCATAGGCATTGGCCTTGGCGATTTGGGCCTGCAGCCGGCTCTCTTCCTGCTCGGGCGTGGTGTCGCCGAAGAGGCTTTTGAGTTCTTCGCGTTTGTCTTTGAGTTTTTCGCGAATGGCATTTTCCCTGTCGGTGGCGTCGCCCAGATGCTGGTGTGCTTCGGCCAGTCCGGCCTCTTCTGCTTTGAGTTCTTCGCGCATCAAGGCCTCACTGCGCTGCATTGTGTCTATGGCCTTGGTGGTCTTGGTCCAGTCGGTGTGGAGGTCAGAGAGTCGCAGGCGGAAGCCGTCGGGATTGTTTTTCCACTCTGTGAACCATCCCGAGAGGGTGACCATTTCGTCGAGGTCGGTATAGAGTTCGCCGCAAGAGCGGTCTGAGAGTGTCATGATGCGTTCGGTCTCTTCGGCGGCCACGGCGGCGATGCGTCGCTGTGTGCGCAGGTCGTCGAGTCGGGCGCGGTTGTTGGCCATTTCCGCCTCGAGCGTGGCAATCTGTTCGTTGAGGCGGTTGATGTGTCCTTGATGGAAGTTGAAAGTCTGCAGTTCTTTTTCGGCTTCCTCGGCGGTGTGGCTTGTGTTGTCTATGAGCAGATCGATCATGAGTTTGCGCGTTTCGCGTGCCACGGTCGGCGAACAGTCGGCAAACGAGGCGTCGAGTGCGGCGCAGGCTTGCCATTCGTCCACGTCGGCGCGTTGGCGTTTCTCATAGGCTTCGAGATTGGCCTTTTCGGCGGTGAGCCGGCCGTCGGTTTCGGCCATTTGCCGGTTGATGGCCTCGAGTGTGGCGCGTTTGTCTTTGAGTTCGGCGGAGGTGTCGTTGAACTCTTTTTCAAGATTATTGAGCAGTTCGCCCAGTTCGCGCTCGGTCTCGGTGTGATAGGGGTGGTGGGTGGCGCCACACACGGGGCAGGCCGTACCCTCTTTGAGCTGTTTGCGCAGCCTGACGATGTTTTCGCTTTGGCTAAGGGTAAGTGCCACATTCATACGTTTGAAGGTCTCCTCGGTCACGAGAAGGGCCTTCTCGGCCTTTTCGGCGTCGTTGTGCAGTTGGTTGAGAGAAACATTGAGCCGACTGACTTCGTCGCGTTTCTCTTCGATGAGTTCGTAGCCTTCAGAGATGCGTGCCCAGAGGGCTTTGGCGCGTTGCAGGCTGAGCAGGCGGTTGCGGTTGTCGGCGAAGCGTTGTTGGAGTTGGGCGCTGTCGCGTCCCTGATTGCTTTGCCGGTGGATGAACAACTCGCTCTTGAGCGTGTTCATCTTGTCTTCGTTGTCGTTTTGCTGTTTCTCGATTTTCTCCGAAGAAGACTTGAGTTCGGTCTGCCGTTTGCCGAGTTCGGCAAACTTTTTGTGGCTCTCGGCGTTGAGTCGGGTCTGCTCGTTGAGGGCTATGAGTTTGTCTTTGATGAGGTCAAATTTCTCAAACATCAGGCGGTGCACCGAGAGGGCCTGACGATGGAGCGAGGTGGTCTCAAGTTGGGCGGTGAGTTCGTCGAGGCGTTCTTTCTTGGCCTTGACGCGGCCGGTGCGCTCGGTGAGCATGAGGTCGGCCGTTTTGGTCTGTTCGCCGGCGGTCTTGAGTTGGGTTTCGAGTTGGCCCAGTTCGCCGCTCAACACGTGGCCGCGGCTGATGGCCGGCCTTCGCAGGGTCAGTTGTGTGGCGGCTTCGGCGGCCGCGTCAAGCGCCAGTGTGTGGTCGCGCCGGGCCTGCTCGATGCGCGTCTTGACGGCTTCGATTTCGCCTGCAGCCTGCTCTTCCGCGCGCTTACAGGCGTCGATGTCTTGCCGGCGCATAATGATTTCTTGATAGAGCGGTTGCACCCCGAGCACCTCGTCGTGGCGCGCCAGGGCCAGTTGGTCGGCGCGCAGGGCGGCACACTGCTTGTTGACGGCGGCAAACCGGCTCTCGCAGGTGGCCACTTCGCGTGTGGCGGCTTCGAAGGCATTGAACCAGTCGAGTTGGCGCGCCACGAGAGCCTGTCGCTCTTCGATGGTGGCTGCGGTCGATGTGGTCAGAGCCTGTTCTTCGTGCAGTTTGTTGAGTTCGTCGTCGTTGAGTCGGTCGTGGAGGATGCCGGCAATGATGTGTTGCAGGTTGTCGGCCTTTTGTGTGGCTTCGGCCGTCAGACTATAGATTTTTTGCGAGACGAGTCCGTAGATTTCGGTGCCGGTGAGTTTTTCGAGCAAAGCCGATTTCTCGCTTTTCTTAGCCCGCAAGAAGGTGGCGAAACTGTTTTGTGCCAGCATGACCGTACGGGTGAACTGCGTGTAGTCGAGTCCGATGATTTCGGTGATGCGCCGGGCTATTTCGCCCTCTGGCACAGTCTCTTTGTGGGGCGATAGTTGTCGGAGGGTGCGGGTTTCTTTTTCGTAGGTGCCCGTGCGCTTCACGCGCAGTTGCCATCCGGCTTCATAGCGTGCGCCGTCGGGGGTGGCGAACACCACTGTGGCGTAGCCCTCCTTGCAGCCGCGTCGCAGCATGGCCCTGACGTCGCCGGCCTGCATGGCTTGGGCGCGGTCTTCTTGTCGTTTGAGGCTGTCGGTGCTGAGTTTTTCCATTCCCTCAAAGCGCGGTGCACGGTCGTAGAGAGCCAGGCAGACGGCGTCGAGTATGGTCGATTTGCCGGCTCCGGTGTCGCCGGTGATGGCAAAGAGACCGGCCGAGCGGAGCGGTTCTTGGGTGAAGTCGATGACTTGTTCGCCCTCGATGGAGGTGAGGTTGCAGAGGGTGATTTTCTCTATTTTCATACGCTGAAAGGCGTGTTTTTAGTCTTGGGTGTCGGTGGTGGCCGCTTCGATGGCTTTCAGGAGTCTTGAGGTGAGGGCTTCGGGCATTTTGGCGCCATATTTGGCCTCGAAGACCTGGCCGGCGATGTCTTGGGCCGTGAGTTGTCTGATGGCGTTGAGATGGGCCGGCCGGTCGGTCGGGCGCGCGGTTTCGGGCCATTGGCGCACCATGCGGCAGAAGCGTACGGCCCGTTTCGACAAGGCTTCGGTCACCTCGTGCATAAGTGAGGGCATGGGCTGGTTTTCGGCCACGCGTATTTCGAGATAGGGCCAGTCACTGCCGTCGTCGTCTTTGTCGCGGCGGGGTAGGGCGTCGATGGCTTCAAACACCTCGGCAGGCGTGGCGGCACCCTGACGGGGAATGGAGATGAGGTCGCGCAGGGGCTGGTAGTCTATGCGGCGCAGGGCTGTCTCGCCATTGCTGTCGACGGTGAGGCAGTTGATGCCGTGGCGGTAGTTTTTTTCAGAAAAAGACATCGGCAACACGCTGCCGGCATAGTGCATAGGGGTGTGGCTGTGGCTCACGCGCTGGGCTTTGTGTATATGTCCCAAAGCCACATAGGCGGCACCGCAATCGAGTATCTCTGCGTCGACGCACTCCTGTCCGCCCACCACGAGCCGCTCACTGTGTTCGTCGGCACAGATGTCGGCACCGGCGGCATAGAAATGGGCGGCGACGATGAAGGGGAGGCTCTTGAACGCACTTTTGGCATAGGCGCGGCACGTGTTTTGTATGAACCACGACAGACCCTCGGACGGCGTGAGGCCGCCGGGATAGTCGGAGGGTCGCAGGTAGGGCACGGCCAGGCAGGTGAGGCAGGCTTCGCTGTCGGTGTGCAGGCTGAGCGGCAGGATGTTGTGGTCGAAGTCGGTCTTGTCGGTCTCGGCGTCTCGGCGGATGAGGCCGCGCACGTAGACATTGTGGGTGCGCAGCAGTTCGGCCGGGGCCTCGAGGCGGTTGGCCGAGTCGTGGTTGCCCGCAATCACGACTATCTGCAGACCGTGTACGGCCTCGGTGGCGTCGAGCAGGAAGTCGTAGAACAGGCGCTCGGCCGCGGCCGGCGGATTGGCCGAGTCGAACACGTCGCCGGCAATGACCAAGGCGTCGGGTTGCTCGAGGCGCAACACGTCGAGCAGCCAAGAGAGGAAATGCCGGTGCTCGTCGGTGCGGGCATAACCGTGGAAGACGTTGCCCAGGTGCCAGTCGGCTGTATGTAGGATTTTCATACCTTCGTTTTTATTTTGCAGACCACAAAATTACTGCTTTTTTGGTGGATATGGCCATCTGTGGCGGCATTTGTGCGACGCAGTTTTTGCCGCCTTGCTTCGACGTGTTCAGAAGTGGCGGTCGGGCGTGACGCCAAGCCGATTGTTTTTAGCATCCCTTAAGAATGACCTCTGCACGAGGCTTCACGACTGGCGCCCAATAGGCCAAAAATGCGGCCAAAACGCTTTCGGCCACGTCGGGAATAAGGCCGGTTTTTGCTGCCATAAGGCCGGGGAAAACTGTCCTTAGCCCTGTAAGTGCCTGAAAAGCAAAAAAGAAGGGCGTCGAGAGACGTCCTTCTTCTATCTATACCTCAAAGGTAAAGCCAAAAGGCGTAAGGGCAAAAGACAATATATATCAGTGGTGTCGTGTGCCATCAATGCGCTTCGAGCCAGTTGTTGCCCACGCCGCAGTCGGCCACGAGCGGCACGGCACCCTTCCAGGCCTGCTCCATCTCCTCGATGACGAGTGTTTTCACCCGGTCGAGTTCGTCGCGCGGCACGGAGAAGTTGAGTTCGTCGTGTACCTGCAAAATCATTTTGGCTTTGATGCCTTCGGCGATGAAACGGCGATCGATGCGGGCCATGGCAATTTTGATGATGTCGGCGGCGGTGCCCTGAATGGGCGCGTTGACGGCATTACGCTCAGCATAGCCGCGCACCACGGCATTGCGCGAGTTGATGTCGGGCAGGTAGCGGCGCCGACCGAAAAGCGTCTCGATGTAGCCACACTCACGGGCCCGGTCCACGCTCTGACTGATGAAGGTGCGGATGTCGGGGTAGGTGTCGAAGTAGTTATCTATCAATTCTTTGGCCTCTGCCCGCGTCACGTCCATACGTTCAGACAGGCCAAAGGCCGAGATGCCGTAGATGATGCCGAAATTGGCCGTCTTGGCCTTGCGTCGCTCGTCGCGGTCGACGGCTTCGAGGGGCTTCTTGAAAATACGCGCGGCGGTGGCGGCGTGAATGTCGCGCCCGTCGTTGAAGTCCTTGATCATGGCAGCGTCGCCGCTGAGGCAGGCCATGATGCGCAGTTCGATTTGAGAGTAGTCGGCCGAGAAGAACACGCAGTCCGGTTCGGGTACGAAGACCTTGCGGATTTCGCGACCGTCTTCGCCTTTGACGGGAATGTTTTGCAGGTTGGGGTTGCTCGACGAAAGGCGGCCGGTGGCCGTGACGGCCTGATTGAACGAGGTGTGAATGTGGCCGGTGGCCGGATTGACCAGCTTGGGCAGCGCGTCGACGTAGGTGCCGACGAGTTTCTTCAAGCCGCGGTAGTCGAGGATTTTTTCCACGATGGGGTGGCGGTGGCGCAGCGACTCGAGCACCTCTTCGCCCGTGGAATATTGGCCGGTCTTGGTCTTGCGGGCCTTGTCGACAATGCGGAGTTCCTCAAACAGCACTTCGCCCACCTGTCGCGGCGACGTGATGTTGAAGGGATGGCCGGCCAAGGCGTAGACCTCGGCCTCGATGTCGTGAAGGCGCGACTTGAAATGTTCACCGGCTTCGGCCAGGGCGGCCGTGTCGAGACACACGCCGTTGCGCTCCATGCGCGCCAATACCGGCATGAGCGGCATCTCTATTTCTTCAAACACCCGCTCGACGCCAAACTTGCGCATCTCTGCTTGCAGCACCGGCATGAGGCGGAGCGTGACGTCGGCGTCTTCGCAGGCATAGTCGCAGATGTCGGTCGGTGGGAGGTCGGCCATGTTTTTTTGGCTCTTGCCCTTTGGACCGATGAGCTGCTCGATGTGGATGGTGGCGTAGTTGAGATAGATTTCGGCCAGATAGTCCATGTTGTGATGCAGTTCCGGTTGGACGACATAGTGGGCCAGCATCGTGTCGAACATCGGCGCCAGCGGTTCGACGCCATAGCGCGTCAAGACGTTGATGTCGTATTTCAGGTTTTGTCCCACCTTGACCACCGTGTCACTCTCAAGGAGCGGACGGAAACAGTCGACCATCTCGCGCGCCGCGGCTTCGTCGGCCGGCACGGCCACATAATAGGCCTCGCCCGGCACCGGCGAGAAGCTCATCCCGACCAGTCGGGCCGTGATGGGGTCGGTACCGGTGGTCTCCGTGTCAACTGCCACGTGCTGAGAAGTCAACAATCTTTCACAAAGAGAACGGGCATCGGTCACATTTTCAATCAGATGATACTGATGGGGCCAGTCGGCGAGCGTCTCAAATTTTGAGTTTTTGAGTTCTTCCCCGCCGTCGGTCGGCATTTCGTCAAAGAGAGAGCGCATCAAAGGTACTTTTGGAGCCGACTGTGCCTCTTCGGGGAAAAGACGTTTGAGGAAGGAACGCATCTCGTATCGCTCGAAGATTTTTTTGAGTGCCTCTTTGTCGGCTTCGCGACGGATGAGGTCGGCCGGCGGCGTGGCGAGCGGCACGTCGGTTTTGATGGTAACCAAAAATTTTGAGAATTTGATTTTCTCGGCGTTCTCTTCGATTTTCTTGCGCAGTGCCCCCTTGACCTCGTCGGTGTGAAGGAGCAGGTTGTCGACCGAGCCAAACTGGCCGATGAGTTTGACCGCCGTTTTTTCGCCCACACCCGGACAGCCCGGAATGTTGTCGGCCGTGTCGCCCATAAGGGTGAGCAGGTCGATGACCTGAGCCGTCGAGGCGATGCCGTATTTCTCGCACACCTCTCGCTCGCCCAGCAACTCAAACGGGCCACCGTGACCGGGCCGGCACATGGTCACACCCGGCCGCACCAGCTGGCCGTAGTCTTTGTCGGGGGTGACCATATACACGTCATACCCTTCGGCCGCCGCCCGATGGGCCATGGTGCCGATGACATCGTCGGCCTCGTAGCCGGGCTGCTCAAGGATGGGGATGTTATAAGCCCGGATAATCTCTTTAATCACAGGGACCGAGGCCCGAATGTCTTCGGGCGTGGCGTCGCGCTGTGCCTTGTATTCGGGATAGGCCTCGTGACGAAAGGTTGGCCCGGCAGGGTCGAAGGCCACGGCAATGAGGTCGGGAGAATGTTTGGAGAGGATGTCTTCGAGTGTGTTGACGAAGCCAAAAATAGCCGATGTGTTCTCGCCGCGGGAGTTGATGCGCGGGGAACGTATCAGTGCGTAATAGGCTCTATAGATGAGGGCATAGGCATCTAAGAGATAGAGTTTTTTCATACAAAAGGTTTTAATGATGCGGTAAAAATACGCAAAATAATCCTTACTCTTGCCATAAATTATTACTTTTGCAATTCTAACAGAATGGGCCAATTCCCCACAGACGGGGCGCTACAGCCCCTTTTTGCCCTCACTTCCAGATGGATTTACTCACCGCGATACGTCAGCCCGTGACGGCTGAACTTGAGCAATACAAAAAACTCTTCGACGAGGCATTGCAACACTCAGACGACTATCTGGGTATGGCACTCTCGTTTTTGAAGCAACGCCGTGGCAAGATGATGCGGCCGCTGCTCGTATTGCTCGTGGCCAAGGAGTGTGGCGAGGTGAACATGGCCGCCTATCGTGCCGCCGTGACGCTGGAAGTGCTCCACACGGCCAGCCTCGTACACGACGATGTGGTGGACGAAAGCAACGAGCGCCGCGGACAGGGTTCGGTCAATGCCGTTTATGGCAACAAACTCGCCGTTTTGCTGGGCGACTATCTCTTGTCCACGGCTATGCAACAATCGGCTCTTACCGGCAATCTGCATTGCGTAGACGTGGTGGCCCGCCTCGGCGGTACGCTCTCGGAAGGCGAAATTGCCCAGTTGGCCAATATTCGTCAGCAAGTCTATAATGAGCAGGCCTATTATGAGGTCATCCGTCGCAAAACCGCCGTGTTGTTTGCCTGCTGTGGCGAAATGGCGGCCGTGGCGATGCATGCCGATGCCGCTTTCATCGAGTCGGCAAGGATTTTTGGCGAGAACGTGGGCATGTGTTTCCAGATAAGAGATGATTTGTTTGACTATTACGATGACAAACAAATCGGCAAGCCCACCGGAAACGATATGCGTGAAGGTAAACTCACCCTGCCGGCACTCTATGCCTTGGCCCAATCGGACGACGCCGAGATGCACCGACTCGCCGAACTGGTGAAGAGCGGTGAGGCCACGGCCGACGACATTCACCAGTTGATTGAAATGGTGAAACAGGCCGGTGGCATTGAATATGCCCAAAAGGTGATGGACCAGTATGCGATCAAGGCCGAACAATGCCTTGACGCTTTCCACAATCCGGCGGTCAAAGAAGGCCTCCGACAGTATCTGATGTATGTAATAGGCCGCAAAGCCTGATAACCTTATACATATATACGTGATTAAAGGTGACTGAAACGTTCAGTCACCATATTGTTTTGTCTATGAGCGGTTTACACGCCCGTGATTGTGTGATTGGGAAAAAGGTAAACTTTTGGGTATAGAGAAGAGTGGG
>JBJFGJ010000192.1:0-8132 GCA_051892575.1 Alloprevotella sp. | reverse complement strand
ATTTTCGTGCCTGTGAGCTTGTAATACTCGCGAATGGTCTCACACATCACCAGGGCTGCTTCGGGTGTCGCAGCGGGCTCTATTTTGCCCGTAGAGGTCTTGATGAAGTCTGCGCCGGCATAGATGGAGAGAATGGAGGCCTTTTTGATGTTTTCTGCCGTCTGCAGTGCACCGGTTTCGAGAATGACTTTGAGCGGTGCCTCGGCGGCCGCACTCTTTATTTCGGCGATTTCATCGGCACAGGTCTCATAGTCGCCGCTCAGGAATGCACCCACGTTGAGCACCATATCTATCTCGGTGGCACCGTCGTGAACAGCCAGTGCAGTCTCAATGGTCTTGACCTCGAGGAAGGTTTGCGACGAAGGGAAACCGCCGCTCACGCAGGCCACTTCGACTTGGTCGGCCTCGAGACTTTCAGACACAATCTTGGCAAAATTGGGGTAGACGCAAATCGTGGCCAGATGGGGCAATTCCGGATGGGCGTCGGCAAAAGCGTTGACCTTTTCAGTGAATTTCAGTACGCTTTCTTGCGAGTCGGTCACCTTGAGCGTGGTGAGTTCGACTGCGCCCAGCAGTTGTTTTTTGACTTCCGGTGTGTCGTATTGTGCCTTTTTTTCGTCGAGCAAACGGCACACGGCGGCGTGTATGTCTTCGTCGTGAATGTGCGTGTCGAACTGGTTGAAGGCTTCCTGATAACGGTTGAGGTGAAGGTTATCGGCCTCGTGGTCGTGATGGTGGCAATGTTCGGTCATAATGGTTGGTTTTATTGTGTTTATGATTTCAGTTTTTCGTTGTTGAGGTGGCGTGTTTTGTCACGCTTGGTCTTCTTGTCTATGCTGCGTTGGAGTGCCTCGGTGAGGTCAACGCCGGTCTGGTTGGCCAGGCAGAGCAAGACCCACAACACATCGGCCATTTCGTCGGAAGGGTCGGTGGGCTCGCCGGGTTTGAACGACTGTTCGCCGTATTTACGTGACATAATCCGAGCCAGTTCGCCCACTTCTTCAGTCAGTATGGCCATATTCGTCAATTCGTTGAAATATCTCACGCCGTAACCCTTAATCCATTGGTCTACAGCTTCTTGTGCTTCTTTAATGGTCATGTGGCTTATTCCTTGTTTTTCGTGTCCATACAAATCGTCACGGGGCCGTCGTTGACTAAGGCCACCTTCATATCGGCGCCAAACTCACCCGTGCCCACCGCTTTGCCTAAAGCCTGGCTGAGGGCCGAGCAGAAGTATTCATAGAGTGGTATGGCTTTTTCGTGACCTGCTGCGCGGATGTAGGAGGGACGGTTGCCCTTCTTGCAAGAGGCCATCAGTGTGAATTGACTCACCACGATGATGTCGCCGTTCACGTCCATTATGCTCTTGTTCATCACGCCGTTTTCGTCGTCGAAGACGCGCAAGCCTATGGTCTTTTTGACCAGCCAATCGACATCCTCGCGCTCGTCGGCATCTTCGATACCCAGTAAGATTAAGAAGCCTTTTGGGATGGCCGATTTCTGATGTCCGTTTATCGTCACGGAGGCTTCGCTGACACGTTGGATAACTATTCTCATAGGTCTTGAGAGGTTGATGGGGTGGGGTGGAAGTGTGAGATTAGGGTGCGGGCTTTGGATGCGCCAACCAGTGCTGCCAGCGCTTCAAAATCAGCCTCCTTGATCTTCTTTACGCTTCCCAGTTTTTTGAGTAATAATTCTTTGGTCTTGGGTCCTATGCCGGAGATGGCGTCGAGTTCGGATTGGGTCTGACGCTTGGAGCGTTTGTCGCGGTGGAAGGTGATGGCAAAGCGGTGCACTTCGTCCTGCATACGCGTCATCAGCCTGAACAATTCGCTCTCGGGCTTCATCCCAACCGTCAAAGGAGGATGGCCATAGAGCAGTTCTCGCGTGCGATGCCGACCGTCCTTGGCCAAACCTGCGATGGGGATTTGCAGATGCAGTTCGTCTTCCACCACGCGCCTGATAACCTCCATTTGCCCTTTGCCTCCATCTGCGATAATGAGATTGGGCAAGGGTAAGTCTTCTTCTAAAAGGCGCGAATAGCGGCGACGTACCACCTCCGTCATTGAGGCGTAGTCGTCGGGGCCGGTGACGGTTTTGATAGTGTATTTGCGATAATCTTTTTTTGCCGGTTTGAGTTTCTCGAAAACCACACATGCCGCCACGGCATCATCGCCCTGGATGTTGGAATTGTCAAAGAGTTCGACGCGATAAGGCAGCGTTGGCAACCCTAAGGTGGTCTGGATCTCTTTCATCAGACGCACCGCCTTCTGCTCCGGATTGAGCTTTTCGGCCTGTTTGAGACGGTCAAATTTATATTGTTTGACGTTCAGATGTGAGAGTTCAAGCAATTTCTTTTTCTCACCTTTAAGCGGTATGGTCTGTTTGGCGTAGTCTTCCGGTAATTCGACGGGGAACGGCACGATGATTTCTTTGGCCTCGCTTTGGTAGCGTTGTCGCATTTCTACTATGCCTAAGGCCAGCAATTCTTCTTCGCTTTCGTCCAAACGCTTTTTATATTCAAACGTAAAGGCCTGGTTGATGCAGCCCTCGTTGATGTGAAGATAGTTGATATATGAGCTCTTTTCGTCGCTGTCGATATTGAACACGTCGATATTGTGCAGCGCCTGCGATACAATCTCGCTCTTGGCTCTGAAGGTCTCAATCAAATCCAATTGCCGTTTCAGTTCGCCGGCTTCTTCAAACCGCATTTCTTCGGCAAGAGCCATCATCCTGTTCTTTATTTCGCGTGCCACGTCACTCGTTTGTCCGCTCAAAATGCGGCGGCAGGCATTGATCTTTTCTATATAGTCTTCGTGGCTTTGCTTGTTGACGCAAGGCGCTGCACAATTGTGGATGTGATAGTCCAGACAGACTTCATATTTGCCGTTTGCGACGCCTTCTTGGGTTAATGGCGCGTGGCACGGCCGCGGGTGATAGAGTGCCTTGCATAAGTCCAATAGCGCGTACATTGTCGGGACGTGACTGTAGGGGCCAAAATAGGTGGCGCCTTTCAGATGACGCTGACGCGTCTTGAAGATGCGCGGCAGATACTCATTGGTGATGGCAATCGACGGATAGGTCTTGTCGTCCTTCAGCAGTACGTTATACTTCGGCTTATATCTTTTGATAAGATTATTCTCAAGAAGAAGAGCGTCTTCTTCGGTATTGACGACAATATATTTAATGTCTCTGATTTTTGTCACCAGTAGCCGCGTTTTGTTGCTCTGTTGGTCTTTGTTGAAATACGAGCTGACGCGGCGTTTCAAATTCTTGGCCTTGCCCACATATATTATAGTGCCCTCCTCGTCCAGATATTGGTAGCAGCCGGGACAGTCCGGCAGATTGAGGACTATCCCTTTCAGATATTGTTCAAGCGACTCAGTGCTTTTTTGTTTGCTGCATGTAGACATCTTATGGAGGATGTGTGCTTATAGTATTGCTTCAACTTTTCGAATTGCGCGTACGTCTAACTCTCTGAGGCCGAGACGATGTGAGGTGTAATGTTTCACGTGAAACAATAAGTGTTCCTTATTTTATCTTCCCAGCAGGACGAGCAGCACAGAGATGTCGCTCGGCGAGACGCCGGGGATGCGGCCGGCCTGGGCAAGTGTCTCCGGGTCGATGCTGGTGAGTTTTTGTCGGGCTTCGGTGGAGAGTTGTGTGATGGCGTTGTAGTCGAAACGTCCTTTGATGCGAATGGCTTCAAGGCGTTGCATCTTTTCGGCGATGAGACGTTCGCGGGCGATGTAGCCGGCATATTTGATTTCCACTTCTGCGGCTTCGATGATTTCTTCCTTGTCGGTTTGCAACGTGTCTAAGATTTGTTGCAGGCCTTTCACTTCTTTGGCGATGCCTTCAAGTGAGATTTGCGGGCGATTGATGAGTTCGGAAAGTTTGCTGCCGCCGTGGAGCGGAGTCGTGCCGATTGATTCGAGATAGGTGTTGATTTTGGACGGCTTCATCGTGGTGGCGTTGCAATAGGCTACGATTTCATCAATAGCTTGCTTTTTATGTTGGAAGCGTTGCGTACGCTCAGGCGAGGATAGTCCCAGTTGGATGGCATATGGCGTGAGACGGGCATCGGCATTGTCCTGACGCAGCAAAATGCGATATTCGGCACGCGAAGTAAACATACGGTATGGCTCGTCTACGCCTTTCGTGACCAAATCGTCGATTAAGACGCCGATATAGGCTTCGTCGCGGCCTAAGACAAATGCAGGTTCTCCGTGGCAGCGTCGGGCGGCATTGATGCCGGCAATCAGACCTTGGCCGGCCGCCTCTTCGTAGCCGGTCGTGCCATTGACTTGGCCTGCAAAGAACAAACCCTCGATTTTCTTCGATTCCAACGAATGTTTGAGTTGCGTCGGGTCGAAAAAGTCGTATTCAATGGCATAGCCGGGACGATAGACCATCACGTCCCTAAAGCAAGGCATCTGCTTCAAAGCCTCAATTTGAATGTCCATGGGGAGGCTTGAAGAGAAGCCATTCAGATAGAGTTCGTTGGTGTCGAGGCCCTCCGGCTCCAGAAACAAGGGATGATTGTCGCGGTCGGGGAAGGTGACCAGCTTGGTTTCGATGCTGGGACAATAGCGCGGCCCTATGCTATGTATCTGCCCATTATAAAGAGGAGAATCGGCCAATCCATCGCGCAAAATGGCATGAACCGCAGCGTTGGTGTTGCACGTCCAGCAGGGGAGCTGTGGCAACGGCCGTTGCGGACTGATATAGGAGAAACGGTGATAATCGGTTTCACCGGGTTGTTCTTCCATATCCTCGAAATGGACCGTGCGTGCGTCAATGCGCACCGGGGTGCCGGTCTTCATACGGTCGTAGCGGATGCCGAAAGAAGCGATGGAATCGGTTAGAAACGTTGCCGCCGGTTCTGCGCAACGGCCGCCGCGTACTTGTTTGCGGCCTATGTGCATCAATCCGTTGAGGAAGGTGCCTGCGGTGACCACCACGGCGTTGGCCTTGAACTCAGCGCCCCATATGGTCTTGACGCCACAGATTGTGCCGTTTTCAACGCAGATTTCAGTCACTTCGTCTTGCCAGATATGAAGGCCTTCAATGTTTTCAAGAATGCCACGCCAAGTGGTGATGTATTTGGCGCGGTCGCACTGGGCCCTCGGACTCCACATAGCAGGGCCTTTAGAGCGGTTCAGCATACGGAACTGAATGGCCGTAGCATCGGTCACAATGCCGGTGAAACCGCCCAAAGCGTCAATTTCCCTCACGATTTGTCCTTTCGCAATACCGCCTATGGCGGGGTTGCAACTCATCTGGGCAATTTTGTTCATATCCATTGTGATGAGGCAGGTCTTGGCCCCCATACGGGCAGCTGCAGCCGCAGCTTCGCAACCGGCGTGGCCGCCGCCAATCACAATGACGTCGTAAGAGAAATCAGCTTTGATCATTTTGTTCTGATGGGACAGTAGGTTTGTTTGTGGAGATACAAAATTACGACTTTTACGCCATCTTTCAGCAAGTGCCGATGAACCCGCCCGCTTTTTGACGCTTTCATCGGCACTTTTTGCCATTCGATATGCTTATTGTCTGACCAATTTGTAGAGGCCGCCACTTGCTTGCTTGACTATGCCGTCCATCTCCATGTCAAACAAGGCGGCCGAGACAGCCTGGATGGGCGTTTGCAGTGTCGTGCTCAGTTGGTTCATACTCATCGCTCCCGAGTCTTTCAGGCATTTGTATATCTCGCCCTGTGTGCCGTCAAGTTCGAGAAACAGTTCTTGCTGTACGGGTTGCTTGCGTTTTTCGATTTCGTCTATCCAGCCCTGTGCGTAGGCCAAATCTTCGGCACTGGTGATGATGGTGCCCTTCTTTCGCACAATGAGCTGGTTGCACCCCTCAGAATATTTGTCGCCCACGCGTCCCGGGAAAGCATAGACTTCGCGCCCATAGCTGTCGGCGATTTTGGCGGTGATCAGGCTACCGCCTTTTGCGGCACTCTCCACCACCAGCGTGGCCGCCGACATCATCGCCACGATGCGATTGCGGCGCACGAAGTTGCCTTTGTCCGGATTGGTGCCGGTGGGGAATTCCGTGAGCAGTCCGCCTTGGTGAACCATCGCCGCAGCCGTGTTGCGGTGCATGGCAGGGTAAATACGGTCCAAACCATGGGCCAAAATCCCGACCGTAGGCAAACCGTTTTGCAAACAAGCCCTGTGTGCGTGGATATCCACGCCATATGCCAAGCCGCTAACTATCAGACTATCAGGGAGGATGCGGCTTAAATCGGTGCAAAACCTTTGACAAATCTCCTTGCCGTATTCAGTGATGTGACGCGTGCCGACAATGGCCAAAGTGTGTCTGACGTTGAGCGAGGCGTTGCCTTTATAGAAAAGAGCTACAGGGGCGTCGTGCGCTTCGAATAAGAGTTGCGGATAGTCTTCATCGAGCGGCGTCAAGACCCGTATGGCATTTTTTTCGCAAAAGGCCAATTCCTGTTCGGCGCGTTTCAGGGCCTCGTCCCAGTCGCGGTCTGTGTTTTTGATGAAGGCCTTGAAGGCTTGTCGTTGCTCATAGACAGCCCGCGCCGACCCAAGCTGTTTGTAGAGCTGGCACGCCCCGGTGGCGCCGATGCCCTTGAGGACACTCAATGCAATGGCAAATTGTTTTTCTTCCATTGGCAGTTGTTTCAGAAGAAGTCGGCGAAGGTTTTGTTCAGTTCTTCGCAGTCAGACAGCCGGCCGTTGACCAGGCAGACCGTTTCGATGACCGACTTGAGAGCCAGTTTCTCGTCGGGCAGGCGGTAGATATCTTGAATGAACACATATTTGATGCCTTCTTTTTTGAGCGTCAGGCGTGAGGCAAATTCGTCGCCGCTTTTCAGCGGAGTCTTGAAAGCCATATTGATGCGGGCCACCACGGCATCGATGCCTTTGGCGTGCAACTCGGCAAAGCTTACGCCGTGGCTCAGCAGAAACTCGTGGCGTGTATGTTCGGTGTAGTGTTGATAGTTGGCATTGTTGACTATGCCTTGGAGGTCGCATTCGTAGTCGCGTACCTTCATTTTCAGTTCATAATGGTAGGGCATATGATGAAAGATGTGGTTAGATCGACGGTGGGGATTTTGTGAGCCTAATCTTGTGGCTTGGTCGGACTTTTACGCAGATAGGCCACGCCAAAACGGCAGCGCAGGCAGTCTTTGCGGTCGCAGTAACGGAGTTTCAGTTGGATGAGCGCCTGGCTGTCGGCGGCGTTTTGCGCCTCAATGCCCACTTCGTCCCATACGCGGGTGATGGCGTTGTGCTCGGTCTTGGCCTTCTCCAGGAAGTCGATGGCCCGCTCACACAGCGCTTCGTCTTGCCGGTATTTGCCGTAGGCGAACAGGAGCGGCACGATGGTGTTGATGAGGATGAGGTCGATGGAGCTGTTTTGAAGCGTTTTGGGCTGTTTTGGCGCACTTTTCCCAAAGGTGTAGTGTTCTTGCCAGTAGTCTGACACGCCGTGGCTTAAAAGCGCTCTGACAGACTTGATGTCTTGGGCTTCCAGCAGGCAGGCAAAATCGGCTTGGCGGCTGTGGTAGAGCCGGGCCAACTGAGCCAGTCGGATAGAGGGGAAGTTTTGGGGCCGCAGGCGCAAGAAACGCCAGTTTTTAAAGGCGATGGGCTTGAGGCTGAATTTCTGTTTCAGAAAAGCATATTCTGCGGCAAGATGCTTGAAGTAGTCGTCTTGGCGCGCCGGCTCGAGTGTGGCGGCATCGAGCATACCGGCCTGACCGAAAAACAAGGCTTCTATCTGAAACAAGTCGTCGCGGTGTTTGCCGGCAGCTTGCAGCGGCAGGTTTTGGGCCCAAAGCTCGAAAGCGTCGGCGTTCACACCGAAGCCAAAGTTACGGGCCAGGGTGATAAAAGCCGTCTGCTCCCAGTCGCCGTTATGGCGGTCAAGCAGGTCGAAAATGCGTTGGGTCTTTGCTTCCAGCCGCTCGATGGTGAGCACGTTGAGCCACGAATGTACCGAGATGCGGGGCAGTTGTGGAATGACGCGGTAACAGGGTGGATAGCGTACTTCGTTGAGCAGTTCGCGGTGGTTTTGTAGCACCCTTTCGGGGATGTCGAGCTGCATTTGAGGCAGGCGTCGGCCGCTGGGTGTGGTGATGTCTGCGTCAATCA
>JBJFGJ010000191.1:0-2174 GCA_051892575.1 Alloprevotella sp. | reverse complement strand
GCATAAGGCAGGAGAGGCATAACGTGTTTCATAATCGTGATGTTTTAGAGGGTGAAACATTATTGGTTGATTGCACAGCCGCTGCTGCTTGTAATGTCAAGAGATATAAGATTTGTATGTCGTCTTTGATTTGCCGCCTACAAGAGCGGCCGAATTGAATTGGCGACATCAATAGAGATGGAAAATGCGCTGCATCAACTGCCACTTTTCTGCCGAGGCTGCATCAGCCGAAGCCTGCTGGAAACGGGCGGTCAGTGCCTCCCATTCGGCTTGTCGCGGCAGGGTGGCGAGGCGAGCCATAGCCGCCCGCCAGTCGAAGTCCGTCGGTGTTTCTACAATCATAAAGAGGCGCGTACCCAACAGATATATCTCCATTTCCAAGATACCCACACTACGGATACCCTCCAAGACTTCCTGCCAAATATGCCCCTGCTGGTGGAGCCTGCAATAGTCGGCAATGAGTTCGGGGTCGTCTTTAAGGTCGAGCGTCTGGCAAAACCGCTTGGTAGGGCCATTGAATTTCTTTTGAGGATAACCCTCGGAGGAGTGGGTTGTGGAATGTGCTGACATATATAATGGCGTTGAATGTTTACATCCTCAAATATATGGAAAAATCGCTGGCGCGCCCGCCTTTTGTTTATGAAAAATAACATTATATGCCCGATGATAAACCTTGTTAACGGCCAATGCCAAGCCGGTTTTACATCCGCCGCTTTTGACGCAGCTACGACCGATGATATTGACATTTTATTTCACCTAAAATCAAAATGACACAAGCAGAGAGACACAAACATCCAAATAACACAAAAAGACTATGATATTTTACTTTGTGACAATTATTGGCGAATTGCGGTATCAAAACGCAATGATTTAACATATTACAAAGATTATCTTAATTTTTGTTGGCCGTTTTGAGATATTCTCCTACATTTGTGGCGATATTTTACCGATTGGCACGTATAATTTGGAGTTTTGCCCCAAACACACAGATGCGGCCGGTTGGCGATTTTAAGGATATTCACATGAAACAACAGCATCCCCTATCTCACGGCACCCCAATGACCGAACGCCTCTCTTGGCGCAGATCGTGGGCCTCAGCCGCCCTGTTGGCCGCCTTCGCGTTGACGCCGCTCCCCACAGCCCTTCACGCCCAGACGACCGTACAGAAGACCAATGCGCAAGCCCCCAACCAGACCGGCAAACGACTGGTGACCGGCGTGGTCACCGACGACTCCGGCAATCCGCTCATTGGTGCCCACGTGCGCATCAAAGGACAGAAGCGCGGTAGCATCACCAACGTCAACGGCCAGTACAGCCTGCAAGTGGGCTCGGCCAAAACACAGTTGCAAGTCTCTTATATGGGTATGAAAACCCGTACAATCGACCTGCCCGAAGGCAACCGCCCCCTGCAGCGCGACGTGATGCTCACCACCTCGGACAACTTGCTGGGCGAAGCCGTCATCACCAACGGTTATCACAAAATTGACCCGCGCAACAATACGGCAGCCATCACTTCGGTCAAGATGGACGACATCCTTATGCCCAACATGACCACCATCGATATGGCACTCGAAGGCCGCATCCCCGACCTCGTATTCACCAACAACTCAGGCGAGGCCGGCGCCACCGGTCGTGTGCGTGTGCGCGGTACGTCTACTATCATAGGTAATCGTGAGCCGCTCTGGGTGCTTGACGGTTTCGTGTTGCAAGACCCCGTCAACGTCAGCACCGACCAGTTGAACGACCCTGACTATATCAACTATGTGGGTAATGCCATCTCCGGTATCAACCCCGAAGACATCGACCGCATTGACGTGTTGCGCGACGCCGCCGCCACGGCCATCTATGGTGTGCGTGCCTCAAACGGTGTCATCGTGGTGACGACGAAAAAAGGCCAAGTGGGCAAGCCCACGGTGAGATATTCAAACCAAACCACCATCACACGCCGGCCGCATTATTCAGACAAGAACATCAAGCTGATGAACTCGCAAGAGCGTGTGCAGTTTGGTAAGGACCTCACCGACCTGCACTATGTGTTCCCGCAAAATATGCCGATGGTGGGCTACGAAGGCGCTTACTACCGCTATCAGACCGGACAGACCGACTACAACACCTTCCTCAGCGAAGTGCAGCGTTACGAGACGGTCAACACCGACTGGTTCGACCTGCTCACA
>JBJFGJ010000190.1:0-8924 GCA_051892575.1 Alloprevotella sp. | reverse complement strand
TGCGCGACGGCGTGGCGATGGTGCAATTCTTGCGCTGGCTCGACGAGCACGTGGCCGACGGCAACGTGACGGAGGTGACGGTGGACGAACGCCTCACGGCATTGAGAGCCGCACAGACGGGCTACATCGGACTGAGTTTCCCCACGATTGCAGGCTACGGTCCTCACGGCGCCATTGTGCACTATGAGGCCACTCCCGAAACGGCAGCCACACTCCAGCCCCGCGGACTGTTGCTGCTCGACAGCGGTGCGCACTACGACTGCGGCACCACCGACATCACCCGCACCATTGCCCTGGGCCCCGTCAGCGACGAGGAGCGCCGCGTCTACACGCTCGTGCTCAAAGGCCACATCGCCCTGTCGCGCTGCCGCTTCCCCGAAGGCACCAACGGTCTGCAACTCGACCTGGCTGCCCGGTATGCCATGTGGCAAGAGGGCTACGACTTCGGCCATGGCACGGGCCACGGCGTGGGACATATCAACACCGTGCACGAAGGCCCGCAACAGGTGCGCAAGAACCTGCGCGGCTGCACCACCGTGCCGTTCTGCGCCGGCATGACCATCACCGACGAACCCGGCATCTACGTGGCCGGACGTTTTGGCGTGCGCATCGAAAACACCCTGCTCACCATCGAGGCAGGCGAGACCGACTTCGGCCGTTTCCTCACCTTCCGTCCACTCACGCTTTGCCCCATCGACACGCGCCCCATCGTCACGGCCATGCTGCGCGACGACGAGCGCCAATGGCTCAACAACTATCACGCGCACGTGTGCGCCACGCTGATGCCCCACCTCACCGACGAGGCCGACCGACGCTGGCTCAGCCAGGCCACACGCGCCATCTGACGACAACAAATTTCATTCACATAAAACTACACTACAACAAAATGAAAGAGACAATCGAAACAAACGCCCAAACGGCGACGTCGCAGCGTGCCAACCTGGTCTGGCCCTTCTGCAAGTACATGCATCTGTCGGCCGCCGGGCTGCTCATCGCCACGATGGTGTGGTTCCTGATAGGCATCGTCGTCCTGATGACTACCAACGAAACCGGTATGGAAGGGCTTGAAAAGGGCATGAGCGTGTTGAACTTCCTCCCCTCGTGGGTGCCCCTCTTCATCGGTGGCGCCGTGTCGGTATGCTCGGCACTCTATGTGCGTGAAGGTCTGCGCCACGCCGGCCTGGGCCTCAGAGCGTGGATCACGGGCCTGCTCGTCTGCAACCTCTGCATGGCCATCACGGGCTCCCTCCTGCCCCACCTCCTGGTGTCGCTCGACCTTGAAACCTCATCCATCGTCATGGTGGGCGTCTGTGCCTTCTTCTTCATCCTGCCCCTGCTCTGCAACCTCGTGTTCAGTGTCATCCTCGGCACCCGCATGATGGGCAAGACCACGAGCCGCCTCCACACACTGGCCCTGACCTACGCCGTGTCGCCCGTGTTCGTGTTGCTCTGCACCGGCATCGGCATCATGCTGATGCTTGGCGACAGCACCGACACCCAAAACGCCATCGCCATCTGCCTCCTGGCTGCAGCCGCCCTGTTCTTCTATCTGCCGGCAGCCGTGGCCGCTTTCTGTTTCTCCTCACCTGCCGAGGGCGAAACGCCCAACTGCATTGCCCGCTCTTGGAGCTGGGTGTGTGCCGGTGTGGTTTCGGTGGCCCTGTTGCTCGGTCTTTACGGCCAGTTCTTTATGGAGAAAGTGCCTTTTGGCGCCGAAGAAATGACCGACGAGCTTGAAGACATCCCTGTCGACGAATTTATCGAAGAAGACAGCGAGTTCTCCACCGGCGGCGAAGTTGCCGACGACGACTCTGTGATGGAAGAACCCGCAGAAGTAGGTGCCGAAGAAGCGCCCGAAGGCGTCGAAGAGGAAGCGCTTTAAGTCACCACGCCGTGATTGGCGTGATTGGAAACGCCACCAGCCGTCCAATCACAGCAACAGCCTCATCCTCGCGCAGTTACAAACCTTGTGACTGTGTGATTGGAGAAAAGGTAAAAAATTGGGTATAGAGAGACCCTGCATTGAGACGTTAGGTCGCCTCCCCAATAATATTTTGAGCGGGTCTGCAAGCCCTGAAAGGGCGTAAGAGACCGCGCAGGAAATACTCCTTCTCTCTGCGTCCCTCTCATAAACACCACAACCGCGTTCAAGTCCCTCAAGCGGACCTGAACGCGGTTGTTTTTTTATTGCTAATTTCCGATTTGACTTAGAGAATGCCCTGAGCCATCATGGCACTGGCCACCTTCATGAAGCCGGCCACGTTGGCACCGCGCACATAGTTGACGGTGCCGTCGGGACGCTGGCCGTATTTCACGCACTGGGCGTGGATGTCTTCCATGATGAGGTGCAGGCGCTGGTCTACCTCCTCGGCCGTCCAAGAGAGGTGCTGGGCGTTTTGTGTCATTTCAAGACCCGACACAGACACACCGCCGGCATTGGCAGCCTTACCCGGAGCGTAGAGGATGCCGGCCTCGAGGAAGGCGTCGACAGCTTCGGGCGTTGAGGGCATGTTGGCACCCTCAGACACGGCAATCACGCCATTGGCCAGGAGCTGACGGGCGTCTTCGCCGTCAATCTCGTTTTGTGTGGCTGAAGGCATGGCGATGTCGCACTTCTCGCCCCACGGACGGGCACCGGCCACGTATTTCACGCCGGGATACTTGTCGGCATATTCATAGATGCGGCCGCGGTAGAGGTTTTTGAGCTCCATGATATAGTCAAGCTTCTCGCGGGTGATGCCGTCGGGATCGTAGATGTAGCCGTCGGAGTCGGACATGGTGATGGGCACTGCACCCAAAGCGATGAGTTTCTCTGCAGTGTATTGGGCCACGTTGCCCGAACCTGAGATGCAGACACGCTTGCCCTTGATGTCGATGCCGCGGGTCTTGAGCATTTCTTGCAAGAAATAGACGTTGCCGTAGCCGGTGGCTTCGGGACGGATGAGCGAACCGCCGAAGGCGAGGCCCTTGCCGGTGAGCGTTCCGGTGTGTTCGCGGGCAAGTTTCTTATACATACCAAACATATAGCCCACTTCACGGCCGCCCACGCCGATATCGCCTGCAGGCACGTCGGTGTCGGGACCAATGTTGCGCCAAAGCTCGGTCATAAAGGCTTGGCAGAAGCGCATCACTTCGGCGTTTGACTTGCCACGGGGCGAGAAGTCGCTACCGCCTTTGGCACCGCCCATAGGCAGGGTGGTGAGTGAGTTCTTGAATGTTTGCTCGAAGGCGAGGAACTTCAGGATGCCGAGGTTCACGGAACTGTGGAAACGGATGCCGCCTTTGTACGGGCCGATGGAGTTGGAGTGCTGCACGCGATAGCCCATGTTGGTCTGGATGCGGCCTTTGTCGTCGGTCCAAGTGACACGGAACGAGATGATGCGGTCGGGGATGCACAGACGCTCAATGAGGTTGGCCGACTCAAACTCGGGGTGTTTGTTGTACTCCTCTTCGATGGTGTCGAGCACCTCGCTTACGGCCTGGATATACTCAGGCTCTCCCGGGAAACGCCGTTTGAGCGTTTCGATTACTTCTGAAGCTTTCATTTGTGTAGGTAGGTTTTTTATGGTGATAATTATTGTCGTCGTGTGTTATTTCTCCTGCAAGATATCGTAGCCGGCGGCCTCAATGCCGACGTGGATGTCGCGGATGTGCTGCTGGTTGCGCGTCTCGAGCACCACGCGGAGGTTGCAGGAGTTGACGTCGGGGCTTTCGCCGTTGCGCTCGTGGTGGATGGAGATGATGTTGGCGCCAAAACGGCAGATGACATTGCAAAGCCCCAAGAGCGAGCCCGGACGGTCGGGCATTTCGATGAGCATCTCGGTGGTGCGGCCGCCCTTGAGCAGACCGCGGTTGATGACACGGCTCAGGATGGTCACGTCGATGTTGCCACCACTGACGATGCAGCATACGTTTTTGCCCTTGAGTTCCACTTTGTTGAACATGGCCGCGGCCACACTCACGGCGCCCGCGCCCTCGGCAATGAGCTTGTGCTGCTCGATGAGCGTCAGGATGGCGGCACAGATTTCGTCTTCGCTCACCGTCACCACCTCGTCGACGTATTTCTGGCAAAGCTCAAACGTGTGCACTCCCGGCTCTTTCACGGCGATGCCGTCGGCAATGGTGAGCACGGAGGCCAGCGACTCTATCTGGTTGTGGTCGCGGCTGCCTTTCATACTGGCTGCGCCTTCGGCCTGTACGCCAATGACACGCACACTGGGCTTGAGGGTCTTGACGGCAAAGGCCACGCCGCTGGCCAGACCGCCGCCGCCAATGGGCACGAACACCACGTCGATGTCGGGATGCTCGCCGAGTATTTCCATACCGATGGTGCCTTGGCCGGCAATGACCTGCTCATCGTCGAAGGGATGGATGAAGGTCATACCCTTCTCTTTGTTGAGCTGAATGGCACGGGCATAGGCGTCGTCGTAGACTCCGGGCACGAGACAAATCTCGGCACCCATATCGCGCGTGGCCTCCACCTTGCTGATGGGCGCACCGGCCGGCATACAAATCAGGGCCGGTATGCCATATCGGCGAGCGGCCAAAGCCACACCCTGTGCGTGGTTGCCTGCCGAACAGGCAATGACGCCACGCGCCTTTTCTTCGTCTGAGAGCTGGGAAATCTTGAAACCTGCACCGCGCACCTTAAACGAACCGGTGACCTGGAGGTTTTCGGGCTTAAGATAGACGTTGCATTCGGGGTTAATCTTATCTGTAGGTATCAGAGGCGTCTTGCGTATGACGTTGCTCAACACAGTAGACGCCTTGTAGACTAAATCAAGAGTTAGCATGAGACGGTAGGTTTGGATAGTGCCACGACACGTCTTTATAGACTTTAGTCAGAAAAGACCGAGCAAAAGTGGCAAATCGGATGCAATTTTACGAATAATTATACAAACCGACAAATTTTTGCGGCTTTTATTGACCTATATAAAGACTTACATAAAGACAAGACAGAAAACAAAACCAAAATCATAGGGAAAGAAGCTCCAATAACCAACTATACTCGGGAAAACAAGCAAGAGATGCAGATTTTACCGATTATAATCGGGAATATCTGCAAAGTTGGCCAATAAAAAATATTGCTGTCCGGTAAAAGTTTTGTTATGGTAGATGGAATGGCTGAAAGTCATTCCTCAACCTCCTTCGTCGGATTTGATTGGGCTTTCAGCCCGCTTAATATGCTCGAGAGGGGCTTATCCGCCACAAACATCAAAAAATTAAATCATTAGAACTGTTTACCGGACAGCAATAATAAGAAAACGCCGGAGTCCGGCGTTTTCTTGTCTTATTTATCTTCAGCCAATCGCTCAATGGCGTCGGGCAGGTCGGCCAAGGTGGAGATGATGGCGTCGGGCAGAGACTCATCTACGGTTTCGGGCGCCCAGCCTTCACCGCGCAACCACACGGCGCGGCAGCCGACGGTTTTGGCCGGCACGATGTCTTTGCCGTAGCTGTCGCCCACCACGAGTGCTTCTTCGGGCGCCACACCGGCGGCCTCGACGCCGAGGCGATAGATGGCAGGGTCGGGCTTGCGCACACCCACCACGGCACTTTCCACTATCTTGGGGAAATAAGCGTCGAGACCATAGCCGCGCAACACGGCCTGCACATTGCCATAGAAATTGGACACGAGCACGAAGGGATAGCGTTGGCGCAGACTGTCGAGCACACGATGGGTGGTGTGCATGTTGCGCACGACATAGGCATTGCAATAGTCGGCCACGCCATTCACCACGGCCTCACGCTCTGCGGCCGACGGCGTCCAATAGCCTTGTGCCACGAGGCAGTCGGTCTCTTGGATGAGTTTCTTGACCAGAAGCGTGTGGAATGGGTCGGTCTCCGCGATGATGGGGTTGCGGGCCAGCGCACGCTCGCCATAGACATAGGCTTCGCGGAATTGCTCTTCGCTCACGGGTACCCCGACATGGCGATAGCCCTCCCAGAGCACGTGTGCCCAGTGGCGGGCGTCGGTGTCGAGCGTACCGCCGTAGTCGAATATGATGGCCTTAATCATAAAGAGAGGAGTCTAATGGTGTCGCCCGATTATGGTTTAGCGCCGGGCTTGGTGCCGACGGGATAGATGCCGACGAGTTCAAGGTCGTAGTAGAGCGTGGAATAGGCCCGCACACTGGACGATGACGAGCCGTAGCCCATCTCTTGGGGCATACAGATGCGCCAAAGGTCGCCGATGTGCATGTGTTGCAGGGCGGTGGCGAAGCCGGTCACCGTGCCGGTCGTGTAGAGCGTCACGGGGCTGCTGTAATTGGGGTTGAACACGTCGGCGCTGTCTTTGCTCACACCGGTGTAGGTGAAGATTTCGCCTTTGAGGCGGCTCTCTTCGTTGTCGCTCAAGGCATTGCGCATATAGCGGCCGATGTAGTTGACGCGGACGGAGTCGGTGGCGATGGGCGAGACGGTGCCTGTGCCGTGGCGCAGGATTTCCACCACGACGGTGTCGGTCGACGTGCCGCCGATGGTGTCGGAGATGGCATAGTTGCGCAGGAGTCGCCAGGGGCAGTGTTGTTCCCAGGCGGCGCCATATTGCGCTTTGGCCTGAGCCACGGCCGTCTTGGCCTTGGCCAGTTGCTGCTGGAAGTCGGCGGCGTTGCGGGCTTGCCAGTCTTGGTATTCCACAGCCTCCACGGGGTCAGACTCCGAGCAGGCAGCGAGCGTCAGCAGGGCACCGAGGGTCAGTGCGACGCCGGTGGCGGTGTGTTTCAGGTGTGACAGAAGTCGCATAGACTTTATTGGATTTTCTTGAGCAATGAGGTGAGGCTCACTTTGTCCTCGAGCAGGCTGCAGAGGCGGTCGATGGGCACGCGTTCTTGCGTCATCGTGTCGCGGTCGCGCAGGGTCACGCAGTTGTCTTTGAGCGTGTCGTGGTCCACGGTGATGCAATAGGGCGTACCGATGGCATCCTGGCGGCGGTAGCGCTTGCCGATGCTGTCTTTCTCCTCATATTTGCAGTTGAAGTGGAATTTGAGGTCGTTGAGGATTTCGTGTGCCTTTTCGGGCAGTCCGTCTTTCTTGACGAGGGGCAGGATGGCGAGCTTCACGGGAGCCAGGGCGGCTGGCAGACGCAACACTACGCGGGTCTCGCCGTTGTCGAGTTTTTCCTCTTCATAGCTGTGGCACATCACGCTGAGGAACATACGATCCACGCCAATCGAGGTCTCGATGACATACGGCGTGTAGCTCTCGTTGGTTTCGGGGTCGAAATATTCAATCTTGCGGCCCGAGAACTTGGCGTGCTGCGAGAGGTCGTAGTTGGTGCGTGAGTGGATGCCTTCAATCTCTTTGAAGCCGAAGGGCAGGCGGAACTCGATGTCGCTGGCGGCGTTGGCATAGTGGGCCAGCTTCTCGTGGTCGTGGAAGCGGTAGTTTTCGTTGCCAAAGCCCAGAGCCTGGTGCCAGGCCAGACGGGTCTGTTTCCAGCTCTTGAACCAGTCGAGCTCGGTGCCGGGCTTCACGAAGAACTGCATCTCCATCTGCTCAAACTCGCGCATACGGAAGATGAACTGGCGGGCCACAATCTCGTTGCGGAAGGCCTTACCGATCTGGGCGATGCCGAAGGGCAGTTTCATGCGGCCGGTCTTCTGCACGTTGAGATAGTTGACGAAGATGCCTTGGGCCGTTTCGGGGCGCAGGTAGATGGTTGAGGCGCCGTCGGCCGTAGAGCCCACCTCGGTCTTGAACATAAGGTTGAACTGGCGCACGTCGGTCCAGTTGCGCGTGCCGCTGATGGGGCAGACAATCTCTTCGTCGAGGATGATTTGCTTCAGTTCGTCGAGGTCCATGGCGTTCATGGCGTCGCTGTAGCGCTGATGGAGGGCGTCGCGCTTGGCCTGGGTCTCCAGCACGCGGCCGTTGGTGGCGCGGAACTGAGCCTCGTCAAACTTGTCGCCGAAGCGTTTGGCGGCTTTGGCCACCTCTTTGTCAATCTTCTCGTCGTATTTGGCTATCTGGTCTTCGATGAGCACATCGGCGCGATAGCGTTTCTTCGAGTCGCGGTTGTCGATGAGGGGGTCGTTGAAGGCGTCGACGTGTCCCGAGGCCTTCCACACCGTGGGGTGCATGAAGATGGCGGCGTCGAGTCCCACGATGTTTTCGTGGAGCAGCACCATCGACTGCCACCAGTATTGCTTGATGTTGTTTTTAAGCTCCACGCCGTTTTGTCCGTAGTCGTAGACTGCGCCCAGTCCGTCGTAGATGTCGCTGGAGGGGAAAACAAAACCGTATTCCTTGCAGTGTGAAACGATTTTCTTGAATACGTCTTCTTGTGCCATGATTGTATGTGTTTTTGTTATTGTTTGTCGTGTGTGGGCGTGTCGGCGGCCGCTTTTGTGGATTTTTTGTCGCCACCGACGCATAATACGGCACAAAAGTACATAAAAAACCGCGTATTTGCTTCACTTCGTGCAAAAAGCTCATCGTTAGCCCCATACACGCCGTCACAACCTCGTCTCTTTGCAGCCCATCCCTCACGCGCCCGACCGCTGCCTTCTCTCGCGCGCGTATATATATTATAGGAGTATGCTGGCCTTCGACACAACGTCTCGAATTGTTAAAAATGGCACGCCGAGAGCTGTTAAAACATCTTTTAACAGTCGGGGGGGTGATTAGTTGACCTTTGTTAGTACTTTTGCAGGCGTAAAGCAGTGGTTAGCACCAATCAATGCCACTGTGTCTCATTGACATACGCCATTATCTGCGGCAGAGCCCAATCCCACCAATTTATTGTCTTTGCCCTCTCTTGGCACATTCGTTCCCATTAGCGAGTGGGAATAACGCGCACATTCACCAATCAATTTTATAATTATATGCGTAAATTTTATCTATTATTCGCGCTGCTGATTAGCTTCAGTAGCGCCGCGTGGGCTGATTTCGATCAGCAATGGACAGGTACGCCCTCTCCCTGG
>JBJFGJ010000189.1:0-2214 GCA_051892575.1 Alloprevotella sp. | reverse complement strand
CTTGATTTCAGCATTTTGGGGAATGTATTTTTGCAGTGTCTCCGATGCTTGCAGGCCTTGCCGGCTGGTGCTGCAAGAGGGTTGAGACATTACCCCAAAATATATCTAAAATGTTTTATACGTATATTATCAATGTGGCCAAACGGTTTTGGCAATGGCAAAAGTCACAACGCAAACGCCCCAACGTGTGCAAGGACTTGGTGAACAATGGCCAGAAAGGTTTGGAAAAGAATAAGTTACATTCAGAAGGACCGTCTGTTTCAAAAGGTCTGCCGACGGACGAACAAATTGGCCGGCTGATTGCAGAGCGGTGGGAGTTGCGGTATAATGTACTGGACCGCATGGTGGAATTTCGCGAAAGGGATGAGGGGCCTGAGGCGCGTTTCAGACCGTTGACGAAGCGTAAAGGCAACGACATCGTGATGCGGGTGAAGGAGGTTTATCCGCTGTGTTTTCCGAGTGCGGTGACGCGTTATGTCAATTCGTCGCAAGTGGTTGAGTATAACCCCATTGCGGAATATCTCAAAGGTTTGCCTGAATGGGACGGCACTGACCGTCTGACGGAATTGGCCCTGCGGATTAGCGACGACCCGCTATGGATCAAGGCTTTTGGCGTGTGGATGCGCTGGATGGTGAACGGCTGGCAGACGGGGATGGGTCAAGGGCCCTCGGCGGTCAATCAGATGGCACCGATATTGGTGAGTACGCAGCAGGGACTGGGCAAGAGCACGTTTTGCCGAAATCTGTTGCCGCCTGAGTTGAGGGCGTTTTACACGGACAAGTTCGACTTGACGAGCGACGCGCACGCGGAAAAGAAACTGGGCCGTCTGGCGCTGGTCAACATGGACGAGTTTGACCGCTACAGCGAGCGGCAGATGGGTACGCTCAAAAACCTCATACAAATGGCGACGGTGAAAGAGCAAGTGCCCTACTCTCGCGCCATGGTGGAGGTGCCGCGGCTCTGTTCGTTCATCGCCACGAGCAACTACACGGAATTGCTCACCGACCCTACGGGTTCGCGCCGTTTCTTTTGTGTGGAGGTGAAGGGTTGCATCAGTCGCGAAGGCATTGATTATGAAATGCTTTACGCGCAACTGATGGCGGAAATCCGAATGGGACTGCCCGTGTTTTTCACAAAAGAAGAGGAAAATGAAATTGAACAGAACAACCGTCGGTTTTATCGACAATCGCCTGTGCAGGAGGTTTTTCTCGAAAAATTCAATGTGGCTGACGATGTGGAGGCCGAAGGTGTGGAGTGGTTGTCGGCCACGGCCATTTTCGACGAAATGGGCCGGAAAAGACGGTTGGCGGCCGAAGGTGTGTCGGTCAGGAAACTATGCGCCACGCTGACTTTGCTGCACGTGCCGCGGCGCCATACGCGCTATGGCAACCTCTTTGCGGTGGTGCGACGCTGAAAGGCGTGGTCTGAAGTGTGATTGTGGTGACTGGAGCGTCCAGTCACCACAATTTGTTTATTGTCAGATGGTTAGAGGCGCGTGATTGTGTGATTGGGAAAAAGGCAACAATTTGGGTAGGAGTGAGAGCAGAACAACGAACTTGTTCGATTGTTCTGCCGAGCGGAGCCGCAAATCTCAAAGAAATTTGGGTAGGAGGGCTTGATCGGTCTTTGACGTTGAGCAGATAATAGCCGACCCAGCTGTGCTGCCTTGACGAGCCTTAGTCTCTTCTGAACAAGTCGCGCGTATAGACCTTGTCGGCCACGTCGTCGAGGCAGGCGTCGTAGCGGTTGGCGATGATGGCCTGGCTCTGGCGTTTGAAGGCGGCGAGGTCGCCCACAATGCGGCTGCCGAAGAAGGTGGTGCCGTCGGCAAGGGTGGGCTCATAGATGATGACTTCGGCGCCCTTGGCCTTGATGCGCTTCATGATGCCCTGGATGGCCGACTGGCGGAAATTGTCGCTGTTGGACTTCATCGTCAGGCGGTAGACGCCGATGGTGCAGGTGTGCTCGCTCGTGGCGTCGTAGGTGGAGTGACCGTAGTAGTTGTAGTAGCCGGCCTTGCGCAGTACGGCGTCGGCAATGTAGTCTTTGCGCGTGCGGTTGCTCTCGACGATGGCCTCGATGAGGTTTTCGGGCACGTCGCGATAGTTGGCCAGCAACTGCTTGGTGTCTTTGGGCAGGCAATAGCCGCCGTAGCCGAAGGAGGGGTTGTTGTAGTGGGTGCCGATGCGCGGGTCGAGACCGACGCCTTCGAT